>NZ_JCAJXC010000008.1:0-177210 GCF_059278965.1 Pedobacter sp. NEAU-ZC8
CGCTGAGCCACCTTCCCTATAAGCATTTATTAATGTTTTCTTTTTAGAATGAACCTGGATATCTGTTCAGACCTGCTTCAATGAAACCCCTGTAAGCCCATTTCGCTTTGTAGTCTTTTCCGAATAATAATGGATAGTCGTGATCAGCGTTTACATATCCTTTATTGAAATACGAAGTTTTATCTGATACACCCCAGGTGGTGATACCCCATTGTTGCGCTTTAGGAACAGTATTCAGGTAACCTGCAACAATCTCTTTGAACTTAGCGCCTTGTGCCCTTGCCATTGCATCGCTAAGCGGGAAGGTTTTCGGCATGCCATATTTCACAGAGATGTCCAACTCAGAAATATGTATCAATAATCCCTTATCTGCTGCCAATTTTAAATTGTTGTTTATAAGCTTGGTTTCCATCCGCAATACTGTGTGCAATTGAAAGCCCATACCATGAATGGTAACACCTTGTTTCCTGGCTTCATCTACAATATTCAAAAGCTCCTGCATTTTCTTGCCACCATACTCCTGGCCATAGTCATTCAAGAAAAGTTTGGCTTTTGGATCCGCTGCCTGAGCGTATTTGAAGGCTTTGATTACCCAGTCCTTACCAAGCTTACGGTACCAGATGCTGTTGGTATAAACACCACCTTCTTTAACTGGCTCATTTACAACATCCCAAGATTGTACACGACCTTTGAAGTGTGTCATAACAGTGGTGATGTGGTCCTTCATCAATTTCTCCCAAGCTGCTTTATCACCTTGAAAATTCTTAACCCATTGCGGTTCATTTCCATCATGTGCCCAAAGCAAGGTGTGGCCATGAACTTTCATGTTGTTCTTTTCTGCAAAGGCTACAATTGCGTCCGCTTTTGCAAAAGTATACTTGTCAATTGACGGGTGCACAGCACCCCATTTAAAGTTACTTTCAGAACTTAGTCTGGAGAAGTCTTTAACTAAGGTTTTAGCATACAAAGGATCATCAAGTAACTCTTTTACTACTGCCGCACCAATCGGAAACTTGAAGGTTCCTTTTAAAGTATGGTCTTTTAAGTGGTAGCTGCCTTTCTCTGCGGTTTCTCCCAGGTCATCTGTGGAAACTACGGTTTCACTTTGATTTACGGACTCCTGTGGTGCAAAATCCTCATCTGCGGATTTCTTACATGCGGTGAAAGTGGTTGCGAATAAAGCTAGTGCTAATGCTGCTGCTTTGAATTTGTTGTTTGTGATTGGGCTGGTAGACCTCATTTTGTGTGATTTTATAGGGTGATGTTTTTGTTGTTGTTTGACAATGCAATATTACGCAACATTTTGGGATTTATACCATATTTAAAAATATTTATACGGTATATACACCTTTTGGCTACGTATTTGATTACTGTAAGCCCCTAAAAAATACACTAAGCCCCCAGCATCCCCCACCAAAGCAGCACAAAACAACCAAATACCATCCATAAAAACCAATACTTATGGTTAAGCATCCTTAACTAAAAGCCGCCAGAATTATCATCCAACTAACTAAAAATTAATAGATTAACCAACACCCCGCCATAATCAAAAACTGAGGAGATTACAACCAGCACATATGCGGTTTAACGCAGACCTACACTATCATCCGGAGGAAAAAATTTAAAAATATTTTCACGAACCCAAGAAAACCAGCCAAAAACAGCCAAAAACAAGGAATTTCAACCCTATTTTAGCGCTGTCCAAAAGTAAATCCTGCGTGAAAAACGCGTAAAATGAGTAAAGTTGGGAAAATACTGCTCGGTACGGGGATTTTTCGCGCAACGCAAAATAAAAAAAGCTCCTCGCATGGAGGAGCTTTGTAAGCCTTGGTCAGCAAGGCTAATGGAATGATAAGAAGATTAAAATCCCATTGCCTTATCATCACCACGCGGATCTGCACCGCCCTGATAACCTGATTTAATCTTAAGTATCGCGTCAACACGACCAATAGGGCCACGTGGTACCATTTTGTACCCCTTTTCTTTAAGCTTATCTAAGGTAAGACTATCAATTGCCTCAGCCTCATAAGCCACCTCGTCAGGCAACCACTGGTGATGAAACTTTTTAGCATCTACGGCAGTCTGCATATCCTGATCAAACTCCACAACATTCAGGATCGTCTGGAATACCGAAGTAATGATTGTAGAACCGCCAGGTGTGCCAACCACCATGTACAGCTTGCCGTCTTTCTCCAGAATGGTTGGGGTCATAGAACTCAGCATTCGTTTATTCGGCGCGATGGAATTTGCTTCACCACCTACTAAGCCGTACATATTCGGTGATCCCGGTTTCACGGAAAAGTCGTCCATCTCGTTGTTCAGCAAAAATCCAGCTCCTTTAACAACCACAACAGCGCCATAGGAACCATTCAACGTTGTGGTACTCGACACCGCGTTACCTTCAGCATCAACAATAGAGAAGTGTGTTGTCTCTTCATGTTCCGCCGGAGCAATTTCTCCTGCAGCTATAGCGCTACTTGGTGTTGCACGCGCCCAGCTGAAGTCTGCCATACGCTGTTTAATATAGGCATCAGACATTAACGCCTTTGAAGGAACCTTGTAAAAATCGGGGTCACCCAGGTGAGCGGCACGGTCGGCATAAACCCTACGTTCTGCTTCTACCATAACTTGAATCGTCGAGTCTCTATTGAATCCCCAACGTTTTAATGGAAATGCCTCCACAGACTTCAACAGCTGAATTAAGGCAATTCCACCGCTAGAGGGCGGCGGCATGGTGATAACCTTAAAATCTTTATAACTTCCGGTGACGGCATCACGCCAAACGGCATGGTAATTCTTAAGATCTTCTTTAGAGATAATGCCCCCATCCTGCTTCATCTGCGCAACAATAGCGTCAGCAACCGGACCTTCATAGAACCCTGCGCGACCTTTATCCCGGATTTGCTCCATGGTAAATGCGAGCTCAGGCTGCATCAGCAAATCTCCCTCGGTCCAGTTATCTTTGATCAGCGCTGTACCCATCGGATTGAGCTGCTTCAGCCGTTCTTGTAAGCCATTCAATTCCCGGGCTTGCCTGGCAGAGATCCTGAATCCTTTTCTGGCAAGCTGAACCGCGGGCTCCACAAGCGCAGACCACTTCATCTTACCGTATTTTTTATGCGCTTCAACCATACCGGCAACGGAGCCGGGCACACCTGCAGCAAGACTGCCATAAAGGCTTTTTTCAACGATTGCATTACCTGCATTGTCCAGGTACATGTCGCGGCTAGCCTGAGAAGCCGCCTTTTCGCGGTAGTCCAGCGTACTGGTTTCGCCCGCTGCACTACGATAAACCATAAATCCACCGCCACCGATATTTCCGGCATTCGGATAAACCACTGCTAACGCAAACTGCACCGCCACCGTTGCATCTACGGCGTTACCGCCATTTTTAAGTACATCAAGGCCCACTTGCGAAGCATATTCACTTGCTGTAACAACCATGCCCCGGGGGGCTTCAACACTTTTATGTATTTCCGAGCCAGTGCTTAGTCCCGATTTACGGCTTGAACAACCGGTTTGTACTACTGCGGGAAGAAGCATGGCGGTAACCACCCATACAACTGCCCTAAATCTTGTAACTTTCTGCATTTCTATATATTTCCTCTATCGCATCCTTGTTTTTTTCCAGGATGACTTTCCGCTTCAAACTTAGTTTAGGTGTAAGCTCAGCACCTTCAATGGTCCATTCTTTTTCGAGTAAATGAAAACGCTTCACTTGTTCCCACTTACCAAAATCTTTGCAGGTTTCCTGCACAATCTGCTGATACTTCTCGAGCACCTGCGGTGCTTCGATCAGCTGATGATTGCTTTCATAAGAGATCCCCTTTTCAGCAGCCCAGTTTTTGAGTGCCGCAAAGTTAGGAACAATTAGCGCAGCAGGAAATTTCCTGTTTTCACCCAATACCATCACCTGCTCCACCAGCAGTGCTTCTTTAAATTTATTCTCCAAAATCTGCGGTGCAACGTACTTGCCACCGGCAGTTTTAAAGATCTCCTTTTTCCGGTCCGTGATCTTCAGGAACTTCCCATCGACCAGCTCACCGATATCGCCTGTATGAAACCAACCCGACGCATCAATCGTTTCTGCAGTCTGGTCAGGACGATTGTAATAGCCTTTCATCACATTGTGCCCGCGTGTGAGCACCTCGCCATCTTCCGCAATTTTCACCTCTACCCCATCAATTACCGGACCTACACTACCAAACATGGTATGATCGAAATGGTTTACCGTAATTACTGGTGACGTTTCCGTTAGCCCATACCCTTCGAAAACCGGCATACCTGCAGCCCAAAAGATCCTGGCT
Organism: Pedobacter sp. NEAU-ZC8; assembly: GCF_059278965.1. Lineage (NCBI taxonomy): Bacteria > Pseudomonadati > Bacteroidota > Sphingobacteriia > Sphingobacteriales > Sphingobacteriaceae > Pedobacter > Pedobacter sp. NEAU-ZC8. Next base: position 4,308 of record NZ_JCAJXC010000008.1, read on the forward strand.
AGCCTCGGGTTTAAGGCTGCACCACCAGAAACAATGACAATAATCTCACCGCCAAGCGCCGCCTGCCATTTTTTAAACACAAGTTTCCTGGCGATGTTCAGTTTCATCTTATAGAACCAGCCATTGGAGAATTCGAATTTCTCCGCCTCTGAGACCGACCAATCGAAGATCTTCCGTTTTAGGCCGGCAAGCTCCTTCCCTTTCTCCATAATCTTATCGTACACTTTCTCCAACAGGCGCGGTACGGTAGAAAAGCCGTGTGGCTTCACATGTTGAATATCTGCTACAATGGTGTCCATACTCTCCGCATAATACACAGCGGCATCGGTATAAAAGTATACGTAAACAATCATGCGTTCAAAAATGTGCGACAAAGGCAGGAAACTCAACACCCGGTGTACCCCTGAAGGAAAGATCTTGGCGCAATTTTTAAAGTTCTGCACCAGATTATTGTGGGTTAGCATCACGCCTTTGGGTGTACCCGTCGTTCCCGAAGTGTAGATCAGCGTTAAAATATCTTCCGGCGTAACTGCTTGCCGGTAGGGCTCCAGATCAATTTCTGCGGCAGCCATACCAGCCTGCTCCAAGGCCGACCAATGCGGCACACCAGAAACCTGATCAAAACTATAGACCTCAATTGGAATATCTAAAGCATCAATAACAGCTTTAACCTTCAAATACAAAGCTTCATCCGCAACGAAGATCAAGTCAACCTCAGCATCCTTAATTATAAAGCTAATATCCTGAGCAGCAAGGGTCGGATACAATGGAATCTGGTAAGCACCAAGTTGCATAATAGCGAAATCAGCAATGTTCCATTCAGGCCTGTTCGGTGACATCACTGCAATTCTGGAACCTTTTCCCATGCCAAGTTTAACTAAGCCTCTGCTTAGCCGGTCGACCGTTTCGCAAAAGGCTTGAGTACTATAAGATTTCCATACTGCATTAACCTTTCCGCTGACGAAATCATCTTTAGGGAAATTCTCGATGTTATAGTTTAGAATATCAAATACCCGTGTGACTGTTGTTCCCATAAAGTTTACTTAAATATTTGGTGTATCTCAAATCTAACAAAATAATCAATGTATTAAAATCTCCGGAATGCTTGCATTAACGCTGTCTACCCCCTTCAGAATCTTAAATCGCCCCCCTTTATATTAGGCCTTATGCCCCGGCGATTGTACATTTGCAGCTGCCGGAATTTACTGGCACAAGAGTTGAATCGTCCAATTTGATTGTTTAATTAAAAAAAATTATGAAAAAACTTTTTACGATGATGTGTTTAACTGTGATTGCCACTATCGGCCTTTACAGTACTTCTAATGCCCAAAGCTACAGGAATGCCATAGGTGGACGTTTTGGAACCGCAAATGGTGTGACTTTTAAAACCACCCTTGGCGACAACAAGATGTTGGACCTGATTGCAAATTTCAGATCAAACGACGGCTATTCTTATTTCCGAGTAACGGGTCTATATGAGATCTACAATCCGCTTCAAGGTGCTCCAGGACTGAACTGGTACTATGGTATCGGTGGATCCGTAGGTTCGAGAAAATGGAAGTTTGACGACACCAACAAAGCCTATATCTCTCTTGACGGTGTAGTTGGTTTAGATTACAAATTCGCTGACGCGCCGATCAACTTGTCTTTAGATTGGAAACCAGCAATTGAACTTGCACCTTCTACAGAATTCGATTCTTCAGGTTTAGGTCTGTCGGTACGATTTACATTTTAAGTAAACCTTAAACATAAAAAAAGCGGCTGGTCATCGAAAAATGACCAGCCGCTTTTTTTATGTCCGATGGAGGGCGTTTACACCCCTGCCCATCTCTTAAGCACCGCCTTTTGTGCAGGCGTTGCATTTTCATCAATTTGGGCTACCAGCTTGATGTTTGGATTTGCTTTTAGCGTTACCTTAAAGTCCAGCAGTTTTCCATCCCTGGCAACCTTGATCGCAACAACGTCTCCAACCTTTTTACTGGTCAGCTCCGGCATACGCTCCACCGCAGCCTCTACAGGCACACCATTGATGCTGATCAGCTCATCGTTTACATTCAATCCTGCTGTCCATGCAGCGGAGTTCCTGGAAACTGCCGAGATGAACATACGTCCTTCTATTTTACGCGAAGCTACACCAAGATAAGGTACTTGCTTGCCTTCATTTTCGTTCTTCACCGTAACTCCAGCATAACCAAAGTAGGTGGCATAATCCGCCGGCGCTGTACCGGTAACATATTTGTCCCAGAAAGCAGTGAAGCTAATGCCGCTGATCTTTTCAACCATAGCTTTGAACTCGACATCTGTATAACCTTTACCTTGTGCTTTGCACTGCAGGTACATCGCTTTCATAACATCATCAAGACTCTTTTCACCCTTAGTGGCATGAGCGATCGCAAGGTCCATCATTAAACCAATGACTTCACCTTTGCTATAGTAGGAAATCGAGCTGTTGCTGGAGTTCTCATCCGGACGGTATTGTTTGATCCAGGCATCGTAGCTGGCCATCGCTGCCGACTGTACCCTTGCGCCTGGGGTATTTTCTACCGCAGCGACTGCGCCGGCAAGTTTGTTGACAAAGGTTAACTGATCATTAAACCCTGCGCGGTGTGTTAGTTTATTCTCGTAATAAGCCGTGAAGCCTTCCGCAATCCATAGATTGGTGGTATAAACTTCATTGTCGTAGTCGAACGGACCTAAAGCCACCGGCCTAAGGCGTTTAACATTCCATAAATGGTAATATTCGTGCGCAACAAGATCTAAAAAGCCGTTGTAGCCTCTTTCATTGTTATATTGATTACGGGATGCACCAAGCACCGTAGAGTTTAAGTGCTCCAGACCACCGCCGCCACGCTCAAAGTTGTGCACAATGAAAGTGTAGTGTTTATTCGGATTCTCGCCGTAAATGGCCGTGCCTTGTTCCACAATTTTGGCCATATCTACTTTCAAGCGTTCTTTATCGTAGTTACCGCCGCCATACATCGCAACTTCATGTTTTACACCAGAAGCCGTAAATTCAAATATATCCTGATTACCTACTTCCAGGGGACTATCATAAAGGATGTCAAAGTCTTTCGCAGTATAAGTGAATTGTTGTCCGGCAACAGGTTCAAGTCCGGTAGATACTTTAGACCAGCCTTTGAAAGGGATGACCTTAACGGTACTTGGCGATTTCAGGTGCCCCTCAGGATACATAAATATACCTGTGGAAGACAAGAAAGCATGTGAAGCATCAATGAACGAGGTACGTACGGAAACCTCAAAAGCATATACGCGATAATTGATCTTTAGCTGATTCGCTTTAGCGCCATAGATCCGCCAGATGTTCTTTCTAACTTTTTCAAATTTTACTGGTTTACCTGCAGCACTTGCTTGGAAACCTTCCACATTCTTGGAAAATTCCCTTACCAGGTAAGATCCTGGTGCCCAAACCGGCATTTTAACATCAACGTAGTCCTTGTTGATGCCCGAGATATTCATCTCCACTTCAGCATAATGTGCTTGTGGCTCTGTAAAACTTACTTCAAAACCGATCTTAACCTGCGATTTCGCCGTAAGGCCAAGGGATAGTAAAATGACCACCCCTAATAGTGATTTTTTTTTAAACATACTTTAACAGCTTTTCGACAAAAATAGGACTTCTCCTACTTTAACCTTAATAAATTGAATTTAGAGGTGTAACATACTTAATACAACATGAACCTGCTAACTTATTTAGATATTTTTGTTTGTTAATCCCATTTACAATCTCAAAAATGAAAATCAGATACATCGTTTATGCCCTTCTTACAGTGGCACTTGCCTACTTTGTCTATTACCGAATTACAGCAAACAAAGCCATTTCCGAATCCGGTAAGGGCGGCCGTGGTGGCTCTGGCTCCGGCATGGTTGTAAACGGCATTGTGGTAACGCCAGATGCATTTGAAAATGAATTGGAAGTCACCGGCTCTGTCGAAGCAAACGAATCTGTAACCCTTCAGAGTGAGATCGCTGGATTGGTAACGGGGATATATTTTACCGAAGGCAGCAATGTTAAAAAAGGCACCTTGCTGGTTAAGATCAATGACCGCGATATCCAAGCACAGCTGCAACAGGTACTTACAGGTCAAAAACTATCACAATCGAACGAAAATCGTGCAAAGCAGCTATTGGCTAAAGGTGCCATAAGCCAGGAAGAATACGATACCGCATTGGCAGAACTACAATCCTTAAATGCTCAGGCGCAATTGGTGCGGGCACAACTTGCGAAAGCAAGCATTCGCGCACCATTTGATGGTAAGATCGGCTTACGAAACATCTCTATTGGTGAATATTTAACCCCAAATAAGGTGATCGCCAACTTATCGGCCATCAACCCCGTTAAAATCAGCTTCTCTGTCCCGGAGAAATATTCAGGCCAGATTAAACTGAATTCAGAGGTCGATTTTAACACAGACGGAATAAATCAGACCTATAAAGGCAAAGTCTATGCTATTGAGCCTGCAATCAACGCGCAAACACGTACCTTATCAATCAAAGCTCTTGCACAGAATCCTAAAAATGAATTATTGCCAGGCTCATTTGCAAAGATCAGACTTACGCTAAGTACAGTGGAGAATGCATTGATGGTCCCGAATGAAGCTATTATTCCAGTACTAAAAGGTAAAACCGTTTTCATCTCCAAAGGCGGTAAAGCAAAACAGGTGCCGGTAGAATCCGGGACCAGAACAGCAGAACGAATTGTAATTACATCTGGCCTGAAGGCGGGCGACACGGTACTTACCACCGGTGCCATGGCTTTAAAGGAAGATGCTCCTGTAAAGGTGACTGTGGTAAACAACTAATTCAAAGAACATGAGTATTTCAACCACCAGTATAAAAAGGCCGGTTCTTGCCATTGTAATGAACCTCATGATCCTGCTTTTTGGGATCATTGGCTACTCGTTCCTGGGCGTAAGGGAATTCCCCGACATCGACCCTACCGTTGTATCCGTGCGAACCTCTTATCCGGGTGCCAACGCCGATATCATTGAATCGCAGATTACCGAGCCGCTCGAGAAATCCATTAATGGTATCGATGGTATTCGCAACATTTCATCTTCAAGTAACCAGGGTAGCAGTAACATCACGATAGAGTTTAACCTCGACAAGAATATCGATGATGCAGCAAATGATGTCCGTGATAAGGTGTCACAGGCAGCTAGAAGCTTGCCAAAGGATATTGACGGCAATCCCACAGTGAGCAAGGCGGATGCTAACTCACAGGCCGTGATCACCATGACCATCCAGAGCGATAAACGTAATGTGATGGAATTAAGCGATTATGCGGAAAACGTCATTTCAGAACGTCTGCAAACCATTTCTGGTGTAAGTAGCGTTCAAATCCAGGGGCAGCGAAAATATGCCATGCGTATTCGCATTGACCCGGCTAGACTTGCAGCATACGGATTAACCTCCTCTGATCTGGTTGATGCGCTGAACCGCGAAAACGTAGAATTGCCCTCTGGAAAAATCACCGGTGCCAACACGGAGCTTATCGTTAAAACCTTAGGAAAACTTACCAACGAACAGGAATTTAACAACCTGATTCTTACCAGTGACTCCAATAACGTGGTCAGGCTGCAGGACGTAGGTTATGCCATGCTGGGATCAGAAAACGAGGAAACTGTATTACGCGAATCGGGCAAACCGATGGTGGCCGTGGGGCTTGTTCCCCAACCAGGTGCCAACTACCTGGCCATCTCCGAGGAATTCTACAAACGCTTCGAACAGCTGAAAAAAGATGTTCCAGAAGACATCAAACTGGAAGTTTCATTGGATACAACCGAGTTCATCAAGATGTCGATCACCGAAGTTACAGAGACGATCATCCTTTCGTTGATCCTTGTAATTCTGATCATCTACCTTTTCTTCCGGGATTGGGCAATTGCCTTCCGGCCATTGATCGATATTCCCGTATCCTTGATCTTTACCTTTTTCATCATGTACATTTTTGGATTTTCCATCAATGTACTATCCCTGCTGGCGATTGTACTCGCTACCGGACTAGTGGTAGATGATGGTATCGTAGTTACCGAAAACATCTTTAAGAAGATCGAAGAAGGCTATTCGCCCTTTGAAGCGGCAATCAAGGGTTCCAATGAAATCTTCTTTGCCGTGATCTCCATCTCGATTACGCTGGCAGCAGTATTCCTGCCTGTGATCTTCCTGGAAGGATTCGTCGGCAGGCTCTTCCGGGAGTTCGGTATCGTAATTGGCGCCGCAGTGCTCATCTCCGCATTTGTGTCGCTAACCCTGACACCGATGCTGAACGCTTACCTGATGAAGAGTACCGGTCATACCAAATCGAAGTTTTACCTCATGACCGAGCCCTACTTCCAGAAACTGAATGATAGTTATGAAGAGAATTTAAACAAGTTCCTTAGCCGTCGCTGGTTAGCAATTCCAATCATCGTAGTCTGTGTGGCAATGATCGCCCTGTTCTGGAACATCATTCCAAAGGAAACGGCACCATATGACGATCGCAGCGCCATCAACATGAACGTAAGTACACCTGAAGGTGCTTCCTTCACCTATACAGACAACTTCATGAACAAGATCGGCACCATGATCGCAGACTCCGTTCCTGAAACAAACGTAAACATCAGCATCACTTCACCAGGCTTTGGCGGCGGATCCACCAATGGTGGATTCTTCAGAATGGGCCTGGTAAAACCTTCAGAAAGGGAGCGCCCGCAGGCGGAGATTGCCAACAAGCTCACCAGCATCACCCGCAAGTATTCTGAAGGAAAGGTTGTGGTTACGCAACAACCCACAATTTCCGTAGGACGGCGGGGTGGCTTACCGATAAACTACATTATCCAAGCGCAGAACTTTGAAAAGCTACGGGAGAAAGTGCCTTTGTTTATGGAAGAAGTCGCAAATGATCCAAGCTTCACCACCTCAGATGTGAATCTGAAGTTCAATAAGCCGGAAATCAACCTGACCATAAACCGCGACAAAGCCAAGAACCTTGGAGTTTCTGCACAAGACATCGGAATGGCCTTACAGCTTGGTTTAAGCGGACAGCGTTTCTCGTACTTCTTCATGAACGGGAAACAATACCAGGTTATTGGCCAATTTGAAGTTGCAGACCGTAAAGATCCTCTGGACCTAAGTTCCGTTTACGTCAGAAACAATAAAGGACAACTTATTCAGCTCGACAACGTGGTTGATCAGCGAGAAGAAAGCAGTCCACCGCAGTTGTACCGTAACAACAGGTTCACTGCAGCAACCGTGTCTGCAGGACTTGCCCCAGGCGTAAGTATTGGTGAAGGCCTGGATGCCATGGATAGAATTGCTGCGAAAGTCCTCGATGACACCTTCTCAACCGATCTTGGTGGCGAGTCAAGGGATTACCGGGAGAGTTCTTCGAACACCCTATTTGCATTCGGACTGGCCTTGCTCCTGGTTTACCTGATCCTTTCCGCCCAATTTGAAAGCTTTAAAGACCCGGTCATCATTATCTTAACGGTGCCAATGGCTGTTGCGGGCGCATTTCTGTCGTTGTGGCTTTTTGGTCAGAGCTGGAACATCTTCAGCCAGATCGGCACAATCATGCTTATCGGTCTGGTAACTAAAAATGGTATCCTGATCGTCGAGTTTGCGAACCAGCTTAAAGAACAGGGTAAAAGCGTTCAGGAGGCTATCCGGGAAGCTTCCGTATCCAGGTTAAGACCGATCCTGATGACCAGTCTGGCCATCGCCATCGGCGCCTTACCTATTGCCATGGCACTTGGTGCCGCAGCAAAAAGCCGTATGGGTATGGGTATCGTGATCGTAGGTGGTACCACCTTCTCTCTGGTGCTTACCCTGTTTGTTATCCCTGCAATTTATTCCTACTGGTCTAAAGAGCACAAGGAAAACAAGGAACTTACCCGTTCACTGGAAGCAGCTATCGAAAGCGAGAAATTAGAAACCGTTAATGTTTAATCCTGCATGAAAATCAGCATAAATATGTTTATCCTGGGCCTGATCTTTTTAGGCCTAAGCCAATATACCTACGGACAGAATATTCTCCATAAGAATACCGACTCCTTGCCGCGTTTTACGCTAAGGGAGGCTATAGATACCGCATTAAAGAACAACTACGACATCAAATTGGTCAACAATGATCTGCTCATTGCCAAAAACAATGCAAATGTCGGTAATGCAGGCTTTTTGCCTGCATTGGTTGGAAGTGTAGCCAACAACGGGAGTAACCAGCACACCATCCGTACCCCCGCTTCAGGACCAGAGCAAGAACTTTCAGGCGTAAAAAACACCAACCTCAATTATGGGGTGGCGCTCGACTGGACGGTTTTTGACGGCTTTCAGATGTTCGCCAATTATGATCGTTTGAAGGAACTCCAGAAACAAGGCGAAGTAAACACAAAAGCTGTGATCCTAACTACCATCGCTGATGTCGTTAATGCCTATTACGCCATGGTACGCCAGCAGCAGCTTGTTGTAGCCAAAGACAGTGCCATGGAGATCTCCAGATTAAGACGTCGCATAGCGGAAAACAAGCTGCAGATCGGCCGTGGCTCCAAGCTGGACGTGCTAACAGCCATTGTAGATTTTAATACCGATACCTCATCTTATTTACAGGAAAAAAACCTGTTGAAAACATCCATGGTTACCCTGAACCAGATCATGGCCCGGGACCTTAACATCGAATTTAAGGTAGATGAAGACATGAATATCCAGAACAACCTGGTCTTGCAGGATCTTGCAGAAAAGACACAGCAGCTCAACCCAAGTCTGCAGAACGCATTTATCAACAAGAAGATCGCCGAGCTCAACCTCAAGCAGATCAAAGGCCAGCGGTATCCGGTCATTGCCGTAAATAGTGGCTACCAGGTGTCCCGAAGTACCAGCCCTACCGGATTTAACCAGAAAATCCAGTCTAATGGACTCACCTACGGACTTTCTGCCAGTGTAAACATCTTCAACGGCTTTCTCCAAAGACAAAATGAACGCAATGCGAAGGTTTCCATCAGCTCTTCAGTGCTCGACCTCGAACGAACCAGACAGACCATCAATGCACAGTTGATTTCTACCTACCAGAATTATATGACCAATCTCGACCTGCTTAAAGTCGAGTCTGGCAACGTGCAGGTTGCAGATCAGAACCTGGAAATCACCTTAGAGAAATATCGCCTGGGTAGCATATCTCCACTAGAACTGCGTGAGGCTCAGCGAAACTCCATCAATGCCATTACCCGACTATTAGATGCTGAGTACCAGGCAAAGATCACCGAGATCAGTCTGAAAGAAATCAGCGGAACCCTAAATGTTCAATAAGATTATTATTTTTAACGCATGATATTAGTAGCTGACAGCGGTTCCTCGAAAACAGACTGGATGGGTTATGATAATGGAGAAATTATCACTTTCAACACCAAAGGCATAAATCCCTACTTCCTGAATGAACAGGAGATCTATAAGGTACTTGCAAAAAAGGAAGAATTTGCACCTTATGCTTCCAAAGTACAGGAGATCTACTTTTTCGGTGCTGGAAGTTCCTCGCCGGACAAACATGAGGTGGTATCCAATGGCTTGTCACTATTCTTTAAGAAAGCTTTCATCAGTGTAGACAATGACCTTGTAGGCTCCGCTTATGCAACATGTGGTGATGAGAAAGGATTATCCTGCATTCTTGGTACGGGTTCAAACATTTCTTACTTCGATGGAAAACATGTACACGACAGCAGGCATGGTCTTGGTTACGTGCTTGGTGATGAGGGCTCCGGAACTTACTTTGGCCGTAAACTCGTGACCTCTTACCTGTATGGCTCCATGCCGGAGAAGCTTGGTAAAGCATTCGCAGAAACCTACGACATCAATAAAGAAAGCGTAATCACCAATGTATATCAACGGCCATTTCCAAACATCTACCTGGCTTCGCTTAGCAGATTTATGGCCAGCAACCTGAGTCATCCATTTATTGTGGAGGTTCTGCGCGCGGGCTTCCAGGAATTTGTAGACACAAACATCAAGGATTACGCAGACTACAAAAATCTGAACTGCCATTTTATTGGATCCATCGCTTATTTTTATCAGGACGTACTAAGAGCAGTTTGCCAGGAGAATGATGTGAAAATTGGCAACATCTATCAGAAACCGATCCATGGCATTTTCAACTACATCCTGCACAAGGAAGGTATTCAGCTGGCGGCAGACTAACTGGGAGCAGTCAAACTGTTGGACGCTTCGACCTGCGGATCTTCCATACACCATAAAGCAGCGTGATAATGATCAGGATGTAAACACCAGCATCCAGCGGTGTTTCCGGCAGATCAGGGTCTCCCCCGGGCATGCCTGGATCGTCCATCCCTGCTGCTTGCAGTAAGATCAGTGTCCAAATCTGTAGGTTGACGGGGAGCAGTGGAGTAATTACCATAATCTCTAATTTATGTGGTTTCAGCGTTTAATGATCCTCAAGGTTTTCACCGGTCGATTCGTATCCAGATTGATCAATTCCACCAGGTAGAGTCCGGATCCAATACCGGGCGTATCTACCTGCAGCACTTCCGCACCATTCAGCCAGCCGAAGTTGCGTCGCAGGAGCAGCCGTCCCATCAGATCCCGTAGACGCAGTTCCATCCTGAAACGCACCATACCGGGAAGCTTCAGTTCGAAACTACTGTAGAAAGGATTAGGGTAAATCAGCAACTCAAGCTCCTCGCCAGCTGTATCGGTTTCCGGCTGCAGTTCAAGCTTCGATGGTTTGAGCATCAATACGAAACGATGTTCACCGAAACTTTCCGCTACTGCCGTATTTAAGTCAAACTCATACACTTGATCTTCGGACAGGACCTTCTGGGTACGCAGATAGCGGTCTGCCAGGATCAACGTCGTGCCGGCCTCCAGTGTTCCAATGCCCGATATGCGCAACTGGTATTTACCTGTTACATACCCTTTCACGTACAATGGCACCTCCAGCAGTCGCCTTTCGGGTTTTGCACGCGTATCTACCGAAAGCTTTGTTTCAGCACCGGCAAGTCCGGCAACACTTACATAACCGACGCCCAGCGCAGTTGCATCCCGGTCATCGACATCATTGTTGCCCAGGGTCGACAACACCAGGGTATATTGCTGCTCAAAAGCCTCTCTTGCCAGCACGACACGGATCTTACCATCAGCTGCATGCTGCGTAGCATGATGTTCCACTGTAGCCAAACGTCTATTTGATCTCCCGGAGATCGTTTCATCCGCATGCCCGGGGCTAAAGTCAATGCTGCCCCTGCCCTGTCCGTTCAGTACTTTTACAAAGAATCCTTCAGCAGCCTTGATCCTGGTATTTGGATCATCTGTCACATCGTATGCATTATTCAAGGGGTTGAATTTCCAGACGTATGGGCTCAGATTTTCTCGCTGCAAATCCGACCAGCTAAGCACTGCTGCATATGGATTCCCCAGCAGATGGAAGCCATCACCCGGTTCCCCCATGTTGCGGTTCTGGAGCTCCATATGCAAACTTTCCTGAAACAGGAGCCCTTTATGCTTGATGGTGTAAGATCCAGGGCTTTCAAACGGGGCGGTCTGGACTTGCCTGGCATAAGCATCAGGCACAAGCCGGTCACCACGCGAAAACACATAGATGCCTCTACCCACATCAACGGTTGTGTTCATCACCGGGATCCCGCTATACTTCTGCGAGAGTGTGCCGGTCAGCGCCTGATTGTGGGTATAAATCGTGTGTCCGTTCTGCGGAGAATCATCGAAGTCATTCCGCATTCCACCCGGACCAGTTACAAACAAGGCAGCTTTGAGATCAAACAAATGATAGTAGGACAAGTCTGCACCCGATCCATGATAAACCGGCGAGCTCCACAGGCGCCAACCCCGGGCGGTTGCAGGCGCAGGAAAGGCACCTGCAACATGTTGCTCCACATTGACCTCCCCGATAACCGCCGCTTCAGGCGGCGTCGAGATCGGCCATAAAAAACCTTGCTTCGCGGTACCGGTATGCTTCAGGGTTAAATGACCATTGGAATTCAGTACGCCCATTTTCGTCTGCACATAGCCGAACACGTCAACTGGCTGTTCTAACTTTAGCACCGCGGAAGTACTTGCCTTATCCAGCAAGAGCTCCTGTACGGCGATATGCCCCGAACCAAAAACGAATTGCGAAGCAGCACCTGCAACCCGTAGTCCACCGGATTGTGCCTCCGCATTGCTTTCCAACAGGCCATGATTAATCAGACTGGCATCGAGCTGCAGGTAGGCGCCCTCATTTATGCTAAGCCTGGCCCCCGAATCCAGCCTGGAGTCACAAAGCACTTCCATGGGCTGCCCCAGCAGCATTATCGCATCTCGTTCCAGGGTTAATCTATTCAAGCTTAATCCCTCAGGTATTCCATCCCTTAGCTTTGCACCCTGACCAATAATCACTTGTTCATAGTTTTCCGGCACTTCCTTGCTACTCCAGTTTGATGGTTCGGCCCATGATTGATTCAGCACATTACTGAATACCATGCCCGTACGCAGCAGTTCTACATTTGACTCTTCTGCAGACACCGCATAAAAGGCTGCAGGGTCTCGCTGGTTGATATAATTGGTCATGATCCATTCGGGGCTTGCATTGAAGGTCTGTATCCTCAATTCGTCTATGATGCCGCCGAAATACTTATCTTGAACCTTACTGGAGCCTACCACCAGGCTGCCGCCCAGCTTCGAGGCAAAACTACCTAAACCGACAGCATAGTTTACCCCATCTATGTAAATGTCCCTTCGCCCCTGATAAGACTGGCTCGTTAAATGATACCAGCGATCCGGCACCATGATCAGCGTTGACAGTTTAACTGAAGTTGATGAATTCGTCCGTGTTTCCTGCGACAGGCGCCCTGATGCTTCCAGCTTCAAGACATAACCCCCAAAAGCAGCGCTGTCTGTGCTGAGGATCACCTGCTCGCGGTTGGCTGCGGTAAATTTGATCCAGCAGGACATAAAGAAATTGGTGCTGTTAATTTTCCCCGCGCTCAGCTGCTGGTTGCTGCCATTCAACTGTATGGCACTTCCTATCTTTCCGGGTACATAGTTGGAGGCAGTCATATTGTTGCTTGGTCGCAAAGCTTCCGCTGCTACACTGCGGGCAGCATTTTCAATGGGAACGCCTGAAGGCGCTGCATTCATGTGCCATATTCGATCCTGATCATTGTTCCAGGTGAACTGTGATGCTGCAGCGTTGGGAAAGTGAATGTTATTGGACCCGTAATAGAGATAGATTTCCGTAGCTGCGGTAGCAGTTCCCGCCGCCGCAAGTGATGGCAGTCGTACCCAGCTCAACAGCTTACCGCTCGCCGCCTCATAGTGATCCAGCTGATAGCTTAAAGGTGTCGCTGCGGCAGTCACCAGCGTAAAAGCAAAATCACGGCCCTTGCTGCCGGAGATCTTATTCCCGGAACAGTCTCCTGCTACATACCGGAGGTCAGGATCCTCCAATGCAACCAGCAGAGGAAAGTTCTCCAGGTTCACCGCACCCGCCACAAATTCTTTATGGATCGTAATCTTCTTACGATAATTATATCCTGGCAACCAAGCCTGGGCACTTACCTGAAAACCGGTAAAGACAAGAAGCAGAAACAATTTACAGATCTTAGCCATTTGATATTTCAATGGTACTTATTCCAGCGCAGGAAGCACTCAGAAAGGTTGCAGAATTGAAATATCAGATTACCAGCCCTATAATTTGGAAATAATTATTAGTAATTTCACAACATCAGCCTGTACATTTACTTTTCATATGCATACCGAAGAACAAATCAAGAACATAGCAGATGCGCTGTTATCCAGCTTCCTCCCGAAGGACTCTAATGAGACAGAACTGACCTTCCATTTCACCATACCGCCAAGCCAGAGCTACAAGGTTTGGTATAAGCGAAAAAAAGCAGTCTGGGAGTTTATCAAGTTTGAGGAGGACAAAAAATAATCCCCTGCATCATCAATAACAATCTGACACAGGGGATTGAAAGGATCAGCTTCCTGATCCTAAATACAGTACTTATTTATAGGTTGCTGCGAGTTTCAGTGCATTGTAAGCGTTTACAATACCTCCCGTTACACACAGATCAGAGAAAGGCATAGATACCGGCGCTTCATCAACCATTACCGTTACCGGGTGATTAACTTTCTCAACAGATTTCATAATGATCTCTTTTACCTGTAAAGCTGTTAATTTCGGATAGTACGAACGGATGGTTGCGGCTAATCCTGCTACAACGGGTGCAGCCATACTGGTTCCATTAAACTTCGCATAAGCATTTCCATCCGGGATGGTCGAATTGATCTGATAACCTGGTGCAAAAACGTCTACCGATGTTTTTCCATAGTTCGAGAAATCAGCCTTTAAGGATTCATCATTTGTTGGAGTTGAAGCACCTACGGAAAGATAAGCACCTGCAACACCACCTGAAAGGTAGTTGCGATTTGGATAGTTTACCTCCACATCGGTATTCTTGTTATCATTTCCGGCAGCGTGAACAAGCAGCACGTCCTTAGACATCGCGTATTTTACTGCTTCATCAACCAATTCCTTGTCCCATGAATAGGCTTTACCAAAGCTCATGTTGATGACTTTGGCGCCATTGTCTACCGCATAGCGGATCGAGTTGGCTACGTCCTTATCACGCTCATCGCCACCTGGTACTGCACGCACACCCATGATCAACACCTTATCCGCTACACCTTTGATACCGATGTTATTGGTCCTATCTGCAGCAACAATACCAGCAACGTGGGTACCATGACTTGCATCAGGACCTTTGACGTCGTTGTTACCGTATGATCTTTCGCGGCCGTTGGCATAATCATCACCAACAAGTTCTGCTCTTGGATCATATTCCAGGTTCAGGTTATACTTCAACATTTCGTCATAGTGGTCAACACCTTTCTGGATCTGATTTTTATAGAAATCCTTGTAGCTATCCTCTTTCAAAGCATTCACCATAACGGATTTCAAGCGGGTTTCCATCTCATTTTCTGCCTTGTACTGCTCAAAGTCTGCAGCAGTAGGCTCCGCTTTTCCAATTTTCTTAACAACGCTGTTCAATACAAATTTGAAACCCTCGATACCGGCAAGACTTTCTTTAGCTTCAGCAACCTGCTTGTCAAAATCAGCCTTCATGGCTTTATACTGGGCGTAGGCCGCTTCATCTTCTTTAGCAACTTCAGATACGTTCTCGAATTTCTTCATGTCTCGGCGAAGCAAACGGGTAAGTTCAAGGGTTTCAAATTCAATGGAGCCTTTTTCAGAACCCAGGAAGTTCCATCCGTTTACATCATCCTTATAACCGTTCTTGTCATCGTCAATGCCATTGCCTGGCTTCTCTTTTTTGTTTACCCACAATACGCTTTTCAGGTCCTCATGGGTAATGTCTACACCCCCGTCCAATACGCCGACAATCACAGGTGTAGCTTTCTTGCCTTTTAGCAGTTCTTTGTAAGCACGCTCTGTACTGATACCGAATACAGAATCTGTTTTAAGATCCAGGTTTTGCCAGTTTGACTTCTGTGCAAATGTAAAAAATGGGAAAAACGACAGGGCAACAATCAGCCGCATTCTTCCGGTAAAAAATCTGTTAATCATAGTTTTACTTAAATTGTTCTTATTCGATGCTGCTCAGTTACCTACATGGATTGTTTCCACAAGCAGAGAAGCATAACATGCTCCTACTAACGCAACATCAGGATTTCAAATATAGCCGACTTAAACATTAAATTGGTCAAAAGACAAACACCTTTCAGAAAAAGGCCGGAACATTCCTGCTCCGGCCTCACCTAACCTAACCTATCCACCTACCGATGTCAAACGGTATGCTCAATCAACCCAGCGAGATCTGAGAATACCCAGGGATTCTTGCGGTGTGTTGTCTATAGGACTATAGCTTTCTTAAAAGGTCTAATGTTGTAGATGTTAAAAAATGTTAAATGCTTGTTACCTGGCTCATGCGCTACTTCAGAATGTCCTCAAGCACCTTTTTCTTACCATCGATCTTCTCGGTGTATTCCAAGCCAAGTATTTCTGTGATCAATGGGTACACGTTTATATTTTCAAAAGATGGGATCTTTAAACCAGACTTAAAAGCAGGACCCCATGCGAAGAAGGTTGCATGCATATCTTTAACTCTTGCAGGGTCAAATCCATGTTGCCCCGGGCTTGGTGTTCTGCTGGAGAATACCCGTGGCCATGTTGGGATCAGCACGATGTCGCCAATACGATCAAACCGGTCGTCCTTAGCACCATAGTGGAACTTCTTCGGCATCTTGCTTTTCAGATACACTTCATAGTCCACAGCCTCTTTCTTTAGCTGCTTGTACAGCGGTTTGATGTCGGCACTGTTTTTAGCATGGATACTCACCGTGGTACCTGATGTAGGCACCACAAATTTCTCCGGATCTATACTTTTTGGCAGCCTGAGCGGGTGTTCCCGATCCACCGCGGTCATACCGTGATCTGAAAGGAAAATAAAGTTTACAGGCAGTCCGGTTGTTTTTACGACCTCTGTCAACTCAAATATGGCTTGATCAACCATTTTCACCGCTTCAGCCGCTTCTGGAGATTCCGGACCATGGTCATGCCCAGAGTGATCAGGTTCGGAGATGTAGAAGGTAATCAGGTGTGGCCTTTTCTCTTCGGGGAGGTTCAACCAGTCTTTAACCACCTGTATACGTTCCTTCATTGGGAATTTCTCCGTAAAATCGTAGCTATAGGTCGGACGTACCCCTTTCACATCCGCTTCCGAACCAACCCAGAAAAAACTGGCAGACACCATTTGCTGCTGTTCCGCAAGTACCCAAAGCGGTGTGCCCCCATACCAGCTGCCATCCTGCACCTTAGCCTTTGCAGACATACTATATCGATCATTTCGGGCTTTGTCGTAGAAAGTGTTGTTAACCAATCCATGATGTGCAGGGTAAAGTCCCGTCACCAGGGTATAATGATTGGGAAAGGTAAGCGTTGGATAACTCGGGATCATACTTTCCGCCTGTACGCCCGCAGCACTTAGCTTTAGCAAATGTTCCGGCTGGTATTTCTTCGCATAATCATGGCGAAAACCATCCGCAGAGATCAGGATCACATAAGGTTTTTGCTGTTGCGCCACCGAGTTCTGCCGATCTGCAACAATGCGCTGAGGAAAATCCCCTTGTGCCTGTACCATTAAAGGTGCTGCCATCACTGCGATGAACAGCATACGTTTAACTAAATTAGAAATCATATTCATATGGATCATTCGTGTTCATTCCAGCCCATAAGCGTCATCATCCTACTGAATTCAGGATGAAAGCCCGCTTTTAGGATCAACTGTTCGCCGGTAACCGGATGTATCAGGTCCAGCTCCGAAGCATGCAGCAACATGGTGGTCATGTCCCACTGCGTTTTAAAGAAACGGTTTTGTTTGTTGCAGCCATGTTTACGGTCACCAATGATCGGGTAACAGATATGCGCAAAGTGTTTACGCAGCTGATGCATTCTGCCGGTGGTTGGTGTAGCCTCAACCAAGGAATATCTTGAGGTAGGGTGTTTACCCAGCGGAACATCAAGTTCAGCCCGCTTCACCGTTACAAAAGAGGTGAAAGCATCCTGAATGGCGCCATTTTCCTTCACCAGCGGGTAGTCAATGTCCATACTATCGGGCGCGTAACCACGCAATATGGCCATATACTTTTTTCGAATGGCGCCCTCCTGAAACTGCTTGTGCAGGGCAACTTCCACCTCTTTATCAAATGCGAATAGGAGCAGCCCGGAGGTCTTTCTATCCAGGCGGTGCACCGGACTTACGCGACGGTTCACCTGGTCACGCAACATCTGCAATGCAAATTCCTTTGCATCATTTGCGATGAATGACCGGTGAACCAGCAGTCCGTGCGGTTTATTTATGGCAATCAGGTGTTCATCCTGATAGATAATTTCGAGCATTCTAAGTTTTTTGCAAAGATAACACCCGAAACGTTATTATCCTGCCTATTTCGAATATAGCTGATCCATAAAGCGGTAGCGCTGCAGATCAGTTGCCTTTTCAGATTGAGTTTTCGGACCGATATTCAAGAAGGTAGCGGATTCCGGCTTGCTGATCGGCGCCCATTTCGGAAGTCCGGAACCATTCGGATCACCAGTTTTGATGAAGTTTGAAAAATAAGTCAGCATGGTCTTAGAGATCTGATGATCCTCCTGTGTCCAGGCATAAACCGGATTTTTGTCCAGGTTACCCATAGCATATTCAATTTCAAAAGCATGGGGTGCACCCTGCGATATCGGTGCGGCCGGGGCAGGCGCTTTCTGATCATCCGCTTTGGTTACGCCGCCTGCCAAACCTGTTGTCGCATTGGCGAAATCTTTAGTCATTGGTGGCTTGGATTTCGAGAACAGATAGCGATAAGTTGGCTTAGCAGCGGTTTTCGCATGCAGGTCCAGCCATTTCCAGGTGCTGTATGCGATGAACCGGTCACTGGCCAAAGCAGTGGCACACTTAATCACCTCCGCTTCGTTGCTCCCCGGATACAGTTTAAGTACCTGCTCCGCCTGCTCCGGGAAGTCTTCTTTTACTCTTTTCGCATAAGCTTCCGGAGTAGGTTTCTCCGCGCGCATAAAAGCCTGATAAGGCATTTCAGCAGAATTCCAGCCTGCAAGCAGTGGCACTTTGGCCTGTTCGCCAGCTTCAAATATTTCGTTCAAGGTTTTCGGCAGAAAATACCCGTCAATGGTTGCTGCAGTACGGAATCCATTTGGACCGGAAGCGACCTTCAACAGTTCTTCCGCAGAAAGCGCCCGTAATTCGGCCAATGAACCTGCTTTAACTTTTTCCGCAAATGCAAGTCCGTTCTTTTCGGCTTCTTCCAATGTCAATGGCGCAAGTGTCGGTTTAATCATCGCTCCACTTTCGCCGATAGCACCTGCGATCAAACCTTTTGACAGCGGAGAAGCCATCTGTGCCGAAACGGAGATGGATCCTGCAGATTCACCTGCAATCGTTACCCGGTTCGGGTCGCCACCAAAAGCGGCGATATTTTCGCGTACCCACTTCAATGCTGCATATTGATCTAGTAAACCATAGTTTCCAGATCCTTTATAGGACGTTTCCCTGGAAAGTTCAGGATGGGCCATAAACCCGAAAACACCCAATCGATAGTTAACTGTTAAACTTACGACACCCGTTTTGGCCATAGCTTCGCCATCATACCGCCCCTCAGAGCCATCACCTGCCACATAGCCGCCGCCATAAAAATATACTAGTACCGGTAGTTTCTCCTTCATGGTTTTTGCTGGTGTCCAGACGTTCAGGTAGAGGCAGTCTTCACCGGTGCCAGGTGAGCGGAACATCATGTCGCCGAATACCCTGGCTTGCATAGGACTCTTTGAAAATTGGTCCGCCTTTTTAACACCCGACCAGTTTTCGGCAGGTTGCGGCGCTTTCCATCGTAATTCTCCGACGGGTGGTTTTGCAAAAGGAACACCTTTAAAGCTTTTTACGCCCGAGGCTTCCCTTGTACCTTCCAGCAGGCCGTTAGCAACTTTGGTTTGTACTGTCTTGCCTGATTGTGCATTCGCAAAACCCAGCGGACCAACGATAGCCAGCTGGATGAACATGAACATGTTAATTATTCTCATAAAAGGTTTATATCGGTTGTTTATACCCAGCGTGCTGAGCGAGTTCAATTTAAAAAATTTCTTTCAGAACCGTTTAATGGTCCTTGAGTTTTCTCACAAATGGCACAATTATGTTGTTTTTTGTGCAATACAAATTCATTAAATTGAGCTACAAACCAGTAAGTTATGAAACGTCTAGTAACACTCATGCTGTTCATGTTCGTTGGCGTATTAGCACATGCACAGCTGGCCAATACCAGATGGACCGGTAATTTGACTGTTCCAGAATCTACGCCGATGTACTTAAATTTTAAGACAGACGTATTTGAAGTCAGTTTAGCAGAAAGCAATGAACTGGTGGAAACCATGACTTACAAGATCAGTGGCGATACGATCATACTGAAGAAAACCTCTGGAAACAGTGTCTGCCCTGAGGGCTCAACCTTTACCCTGAAGTACGCCATACAAGGAGAACAATTGCTATTAACACCGCTTTCGGATGACTGCCCTGAACGTGCAGGTGCATGGACCAAAGAACCCTTTACTAAGGTGAAGGAATAAAATCTTTTTTTAAGGTTACCTTAATCCGGCTTCAAGAATGCCCCAGAAGCCGGATTTTTTTTTTCGCACCTTTGTTTTGCAATTTCCATGGCGATCTTCAATTTATGCGGATCGTTTCTGGGGATCAAACTTGCCTTGTTGAAGGGTAACAAATTCATCCGTATCTTCTTCCTTGTGGTTGTCTCTGCAACCATCCTGCGTTTTGCCTGGGATATCTTTATAAAGCCATATGTACTCACGATGTAAGCAATCCGACTAGCAATTCATAGCTGAGCGCTGTAATTACTTGTTCTACAGAAATGGAACAAGTACCTTCAAAAAAAAGATTTATGAACCGCTACTCAACCTTGCTCCTACTGTTTCTAATGCTTTTCAGCCAACAGGTTTTCTCCAATAGAATAGACAGCTTGAAAACCGACGAGGATGTGAAGACATTTTTAAAGTCCATAAACGCTGATCTTGCAACCAAGAGCTTTGTAAACTATGAACTTAAGCCTGCAGACACCACCGCAAAGTATCTGAATTGCGAGGGCATATTTAAAAGTTGGGACATCAGGAACTGGGAAAAAGCAGATATCACGAATGATGGGCTTACTGACTTAATCTTCATCGGCCACAATTCAGGTTATGATGCATTGGCCTATGTTGATATGGGTAATGACAACTTTCAGCTTTTTAGATTCTCTAAAAACACGTTTGAAGACTGCGAGCTTGTGAAGCCAATAAAAGTGGACTCCGTAAACTACCTAAGAGTATTCCAAAAAAAACCGTGCCGGATCACGATAGTAAAGAACTTTTTGCCTATAAAGAAGTCAAAGTAGTCGATACGCTTGTTTTCAAATTCAACAGCTTTATCGAACTAGGTAGACCTGCACTTGATGAAATTGAGTCTATCGAAATAAATACAAGCGGCTGTTTTGGCTCTTGTCCTGTGCAGAAGTTGAAACTCCTGAAAGATGGAAGAGCGTATTACGAAGGTTTAGCATACACCAGCCAAATTGGTAAATCCTATAAAAAACTGTCTAAGAAACATTTTGAAGAACTTGCTGAATTACTCAATTATATTGACGTTAAGCACCTGAGAAACAACTATCAAGTAAACTGGACGGACGATCAAACCGCTACATTGATCGTTACTTTTAAAGATCAATCAAAAAAGATCATAAGGGACTACGGCATGCAAGGAACCTTTGGCTTAACTGCAGTTTACGATAAGCTTATGAAGCTTGGCAAAGAATGGGGAAGCCTTTTACACAGCGCTATAATCCGGATTTAAGTAATCTAGATGCTGGGTGCAGCCTGGTGCTGTTGCAACCTTTGAACACGGCGTTTACCAGCAGCCTGTTTTTTGTTTTTCTTCCTAAGCCTGTTGATCCAGATAATTGTACCGGTAACCGGTAAGCTGGTTGCAAACAGACAGGCTAAAAAGTAAATGATCTTAGAGAAAGTACCATAAATATCACCCAGGTGTAAGGAACGTACAGAGCTTGCCACCTGCTCGTTGAAAGGTTTATCGCTGAACTTCTCGGTCTTTAGTACTGCTCCGGTATATTGCTCGAACTGGATCTTGTCTGCTGCAGTCAGCACGAAGAAGCCAGAGCGGCTCTTGTTGATCACGTATGAACCTGCTGAATCTGCAGGAAAACGCAACCTGTAATTACCTTCATAAGGGAAGCTTTGATCTGCGCTTGAGATCAGTGAAGCAAGCATTGGTTTTGCAGCGTTGCCAGCATTCATCGGATCAGACGGCATCGGCTTCTCTCTACGCTGTTTGAATACTTCGTCGCCGAGCACCTCGCTAACACCAGTCTTATACCATTCAAATGACCAGCAAAGTCCTGTCAGCGCCATGATCAACAGCACGATAAAAGAGTAAAACCCAAGCGTATTGTGCAGGTCATGGTTAATCCGTTTCCAGTTTCCAGAGAACTTGATCTGAAAGCCCTGCTTCCAGTTACGAAGCTTAATCGGCCACCACAGTACCAAGCCAGAAAGTACCAGGAACACGAAAATGATCGTTGCAGCACCCACAATGATCTTACCGCCACTATCCTGTAATAATAACCAGCGGTGCAAACCCATCATGGTCGAAAAGAATTCCGCAGTTGCGCTTTTGGTTGTACCGGTAATGTCGCCGTTATAAGGATTCACCAGATAGGTTTTTCCGCCACCACCTTTGCCGCCTTTGGGACCCTCAGCCTTTGCACCCGGCCCAGCTTCAGCTTTCTTCACACCTCCACCTTCTGCATTCTTCATGCGATCACCTTTTCCTTCTTCCGGTTTGCCGCCCTTAGGACCCTTTTCCTGAACGGTGAAACGGTAAACGGCATTTGGATTAGCCGGAATCTCAATACCGGTTACCTTACCCTTTAAGCCAGCTTCCGTTTTGGCAACCAACTCATCAATCGGGATAACTGTTGCCCCAGCAGCTGCTTCAACATGGTAACGTTCCGAGTCTGCCCATTCTACGATCTCTTTTTCAAAGGTCAGAATGGTGCCTGTCAGGCAGACCACGAACAGCACCAGGCCGCTGGCAATTCCTAACCATAAATGGATGTCATTTGAAAACTTCCGAAAGCTGTACTTCTTTTTCATTTGGCTATTTTTTTATGTCTGTTTGGCGATTTATATTTTATGCAAAAAGATATCCCCCTTTGTGGAGGATACCTTTACCATCATGTACGGCTATTCTTTAAAATCTATAACTCAGCACCCCTGAAATATTTCGTGGCGCAATCCTGTCTATAAAGTTTGAACGGTAGGCATCATAACCGACGTTGTCAAAAATATTGTTTATCAAAGCACGTAAGCTTAGGTTTTTCGTCACTGGATAACCTACTTGTACGTTTACCAGGGTATATGCTTTATTGAACCATGGTGCCGTATTAGGATCAATGGCATGGTACTGCACGCCTTCTTGAGTCCAATCGTTGTACGGACGCTCACCAAGGTAATATACGCCCGCACCAAGGTTCAGACCTTTCAAAGCATTATTTCTGAAGGTATAGTTGGCATATGCGTTGAATGTATGTTTAGGCGTATTGTTCGGTGCAGATCCGGGAACAAAAGTCGTATGATCTTTGAACTGCGCGTTGATGTAAGCGTAACCCGTTACCACTTCCAGATTCGGTAGGATCTTACCGGTTAACTCCACTTCAATACCTTTACGTTCATCATTACCACCTTTAACGTAATAGCCAGCCGATTGTACAACGCCGTTTTCATCAACATTAAAAGCCTCAAGGTTCATGTCTTTGTTGTTGATCTTGTAGAAAGTCAGGTTGAAACGAAGACGGTCATTGAACCATTCCGATTTGATACCAGCTTCCATCTGATCAATACGCTCAGCACCCAATGGATCACCATTGATATCCACGACAGATGCAGATCTTGGATTGGTACTATTGGTGTACGATCCGAAAACATTGAAACCTGGCTTAAGGGTAAACATCACCCCTGCTAAAGGATTCCAGAAGCTTGAGGTTGCACTGGATGCACCATTATCGCGGGTTTTGTTGGTACTGTAACGAACACCACCATAAGCTCTGGCCCAATCCGTCACCTGAATCACATCCTGAATAGTGATACCAAAACGGTAGTCATAAGATTGTACTTCATTGGTTAACTGAAAGGCAGGATTGATGCCTGTTGGCAATACATTCGTTACGGTTGAAGGATCGAAAACGTTGATCTGGTCTACCGCGATACTGTTATAAGTAGGTTGATATAGATCTAAGTATCTGAAATCACCGCCTACCTGGAAAGTATGAGAGATCTTACCGGTTTGCACTTTCTGACCGATCAAGTCTAATTGCAACACGGTGTTTTTATCTTCTCTGGCATTGTTGTGTGCGATAGAGCGGTTATATATATTTACCTGATCCACGTTGATGCCGTTGCCTCTAGCAGCAGCAAGTCCGGTTTTAATGGCGTCACTATCATAGTTTGAATAGAACAATGCTGCACGCAGGTAAAGTTTATCTGATAGATCACGTTTCAACCTCGCGGTGTATGTACTGTGTTTGGTGTCGGTTTTATCAGATTCGAAACCTAAAAAGCGGTTTGAAGGAAGGTCATAGATCTGGTTGGTTTTATTACCTACAGAAAGGTTCACGGTACCCGCATCAACAGCCTGCTTCTCGTTGAAGTAATCCATCTCCAAAGTCAAACTTGTTTTTGCATCCGGGCGCCATTCCAATGAAGGATTGATGTAGAAAGATTCGTTGCCCATGTGGTCGCGGAATTTACCACCATTTTCATAAGCACCGTTTAAGCGTACAGCAAGGGTGTTCGATTTATTTACCACACGCTGGATATCAAAGGTAGGACGAACAAGATCCCAGCTACCGGTACGGAAGGAAACATTTCCGGAGTTTTCAAATTTAGGCGTTTTTGTTACCACGTTCACGATACCACCCGGGCCACCAAGATCGGTTGCAGCACCCATGGTGATTGAGCTAGCGCCCTTAATTACCTGGATACTTTCTACCCCCTGCATATCAGAGGAGAAGCCCATACCGCGGAAATCGCTCATTACACGAACACCATTTTTCAGGGTTGGAATACCACGGAAACCACGTGAGGAGATACTTTCTCTAACACCACCATATGTTGCATAAGTATATACACCTGGTACGTTACGTACCCCTTCGATTACACTTAATGCGCCTTGTTGTTCAATTAATTTGTTTGAAATTACCGATATACTCTGAATCTGGTCACTAGCTTTTAAGGGCAACCTGGTGATGGCATCGAGTTTTTCCTGCTGCTTGTTGCTGGTTCCGAAAACTTCAACCTCCGACAGATCGTTTTTTGCATCTTTTAACGTGAAGTTGATCTGGGTACCAGCTGCAGGAACTTCAACACTAGTGCTCTGGGTTTCGTAACCCATCAGTTTTACTTTGAAGGTATATTTACCAGCAGGAATCCGCAATTCGAAGTTACCGGATTCGTCTGTACGGCTACTTACATTGGATTTTTCAACAGTGATGTTAACAGATTGTAAAGCTACGCCCGCTTCATTTTGCACCTTTCCTTTTACAGAAGTGTTTTGTGCAAGCAGGGTATTCAAAAACAGGAAGTTTAAAAGTAATAACGTGTAAAGTTTCTTCATTTCTTTATTTAGATCAATTCTAAAGCTTGGCAAAAATAGAAAGGTCTTTCCAATTTCCAAGCCTTATTTAGAATTTATTTAAATAAAGAAACAGGTTAGTTACAGATTAATAAGATAAGCTTATAAGTAATGTGGTAAAACAGTGGATCAGCATTGCCTTAACGAGGCTTTAACAAGGGGTTGACAGGGCGTTGACAAGGCCTTGACAAGGCTATAGTCTGGTCAAGGCCTTGTCAACACCTTGCATGAGCCGGGCGGTGGCACAGGGTGGCTGCCACCCTGCCACCCTATTCTCCAAATCTTTCTTATAGATTTATAATTCACCAAATAAAAACTTAAAAGAATGGGAACAACAAACAATGGAGTACTGGGTGCTGCAAGAGGAAAGTTAAAGCATTTCGTATTTTATCAACTTGGCAGCAAAAATGTGGTTCGGCTGATCGGTCAGCGGGAATCCGGACCAACCGCAGGAGAAAAACAGAACACTGGAAGAATGAAAACGCTTATGGCCTTATTCAGTTCTATCAAGCCGTTTCTAAAAGCGGGATTCAGTAGTGCTGCGCGTGGCACAGACCTGAACTATCACAATCTGGCGACCTCAATCAACAGATTAAACCTCATTGGATTAGACGATGGCTTGCAGCAGTTGCGATACGATACCTTGTCGCTCAGTGTGGGAGATGCAGCCCCACCGGAAGCAGCGCAGGTATCTGCCGAAGTGGATGGACTGAGATTTAACTGGAACTGGAATGCGGGTGATTTTGAAGCCGCAGAGGATCAGGTGATGATGATGGCTTATCTGCCTGATCAGAACACCTCTATCTTTGAAACCGCAGGTGCGAAACGAAGCCGGGCAGAGGATTTCCTACCCCTGCAACCCTCCTACTTACTGGAAAGGTTGGAGGTGTTCATTGCTTTCATCTCCAAAGACAGAAGCCAGGTATCGAACAGTTTATACCTAGGCAGGATCAACTAAGGAGGCGCTTTAACACTGGCCAGATCTTATCTGCTATAATGCGATAGCCTGCAGCTGTTGGATGAATGCCATCATGCAGGTTCAGGTGCCGGATGCCGGCTACCCCGTCCAGCATGAATGGCACAAGGGCCATGTTATTGTCGTGTGCCACCTGGCGGAAGATCCTTCTGAAATCCGCCACAAGCGTACCCGGAATCCAGGCAGGCAGCTCCATGCCGAGCAGCAGCATCCTGGCTTCCGGGTAGCGCTTTTTAACCTTATCTACGATGCCCTGCAGGTTGGCCGCGGTACTTTGTGGGGAGATGCCCCGAAGAATGTCGTTTGCCCCAAGCTCCAGCACAAACACATCAATTGGCCGGTCAAGCAACAGGTCGATACGAGAATGTCCCCCTGCAGAAGTTTCGCCGCTAACACCTGCATTGATCACCTTATATTCCAAGCCCGCAGCATTGATCTTCTCCTGCAATAACGCAGGCAGTGATTCTACGGAGACATTAGCAAGCCCATAGCCCGCGGTAAGACTGTCACCAAAAAAGAGAATATTATGCATGCAGCCTAAACTTGATAAATCTACATTATGTTTGCTTAAAATCAATTTAGCATATTACAGGAGCTAAGCGTGGAAAATATGAACATACAACCGATACTCGAAAGCGGGCAAGTTGCGCTGTATCCACTGGAAAGTGCAGACTTTGAAGCTTTGTATGCTGTTGCCTCAGATCCGGAAATTTGGGAGCAGCACCCTAATAAAGACCGCTGGAAAAAAGAAGTATTCAGTAACTTTTTCGAAGGCGCAATGCAAAGTAAAGGTGCATTTAAAATCCTGGACAAAGTTAGTGGAGAGATTCTGGGCAGCACCAGGTTTTACGACTTCAACGAACAGGACAGCAGTATCTTTATCGGGTATACCTTCTATGCTGTGAAATGCTGGGGCAAGGGTATAAACCATACCGTGAAAAAATCGATGTTGAAGTATGCTTTTCAGTATGTTTCCAAAGTTTACTTCCATATAGGGGCAGCCAACCTGCGCTCACAAATATCGATTGGCAGGTTAGGCGCGGTTAAAATCGCCGAGCAGGAAGTGAGCTACTTTGCTGAGCTGCCAAAGCTGAATTATGTTTACGAGATCAGCAAGGCTGACTTAGTTGACTGATACTGGCTTTGATAAAGGCAAGCAAGTTAGTAAGCTTGGCGTTGTATGATTCTTAGTGTTTCGTTAATCAGCACATATGTGAAACTTACCACAGTTCTTTTACAGATTTTCATGATTTACTGACAGACAATAATAATAGACTTATTCTTCCTATCTTAATACCAGAGGCAAAAGTCGCTTCCACCAATGTCAATATTGGTGCATTCAATAATATATTCTCTTCTGCCCCATGCCTAAATCAACGGTCTCAAGCTTGGTAGTCTTACGCGGAATTGCGGTTTTGAGTGTCATGTTTAGTCATTTTGCTGATCCCTTGGTAAACAGCACTACCTTCCCTTGGCTCTTTAGCTTTTTGTCTGAATATGGTGTTTATGGAGTGCACATATTCTTCGTAATTTCCGGATTCGTTATTCCATTTAGCCTTGACAGGGCGAAGTATTCAATTAAGCACTACTTGCAATTTCTTTTTAAAAGATTGTTACGTTTACATCCGCCGTATTTAGCAGCTTTGGTACTTACACTTCTAATTGCTGCCGCCTCCTATCGTATCCGCCATCTGGTATACACGGAAAATGCTCATAGCATATTCCTTTCCTTCTTTTACGCCCACATTCCGGCAGACAATCCCGTGTTCTGGACCCTGAAGGTTGAAGCTCAATATTACATTTTTATCGGGCTATTCTTTCCTCTTTTGAGGACGTTCAAAAAATACTGCCTCATTGCTGGTATACCAATACTTTTGGCGCTTAGCCAGTCAGAAGCAGCCGCCTTCATCGATCTTTTGGGCTTTATAGTGTTTTTTGTGATCGGAATTCTCGGATTTCTGTTGTACAAAAAACAAAATAGTGGCATAATAGAATTGGTCATGCTGAGCTTGTCAATAGGATTTGCTTACCACTATTATGGCATGGTTGCCTGCAGCGTAGCGACGACAACGATATTAATTATTTTGTTCTACAAGCAGGCCATCCCGCACGCCTTGGAGCACCCAGGGGTGATTTCATATTCTATTTACCTGATACACTTTCCAATAGGCGTTAAACTAATAAATCTGTTTCAACGACATCTTCAACCAAGTTACCATTGGGTCTTGTTTGTTTCAGCCGCAGCAGTTTGCTATCTATTTGCCTGGGTTTTCTGGCGCTACATAGAAAACTCTGCAGCCATACTCTCCAATCGCATCAAATATGGCAATGGCCGTCCTGCGCAACCGGACAGCGGCGAAGCCATAAAGATCGAAAAACAGGCCAGTTGAGCACTTAGCGCCCCAGGAAAATGCGATTGCTGATGTCTACGGCCATTTGGATGTTGCACCGTTCGTATGGCGTTGGATGACCTGCAATTTTTTCAAATCCGAGCTTGTGATATAGGTTGATGGCTGGCTCCAGTATGGTATTACTTTCCAGATAAACCTTTTTTGCGCCAAGTTCAGCAGCTCTATCCAAAGCCGCGTTGCCCAGCAACCAGCCGATACGCTTTCCTTGCGCCGCAGGTGAAACCGCCATTTTAGCCAGCTCGAAGTCGTGTGCTCCGTCATTCATCTTTATCAACGCACAAACACCCACTGGTTCATCGTTAAGCAAAGCCACAAGAATATAGCCACCCTTATCGAGTATATAGCCTTCCGGATCATCCAGAGATTTGTAATCAACCGCTTCCATTTTAAAGTAAGTCGATATCCATTCCGCATTCAGTGCTTTAAAAGCAGCTGCGTAAACTGGTTGATAGTCTACGATTTTTACACCGGCACTTTCGCGTTGTTTCTTTTGCTCCCCTACACGGCGCAATAAAGATTTTTGGTCCAACAAATACTCCCACTCCTCTATTGCTGCCCAAAGATCATGTCTGGCCTGTGCCGAAATCGATTGAATTGCTTCCTCTACATCATGGTATTGGTATCGAATCTTATCAATGATGTCCTGGCCTTTTTTACTGAGACGCACCAAGTTCCTCCGACCGTCTGCATCATCTTTCCTTTCTAAAATCACCCCCGCTTTGATCATCTCACTAATGATCTTACTTACCGAAGGGTGGGAATGTCCAATCTCCTGCGCGATGCCTGTGATCGTCTTTTCTTCGCCCTTCGACAAGGCATAGAATACTGGAAACCACTTTGGCTGCATGTCAACTTCATAAAGCTTGTATATGGCAGCGGCATCATCCGTGATCTTATCTGTGAGCATTCTTAAACGACTTCCAATGGCCTTGATGCCCGCTTCTTTATAAAAGTTCATAGTAGTGCTATTGATTACGTAACTGATTACGTAAATTTAGACATTAGTGTAATAAATGCAAAATTAGCAGCGGTAATTTTGAAAAACCTGGAAGTAAGTGATAGTTCAGATGAGGTTCATAACCTTCGTTCATAAGCACGACTGCAAGGCTGAATACCCCTTTTTGCAGCAAGATTCAAAAACATTAGGCACCTATCAACGTTGATGAAATAAGAAAGCGGGCGCCCGGCATTATTGATTGCCGTAAAGCTTACCTCCGGTCGCAACGATTTGTTACTTAAAAATTTGGAATGAGCATGCGAGTATACTTTATGAATAAACTACAATTCAACCTTGGACTGGTCGCGCTTATACTTTTTGTGCTGCCTCAACCAGCATTCGCGCAGCAAAAGATTGAGCGGGAATACGCTATAAAACCAGCACAAGTAGCTGAACAGGCCTTGAAATTTGTTAACCAAGCATTTGAAGGACAGCGGATCAGATGGTATGCCGAAGAAAGCCAAAAAGGTAAAAGTATTGAAGCCAAAGTTAAACAGGATGGTACCATTTACAGTATAGAATTTGATGAGCGGGGAAACCTTCAGGACATTGAAACACTAATCAAGTTCAAATCCTTACCCGAAAAGCTCCAGCAAGCCATCATGAATACACTTGAAGCAGATTTTTCCCGTATTAAAATCTACAAAGTGCAACGCCAGTGGACCGGGCCGGATGCAAGCCTGCAGCAACTTCTTGCTAAAAAGAAACCTGTGGAAAAGTACACGACCAGGTATGAACTGGTTATCAGGGGCAATAAAGATAGAAGCACTTCTGACTACGAAGTGCTGGTTGATGACGAAGGAACGCTTATCAGCACATCAAAGATCATTCAAAAAGATACGCCGCACTTACTTTTCTGATGTTCCTATGAAATATTACCTGATCCTTGCGCTATTAACGTTAGTGAGTTCAATGGCTTCCGCGCAGAACCAATTTGGAATTCTACCGGTTATTAACACCAGCATCAAACTGCCGAATGACTGGAAAATTAATTCTAAGCTGGAGGGTCGGCAGCTTTTGAAGCAACACCCTTTTCCCGATGGTAAAAACGACCGGGTTTTTGAGCGACTGGACCTGGAGGTTGTCGCGAACACAGCACTCAACTCTTCCAATGACCTGGGACTTGGTTATCTGATCCGCCGTGAAGGAGGGCATTTTATCCACCGTTTCATTCAACAATATGCCTATACCCAAAAACTTTACAGCTCACGACTGAGTCACCGCTTTAGAACCGACCAGACTTTTGAAAAAGACGAATCAGTACAATTTCGCCTGCGCTATCGGGCCAGCTGGGAAAAACCACTAAGCGGATTGCAGGTAGATCCTAACGAATTTTACCTGAAGCTCAACAATGAATACTTTGGTATTCTGCAGTCGTCAAAGACAAACATGGAGATCCGTGGACTAGCGGTAGTCGGTTATACCATCGGCGAGGATAATAGAATTGAGACTGGAGCAGACTATCGAATGGAAGAAGTATTTACGACCTTGAAGCATAAACTCTTTCTAAACATTGGTTTTTACCACAACTTTTAAGTCCTACACCAAGGAAAAAAGCTGAGTTTATTCACCATTTTCCTCCTATGTAGCAACCCGGCTATAATGAGGGATATTTTCGTGATTAGATAGCTTCTATCATGAAGAATTACTAAATTTTCACCCAAGGGGCCATGTAGTACCGGCCTTAATCTGTGACGAAATTCAAGTCTGATTTTAGGCGTCGAAAGTTATACCTGAATTCAGGTGATATGCGCTCATTCTATGGTTTTTAAGTTTTTTTCAAACCTATTATCACTAAAAATAAATTCTTAGAAGTTTTTCGCTTGAATGTTTATATATTGATTTAAAATGACAAAACTTTTAACTAACCTTTAACTTAAATTATGAAAAAACTACTACAAAGCTTGTTCATTTTGCTATGTATTGCCCATACGGCAGTCGCGCAAAACCGGACAATCACTGGTACAGTTACATCCAGCCCGGATGGTACACCGCTCCCTGGGGCAACAGTGAAAATCAGAGGGTCGAAAACTGGAACCCTGACATCAGCAGACGGTAAATATTCCATTTCTGTCCCTAGCTCAACCACAACATTAGAGTTTTCTTACATTGGCTATGCTTTACAAACAAAAGCAGTTGGAAGTTCTAACACTTTGAACGTAGCACTGGTTTCGGATGCCAATGACCTGACTGAAGTTGTTGTAACCGGCTATGGTAACATTCAACGTAAAAGCTTTACAGGCGCTTCAGCGACTGTTACATCAGAGCAAATAGCTAACAAACCGGTACAAAGTTTTGGACAGGGTTTAGTTGGCCAGGCTACCGGTGTAAGTATTGTTCAACCGAACGGATTGCTGAATAACCCGCCTGTAATTCGTGTTAGGGGATTAAGTTCATTGTCTCTTTCCTCCTTTCCTTTAGTTGTAGTGGATGGTATCCCGGTTTCTACATCGAATTCTTCCCAAAATTCAGCGGCTAACAACCCGCTTGGAGACATCAACCCAGAAGATATCGAGAGCATTGACATCTTAAAAGATGCCGCCTCAACTGCTATTTATGGTTCCAGAGGTGCAGCTGGTGTATTAATCATCAACACTAAAAAAGGCAAAAGAGGGGAAACTCGTCTTAATTATGATGGCTGGGCAGGTGTAAGCAATGCAGTAAGGCTTCCTGAAGTGATGAATGCAGCTGAATACATTGCCTACAAGAATCAAGCAATTAAAAATCTGAAGTCGGTTAATCCAACCGCCCAAGTGGCAACCGATGCTGACGGGAATAGTTTTTTTCAGGATTTTCGAGCTGATGGTACTGCTGTAGATACGGACTGGAACGATGTGGTTTATCGCCAGGCGTTCACCCAGAATCACAATGTAAGTTTAAGTAGCGCAACTGAAAAAACTTCCTATTTTATTTCTGGAGGACTTTCAGATCAGCAAGGATTTTTGAAAGGAAATAATTTCAAAAGGTATACTGGCCGTGCCAATGTTTCTCATCAGGCAACTAGTTTTTTAAAGCTAACCATGAACATGGCATATACGAACTCCTTTAATCAAAGCCCAAACAGTGGTTCTACTGATGGGGGTGCATTTGCAAGTTCAGGATTAGGCAGGTTAGCATTCGCTTTATCACCAAACCTAAGGCCGTTTAATGATGATGGTTCTTATAACTTAAATCCAACTGGTGGTACGATTGGAAATGGATCAAACCTGATTTCCTCTACCTGGTCCAATCCGGCGGTCTTAATCGATAGAGATAGAAATACCTCGGAAACAACACGATTAATAGCCAATTTAGGAGCAGAACTAAAACTAGCAGAAGGTTTATTTTTAAAGTCTTCGTTTTCATGGGATCGCGGAAACACAGAGAACTACAGGTTCTGGAATCCGCTGTCGGGTGACGGATTCAGCACTACAGGAAGTGCCTATAACAATAACAACCGCAGAAACAACCGCAACTTTATCAATACCCTGAATTACAATAAGGTATTTGGTGGCGTTCATAACGTATCCCTGATTGCGGGTAATGAAGCACAAAGTACAAGAGTGGATGACTGGGGCGCAAACCGTACAACCTTATCTGATCCTTTTTACACACAGTTCCAAGGTCAGTTCATCAACAATACTGCCGCGGGTAACGGAATAGACGCAACTGCCCTAGCATCTTATTTGGCGATCGCTAACTATAATTATGACAATAAATACTTCATCAGCGGAAACTTCAGAAGAGATGGTAACTCAGGTTTTGCTGAGGCAAAAAGATGGGGTAATTTTGGCGGCGGTTCATTGGGATGGGAAGTTACCAAGGAAGGCTTTTTTGAGAACTCCTCTCTAAGCTCCATAATCAGCAATTTGCGCATCAGAGGTAGCTATGGTGTGGTTGGTAATGCTGCTGTTGGCGCATATAACTACTTTACAACCTATGATCCAACCTTATACGGTGAAAATGGTACTGGCTTTGTTTTCAATAGAGCTGGAAACGTAGATCTTGGATGGGAAACCAGCAAGCAAACAGACGTAGGGATCAACATTGGTTTCTTAGCAAACCGGTTCTCCCTGGAAGTAGATTATTTCAATAAAAATATTGACGGGCTGATTCTTGCAGTTCCTCAAGCACCTTCAAAAGGTATCCCTGGTGGAACTATCCGTTCCAACGTTGGTAGCATGTACAACAGAGGTTTTGAGTTCGCTTTGAATGCAGGTATCTTCCGTGATACGGAGTTCAAATGGACAGCTACGTTGAATTTCACTTCAATTAAAAACATGGTTACGGCATTAGACCCTCAGGTTGAGCAAATTTTAACCAGCACCTCAGGTTTAGAGCAAACCAGCATTACCAAACCAGGCTACTCTGCAGCACAGATTTATGGTGTAAAAACAAACGGAATAAACCCAGTTAATGGTCAACGTATATTTGTTGATAGAGAGGGCCGGGAAATTCAATACCTACACCAAAGTGCTGGAAACGGTTATACGTATGTTAACGATGGATCACCAGCACCATCGCCTGCAAGTCAGCAACAAATTTTAGGTAACACCTTACCGACCTGGTATGGTGGATTTAACAATAACATGTCCTACAAAAACTTTGATCTTTCCTTAAACTTCACTTTCTCTGGTGGTAATTACATTTACAACGGATCTCGTGCAGGTCTCCTGGATCAAAGATTCTGGAACAATCTCCAGGAGGTGGTAACTAATGCATGGTCACCGACAAATACATCAGGTACGCTTCCTTTTCCAGTATACACCGACAACGTTTCCAATGGATCTGCCTTCCTGATTTCAGAGAATATTGAAAAAGGAGATTTCCTAAGACTACAAACAGCTACTTTAGGATATAGATTACCCAAAACGATTTTTGGTACATCAGGTATCTCCGGCTTGAGAGTGTACGGTCAAGTGAACAACGCCTTCGTTATCACAGGATATTCCGGTGTTGACCCTGAGATTTCTTCTAATGGAAATTCGAATTTAGCGAGTGGAATTGAAAGAAATAGTATTCCTCAGGGAAGGGTATTCACATTCGGAATTAGTTTAAGCTTATAATTTAAATACAACATGAAAATTTTTCATAAAATAAAATATAGATTCCCGGCAGTAAGAGTTGCTGCCGTTGCAATCATGCTTACAGCACTAGCTTCTTCTTGTAAGAAAGAATTTCTAGTTGAAGCGCCAGAGCTGGAGCTACCACAGGAAGAGGCTTATACTACGCCTCAGCGTGTTGATAAAGTAATCACTGGATTATATTCATCGGCAAAAAATGGATCTCTTTTTGGGGGTCGTTATCAGATTTACAATGACATTCGCGCAGAAGAGTACATACTAAGAGATCCGAACAATGTAACAGGTGCCGACGTGTTTCAGGCAACTAACGATGCTACGAACTCCTACATCTCTAGTTTTTGGTCTGTTGGATATTCTACAATCAACCGCGCCAACTTAGCGATTGATGGCTTAACAGTTAATCTTGCCGGATTAGCACCCACTGTTATCGATCCTGCACTAGGAGAAGCTAAATTTATCAGAGCCCTGGTGTACTTCCAACTTGTTCAGATATTCGCTAAACCTTACGTAATGGACGGAGGAGCATCAAGGGGCCTTCCACTTAGATTGAGACCCGAGACCACGCTTGCAAATAATGCTTTGGCTTCAAGTACAGTCGCAGAAGTCTATGCTCAGATCCTTAAAGATCTTGACGAAGCGGAGGCCCAATTACCTGCGACCTACACTACTGCCCTAGCGAAAACAACAAGAGCGCATAAAAACACTGCGATCGCGCTGAAAACACGTGTGTATTTGGCAATGGCGAACCATGCGAAAGTGATAGAAGAAGGCAATAAAATTGTTCCTCAGGCAGCACCATTTTCGACTACCGTTGGTGCCGGCCATGCTTTAGCGACTAATGTTGCTTCCTTATATGTCCCGCCGTACACGGTATCGGAATCAATCTTTTCCTTCCCAATGGCCGCAACAAATGCTCCTGGAACCCAAAACCAATTGGCTTATTATTACAACAACTTCTCAGGTGCGAACTTGATCTATCCATTGAATAAGAATACTCCTGGAATTTATGCAGATCCGCTTTGGCCTGAGACTGATGCTCGTAAAGTAGCATTCACAGCGTTATTTACAGGTTCTGGTTTAACTGCCCAACCAGTGCTGAAGAAGTACAATACGCCTTCACCCTGGACCGATTTCGTGCCTATGATCAGGTATGCTGAAGTGTTACTTAATGTTGCTGAAGCTGAAGCTGCACCTGGCGGTAATCCTGCTCGTGCAAGAGCACTCCTGGATGCTGTTCGCAAACGTTCTGATGCTAACTACGAATTTGGACCTCTTGCCGGCACTGCATTGACCGAGACGATCTTAAAGGAACGCAGAATTGAACTACTTGGTGAGGGCCATAGATATAACGATCTCGCAAGGTTGAACAGAGCATTACCAGCTATCGGTGCTGCCGGACAAACTATTGCTGTATCCGATCCTCGCTATACATTCCCTATACCAGTTAACGAGAGAAACACCAATCCATTGGTGGGAGAATAATCTTTCTAAGCATAAAAAGGGGCGAAAAATAACAGTTTCGCCCCTTTTTTTATAATACGACCACAAGTGAAAGTTGAAAGCTATATCATAAACAACTCCAAAATCGCAGAGGTTATTTCAGAAGACACCATAATCAATAACATTGAAGATGGGATAAACCTGCTTGGCGATTTATATTATCAAGGCTTTGACAAGGTAATCTTGTATGAAGAGCATCTAGTGCCTGAGTTCTTTGATCTAAAAACTGGCATGGCGGGTGAGATCCTCCAAAAGTTTTCAAACTACCGGGTACAGCTGTTTATCATTGGTGAATTTACAGCATTTACTTCCAAAAGCTTCAAGGACTTTGTCTATGAAAGTAATAAAGGCAAGCATGTAAACTTTGTTAGTTCCAGAGCTGAAGCACTAGCGAATTGATCTGGAGAGCGTTGAACTCGTTTCGATGAATTTTCCGTTTTCATCATGTGGAGCACCAACAATGTACATGATATCCGATCAAGCCCCATCCGTGTATTTGCAGGGCTAAAAATTGTTAAACTTTCTCCCCAGTAAAAAGAGAAATGTAGATTCGAATGTATAGGCGTATAAAGATCATTTATATTTCATAACATATAGCCGTATGAAGCTGTGGACAAGTTCTTTAGTAGTTTTCATGATGGTTCAGCTAATAACAGCCGATAATTGCCTGGCTCAACATGTGAACAGCGTACGAGGGGTAGTATTTGAAAGTGGTACAAACACAGGGATAAGACATGTAGCGGTATATAATAAGGCAACAAAAGCAACTACGTTCACGGATTCGCTGGGCAGATTTATCGTTGCTGCTTCAGCAAAGGATACCATTCTATTAAGTAAAGTTAATTATCAGGAAAAGGTCTTAATACCAGATCTTACGACTGAGAACCATGTATTTCTTTCCCGTATAAATGAATTGGCAGAAGTGATCATAAAGGGCCAAAATGTTAAATCCACTCTACAAGATATGGAGGATGCTTATAAGGACAAAGGCATCTTTTTTAAAGGAAAACCGCCAATCTATTTGCTTTCACCCTTTGGTGGTAGTCCGGTTACTTTTTTTTACGAGTTGTTTAGCAAAGATGCTAAAAGAGCAAGAAGCCTTCAGAAATTTGCGAAACGAGAGATTGAATACACGGTGGTTTCGCGAAGGTTTAATGACAACATTATCAAGTCTGTTTTACCAGATATGAGCGATATCGAACTTGAGCAGTTTAAAGTCGTCTTCCGCCCGAAGGCGGAACAACTGGCTGCATGGTCGGATTACGATCTGCTGGCCTATATCAAACGTTCTTTCGAGCAATTTAAAAAAGATCAGGCTTTGCAAAAATAAATGTAAATCATGTTATGTAGTAGGTCTATTGGGTTATTTCCCAATCCAATCCAAACCAAACTGGTATGCTAAAATCATGTATAAGCTAAAGCCACTTACAGCAGTGTCTTCCTGTTAAATATATTATATTGTGGCAAATTACAGCCTATGTCTACAACATCAAATCAGAAAGGGGTTCTAGATCGATTAAGGTCAGGTGAACCTATCCGGCTGAACGATCCAGAATATGCCAAAATTTATGAAATTGTAAATAGAACCATTCGGCTCTCACAATTGATGAATACAGCTACGAACGCCAATGCTGTCCGGGAGATCCTTTCGGATATCATTGGTTCAAACATAGATGAAAGCACTACGATTTTTGGCCCATTGTATACAAACTTCGGGGTATTCATCACCATAGGAAAAAACGTATTTATCAATCATGCGTGTTCTTTTCTTGATATGGGGGGCATTACGATCGAGGATCATGTTCTGATTGGTCCTAAGGTAAATCTCATCACCGAAAATCATCCCTTAGATCCAAGCGACAGAAGTGCATTAATTACCAAGCCAATTCTAATTAAACGAAATGCATGGATTGGGGCCGCAGCTACAATATTGCCGGGGGTAACCGTGGGTGAAAACGCCGTGGTAGCTGCAGGAGCTGTAGTATCCAAAGATGTTCCCGCAAATAGCATTGTGGCAGGAGTACCCGCAAGAATTATCAAAACCATA
Organism: Pedobacter sp. NEAU-ZC8; assembly: GCF_059278965.1. Lineage (NCBI taxonomy): Bacteria > Pseudomonadati > Bacteroidota > Sphingobacteriia > Sphingobacteriales > Sphingobacteriaceae > Pedobacter > Pedobacter sp. NEAU-ZC8. Next base: position 42,579 of record NZ_JCAJXC010000008.1, read on the forward strand.
TAGCAGCTAAACCAACTCAGATGAAATCATTACTAATAACGACCATCACCCTGCTGGCAGCGTTTAGCACTAGTTGTATAGGGCAGACCAACAGCAAACAGCCCAAAAATGAGCTTAATTTCATATTTCCAAAAGGTGAGTTAGGACCAGCTGAGAACTTTACGGGCAAGGCATGGAACATCGGCATTGTAGCTAATGACAGTGTTTATAACACCGTTATCGGAAATGTTTATTTCGAAGCGGGCGCAAGAAGTAACTGGCATAGACATCCTGCTGGACAGATCCTGATCATTACAGATGGGGTCGGCTACCACCAGATTAAAGGACAACCTAAACAAACACTTAAAAAAGGTGATGTCGTGCAATGTCCACCCAATGTAGAACACTAGCATGGTGCAGGTTTTGATTCGGGCATGATGCAAATGTATATTCTTCCGAAAACAGAAAAGGGTATTGTAACCTGGCTGCACAAAGTGACAGATGAAGAATATCGTGGAGGAAACCGTTAAGGTTATTCCTGTTTTAAGCATTTTATGGGGTCGACATGTGCCGCCTTTATGGCCTGCATGCTAACCGTGATCCAGGAGATGATTAATGCCAGGACCCCTGCCGCAACGAAATACCACAATTGCAGATCAATTCGATAGGCAAAAGAATTCAGCCAATAGGTGGTCAGCACATAGCTGATCGGAAGCGCAATAACAATCGCCACCACCACGGGAATCGTAAAATCTTTAGACAGGGTGTAAATGATATTTAATTCACTTGCCCCCAAGACCTTCCTGATGCCGATTTCCTTGAGTTTCCGCTCAGCAGTAAATGCGGCAAGGCCAAATAGCCCTAAACAAGAGATCAGAATCGCCAGCACCGCAAAATACCTGGAGAGTAAGCCTACCCTATTTTCTGAAACATACTGGGCCTGGTAATCCTGATCTAAAAATTTGTAGTCCAAGGCATATCCTGGATTGTATTGCTCGTAAAAATGCTGAAGCGCGGAAATGGCAGATTGTTCTTTACCTGCTCTGATCTTTACCATAATTCTATTGGTCTGCTCCGGTTTGAACCTGAAGAACATTGGCTGAACAGCAACATGAAGTGACTCAAAATGGAAGTCTTTAACAACTCCAATGATCTGGTATTCTTTCCCCCACAACGTAAAGATCTTCCCTATTGGATTTCTTAAACGCATAGCCCTGATGCCCGCTTCGTTTATGATCATTTTAGAAGTATCGGAACCGAATTTTGTGGAAAAACTTCTCCCCTCCGCCATTTCAATGCCCAGCGTTTCTATTAAGTCTGCATTTACCTGTGCTCGTTGAAATTTAATCACTTCTTCAGGATCCCTGCCTTCCCAGGAAAAGTCACCAAAGGTGAAGCTTAGGTCCCCGAGAAAATTTCTGTCCATGCTAGAGGCATTAACCACCCCAGGAATTTTTTTGATCATGGATAAGGTTTGGTTCACACTTGTCTTTACCCGCCCATCGGCTTCAAAATACAAGACATTTTCTTTGTTAAAGCCCAGGTTTTTCGATTGCACGTATTCTATTTGTTTATAGATTACGAAGACTGCGACAATCAGGACCACCGAAAGCGTGAATTGAAAAACAACCAATCCCTTCCGGGTAAAAAGTGTTGCTGCTGTCTGACTCAATTTCCCTTTCAAAGCATCGGCAGGGTTAAAACCTGAAAGATAAATCGCAGGATAACTACCAGAGATTAACCCTGTACAGATGGTAATGCCAACTAAAGACCATATCATTGTCCAGCTGGAGGTTAAAGCCAGCTGTTTATCGATGATGTTGTTGAACCAGGGAAGTAACATCTCAACCGTAACTAGGGCAATAAATAAGGACAAGAATGTGAGCATCATAGATTCAGCCATGAATTGCATCATTAATGATTCCCTACGAGCCCCCATTACTTTCTTGATACCAACTTCTTTCATCCTTCTGGAAGCTTTAGCAGTGGAAAGGTTCATGAAATTGATGCAGGCGATCACGAGGATAAAGACCGCAATCAGACTGAAGAGCCTCACGTACTCAATTCTTCCACCGGTTAACTTGCCGTTTTCATAACTATTGTATAGATAGCCCTCGGCGAAGGGCCTGATGAATAACGTTCTATGCTGTTGTCCTTTTGTTAGCATAAAATCTTCAATCTTATGGTTGAATGCATTTACATCGGTTCCTTTTTTCAGGACGATAAAGGTATTGGGTCCTACATTGCCCCATTTAAGATAATTCGGAGCAGTTTGCAAGAAGAGCTCTTGTGTTACCAGAAAATCAAACTGATCAGAAGAGGCTGAAGGTGTATCTTTGAATACGCCAGAGATTAGTGCATGGTTTTCTTTTTCCACATCTCCATTCCTCCAGGTAAGCGCTTTGCCAAGTACATTGGTGGATTTAAAAAGTTTAATTGCCAGGCTTTCGGAAATGACAATCTTGTTTAATCCTGTAAGCATAAGATTAACATTACCACTGACTACAGGATAGGAAAATATTTTGAAGAAATCGGGCCCGGCAAACTTGCCCCTGGCTTTGATGTTATTGTTCCCCTTGATGGAAATCTTTGAGTCCCCGAGCCAGTGGGTTGGGGACGCCATTACAGCATCTTCTACTTCAGGAAATTCTTTCTTCAGGGCTTCCGCCAGTGGCGCTGATGTTCCATCAGTGGTATTGATGGCAGCTGCAGTCTCGCTGTTTTCCATCACCTGGTACAGCTGCGCAGCTTTTTCATGAAATCTATCCATGCGGGTTTCATCAACTACCCATAAGTAAATCAGGATTGAACAAGACAGCCCGGCAGATAGTCCAATCAAGTTGATGAAAAATGAGCTTCGATGTTTTTTAAAGTTCCTGTAGAATAATAAAAAATGATGCTGTAACATGACGATTGGCTTTCTTGTGGGGGACCAAAGCATGTGCCATTGCAAATAGCGGTGTTGAATGACGTTTGAGGGATACTTCTTGGTGCAGCTGTTCGAAATTGAACAGTGCTGATGTTCATATATGAACGAAAAACAGGTTCATATCAAGCGAATTGTATGCATCACTCATTCAAAAGCGTGTTCCCATCAGCAAGGTAGGATGCGAAGCCGCGATCGGCTGTTATGGTTAAGACATCTAATTTAAGTTTTAGCCATACAAACTGATCCTTCCAAAATATTCAGATGAAAGAAAAAAGGTTCAGTACTTCTGACATACTGTTGTCATAACCCAATCTAATCTTTGTACTCGCAATGGTCATTATATTAACAAACAAAAATTAGGATTATGAATCTCGTTTCGATTAGAATTATTACAGAAGATGTCAAAGGGCTGGTAAATTTTTATGAGCAAGTAACTGCAATGAGCGCTTTGCAATACACGGATGATTTTGCCGAATTGCAAACCAACTCCGTGACTCTGGCAATCGGAAGTACTAAAACCTTACAGTTTTTCGGAGCCGAGGAAGTCGCAAAAGCGGCCCAAAACCGAACAGCAATCATAGAATTTAGGGTGCAAGATGTAGATGATGTGTACAGAAGGCTCGGTGACTTTCTAAAAACTTACCTTATCCAAGAGCCGACGTTGATGCCTTGGGGAAATAAATCCCTGTTGTTTCGTGACCCGGATGGAAACCTTGTGAATTTCTTCAGCCCCCTTACTGAGGAAGCAATCAAGAGATCCAAAAACTAAGAAAATAACATATGATGCGGTGTAGTTGTACTCCGGCTGAAGTACAGCCAGCTCAATTTATCTCATTAATAGATTGCATTATTAATGAGATAAGTTGAGAAATTATATAGCTATGGAAATGATTTTTTCTGACCTGTGAAAGTAGCTTATTCTCTCAAATACTTCAACCATGCATAGGGCTTTCTGTGCTTCAAATATTCAAAGTCACCTTCATTGGAATAAGCTTCCTTCTCGAAACAAATCTGACGATAAGCGCTGTAATGATTTCGATATTTAACCAGATTGATCAGATAGTGCAGGAAATAAAGTGGATAAAAGAAGATGATCAGCAATTCCTGCTGCTGTCTGAAATGCACCTTTTCATGATTGATAATCACCTGACTACTTTGGAGTACCTGCTTTTTAAAGATCATGAAAGGATATAACGCCATCGCATCTGCAGGTAGCTTCGAAAAAGTAATAGCCCAGTACTTCATAGCAGCAATATAGTATTATAGACGATAAGCAAGCCCTAAAAAGAAGGATCGTTGTGCATCATGTTGCAAACCATAGCTTAAACCTGCATCAAACTTGCAGTTTGAATTTACCGCATACTGCAACGCTGCATTCACGAAATTTGTCCACTGGTGCTTCTTAAATTCATAGGTCTGGTAAGTTTCAGCAATACCATCAAGATCTTTAATTACATGTTGACTAAGACTAATTGCCTGCAATACCTCCGTATGAAGGGCATTCTTGTCTTTGTCTTTCAGGCGATCGATTTCAAGCTGTAAACCGAGCGTCCAATCCGCAGGTAGCTTAAGTTCCATAGGCAACAGAAGCCCTGCTTCTACCTTGTTGTTATTGGCATTTTTTGCGGTCGGTAATGTAAAGTATGGCAACAAGGCAATGGAGAAATTTCCAGCGTCATTGCCGCGAAAGTTCTGTTTTAATCGGAATGTTAGATCGCCAATCCCTGCATCTCTCGATTTTTTGGCTGTACGCTGCTCCTGCGCATTTTCAATCATATAAGTATTTAGCATTAATTGCAGTGCTGTCGAACTGGTAAGACCTACATGAAAGTCAAGCGCATTGAAGGTAAATGTTTTTGTTTTTACACCTTCTGCGCGTTCAATGCCATAACTGAATAGAGCAGTTTCATACTGTACGTGACCCGCATCTACGGTTTTAGGTGTTTCCGCAATTCCTAGGCGGTCCGTTGCCATTTCCCGCATCTGCGCTTTGGGAACCGGATTTAATAAAGTGTACTTGCCTGTTTTTACTTGTTGGGCAAAGCCGGCAACGCTGGCAAGGGTGAAAAACGAACAAAGTAGGATCTTGAAATGCTTCATCATTCCAATAACCCTACTTTGCTAAAGTTGTTTTACTTGGCCTTGTGCAGTCTGTTTAGGCGTTATAACTGCTCAAAGAATCTATTCATTAGCTTGAAGAACGGTACAAAAGCAGTTAGTGGAAGTGTTTCTGCACAATCATAGATATCGTGGTAGGCGGATATACCACCCTGCGTATAGATGAAAAATGAAGGCACGCCTTGTTCGTGAAACCAGCAGTGATCACTATTACATGCCTCGCCCCTCGGTTCTACTTTTTTCAACAGCTTATTCGCTGTATTTAGCGCCACAAGTTGCTGAAACTTGTCTTTGTGAATGGTTGCATTAACCACTTTAATTCCTTCCTCACCGGTGCCTGCAAGATCAAAGTTTACCAGAAATTTAATCTTCTTAAGATCAATTAGCGGATTTTCAACAAAGGCTTTCGACCCGAGAATACCAATTTCTTCCCCCGAAAAACCAAGAAACACGGTATTGTACTTAGGCTGCTTTTTAGAGAACTGTTTAACAAAGCTGAGCATCATGGATACCCCGCTCGCATTGTCGTTGGCACCAGGAAAATAAACATCCTTTCCTAGCATACCTAAATGGTCGAAATGTGCGGTAATTACAACGGTAGAGTCCAATCCAGAACTACCCTTGATCATGCCTGCCACATTGCGCGTCTGGTATTCCGGAATAAGCATGGCCTCCACATCGATGTCAATACGCGTTAATTTAGCCGGGTTGAGATCAGCTTTATTTACCTGCAGTACAAACCTTGGTCCTTGCTCGGTAAGCGTGGTCCAAGTGAGTTTGTCCCTGCTGTAAATGATCAGACCTTTTAACTTCAAAGAAGGATCGCCCTTCAGCGCTTCCAGGTGCTGCGAAATGGCGGATGTTTGTTCCGCAGTTTCCTCTGAAACGCTCCGGTTATCCACCAACAGAAATTGCTCTCCCACTTCGTTTAATACTTCCAGGAGCCTGGAGGCATTTTCAAGGTCCGCGCGAAGTATTGGGTATACGCGGAAACTGCCCGAACAGGCCGGACTGCTTGCATCAACTAAATAATCTTTTGCGGTGACCAGTTTATGGCCAACCAACGAGACCTCTACCTTACCTGGAAAGGTGTTCACGGAGAGGTTGAAGTTCTGAAAATAGGAGCCTTGATTCAAAGGAATCACCCCAGCTTTCTTAAACTCCCCTGCAATGAATTCAGATGCTTTTTTTGCACCATCTCCAAAGTATCCCCGGCCTTTATAGGCTGGGGATGCCAGGGTTTTCACGACCGATCTTGCATATTCAATATCCTGAGCAAGCAGTGTCTGCCCGCAACACCACAGCGGTATTGCAAGCAGAAACCTTTTCAGGTGCCTTTTTAAATTGATCACAATGGTCTATTTCGTGGTCGGCTTCGCAGACATGAAGAACTCAATCTGTCCGCCATTCATGATCTCATCATGGTTCAATGTTCTGCGGTCAAGTACTTTGCCATTCAGGAGCACTTTGGAAACATACACATTCTTGTTGCTTTGGTTTCTGGTTTTTACCCTGAAGGTCTTTCCGTTTTCCAGATTGATGCTTGCATTCACCACGGCCGGGCTACCGAGTTCATAAGTTGTTGAACCAGGCGCCATTGGGTAAAATCCAAGTGAGCTGAAGATGAACCAGGCACTCATTTGTCCGCAGTCGTCATTACCACCTAAACCATCAGCAGTTGGTCCGTACATTTTCTTCAGGATCATTCTTACCCGGTCCTGTGTTTTCCAGGGGGTTGAGGTGTAGTTGTATAGGTAAGCTGCATGGTGTGCAGGTTCGTTGCCGTGTACATAGTTGCCAATAATCCCTTCTCTGGTGATGTCTTCTGTATGCGCGAAAAATTCATCCGGCAGGTGCATGGTAAACAATGAATCCAGGTGTTTAGAAAAACGTGCTTTTCCACCACGAAGTTTGATCAGCTCCTCCGGATTGTGTGGCACATAAAGACTGTAGTTCCATGCATTACCTTCAATAAAGCCCTGACCATGGGTGCTTAACACATCAAATTCTTTCTTGAAGGAACCATCTTTCAAACGCGGACGCATAAAGTCTGACTGCTTATCATAAACGTTCCTCCAGTTTTCGGCGCGTTTCATGAATTCGTTGTAGACTTCGGTGTTGTTTAATTTCTTTGCAAGCTGAGCAATGCACCAGTCGTCGTAAGCATATTCCAGGGTGTTTGAAACCGAGGTTCCGTTGACATCTGCCGGAACATAACCAAGATCCATGTATGCGCCTATGCCCTCATAATCGCGCTTTTTAGCAGTCGCCACACAGGCAGCTAAAGCGGCATTTGGATCACCTTTGTATATGCCTTTCACGATTGCATCTGCAACTACGGAAACGCTGTGGTAGCCGCTCATACACCAGTTCTCATTTGCATAATGCGACCAGATCGGCAGCATTTTCCATGCGCTCTGATCATAATGGGCCATCATAGATGACACCATATCAGCGCTTCGCTTTTGCTGTACGATGTTAAAGAATGGATGTAAGGCCCTGAAGGTGTCCCATAAAGAGAAGGTGGTATAGTTGTCGAAATCAGCCGCTTTATGGTTGTTCTGATCTAATCCGCGATAATCTTTGTTTACATCGTTGTACACCGTAGGATTGATGAACGTATGATACATGGCGGTATAGAAGTTCACCTTATCATCATCATTAAGGGTGTTTACTGCAATTTTGTTCAACTCTTTATTCCAACTCTGCTGCCCATCCTTCTTCACCTTTTCGAAATCCCAACCTGGAATTTCGGTCTGCATATTCAGCAAGGCATTTTCCTGGCTTACCGGAGAGATCGCGAACTTGATCTTCACCTGCTCACCTTCTGTGGTTTTGAAGTCAAAGTAAGTCCGCATACGCTTTCCTGCCATTTCCGGGAAGTTTTTGGTCTGGTTCCATTTGCCCCAGAAGCCTCTATAAACCTGCTTGTCGTCATAATTCTTCTGTCCATATTCCGTAAATGGCTTGGAGAAGGTCATGGCGAAGTAGACCGTTCTGGTTCTAGCCCAGCCTGAAGTCTGGCGATATCCCGTAACTAGGGTATCATTTACCACATGCACGTAGGTCCAGACATTCTTATCGTCGTAGTTGTAAATACCGGCCATCAGATCGAGAATGATGTGCGACTGGTCTGATTTTGGGAAGGTATATTGGTGAAAGCCAACGCGCGGACTCGTGGTCATTTCAGCTACGATGTTATGATCATCCAGCTTTACCTTGTAATAGTTCGCTTCCGCGACCTCATTATCATGCGAGAAAGCAGAGCGGTAGCCATTCTCCGGATGATCGGCGGTGCCTGGGTTTAGCTGTAGTTTTCCAGTGGTCGGCATGATCAGGAAGTCACCCAGATCCGAATGACCGGTGCCGCTAAAATGCGTATGAGAAAAGCCTACAATGGTTTTATCAGCATACTGATAACCTGCGCAGTAGCGGTACATGTCTGGATTATACTTGCCGTTCATTTCGTACGACAAGGTATCTGTGTCCGGACTCAACTGAACAGCACCAAAAGGGACGGTGGCTCCAGGATAAGTGTGCCCCATCTTTGCGGTACCAATAATTGGTTTAACATATTGGTACGGTTGTTTTTGTGCCTGGACAGCGGTTGAACTCAGGATTACTGCCAGTGCAACGAATAGTTTTTTCATGCTTTGTCTTCTACATTGATTGTGATGCCGTAAAAATAATTTTATCGGCTGCATTTCTCACAGGAAAGCTATAGAAATGTTGTGACAAAGCATGTTTAATCTACCGCCCGCCGGAATAGCAAAGCGCCTACCGTCAAATTTGTCCGTGGATCAATCAAAATCGCACCGCCGTTGGAAGGACTCTCCTCGTAACGGTCAAATGCGATTGGATCCGCGGTTTTAATGACCACTCTTCCAATATCATTCAGCTTAAAATCTTCTGCAGGATATTTCTCCAGATTGCTGATGTTGACTTTGTAACGGATTTCCTGAACCTTACACTTGGTATGCTTACTATGATGCTGCACGAGGTACATCACTGAAGTATCCAGCGGGCGTGAATCCATCCAACAAAAATCTGCTTCAATCTTCTTGGAGACTACAGGTTCCCGGCCTGCCGCTACGAGCATATCGCCCCTGCTTACATCGATGTTATCTTTTAGATGCAACGTCACCGACATTCCTTTTTCTGCGGAATCCAGCTGCTGTTCTGCAAACTCAATGCGGCTGATGCTGGTGCTAAAGCCGGATGGCTGGACCACAACCTGATCATTGACTTTGAAAGTGCCACTTACCAGCCTGCCAGCATATCCTCTGTAGTCGTGCAACGCTTCCGTTTGTGGCCGGATGACCCACTGCACCGGCATACGCCCATATTCAAATGGCGCCTTTGCAGTCACGGGAACAGTCTCCAGGTGGTGCAGTAAACTTTTGCCCTTGTACCAGGACATTGCGTTCGATTCATTGACGATGTTGTCGCCTTTCAAAGCACTCACCGGAATAAAGGTGACTTCCTCCAAATTCAGCTTCCCAGCGATCTCCAGATATGCTTTTTTGATGTCATTGAACACTGCCTCACTATAATCAACCATATCCATCTTGTTGATGCAGACCACCACATGGGGTAGCGCAAGCAGTGAAACCAGGAAGGAGTGGCGAATGGTCTGCTCTGAAACCCCGTTCCGTGCATCGATCAGGATGATTGCCAATTCCGAGTTAGATGCTCCGGTAACCATGTTCCGGGTGTACTGAATATGTCCGGGTGCATCGGCAATGATGAATTTTCTTTTATCCGTTTGAAAATACTTGTAAGCAACATCGATCGTGATACCTTGTTCGCGCTCCGCTTTCAGTCCATCGGTAAGGATGGCAAGGTCAATGGTGCCATCATCATTTTTCCTGTTGGAGGAATGAAGTGCTTCCAGCTGATCGGCTAGAATGGAGCCACTGTCGTACAACAAACGACCGATCAAGGTGCTTTTACCGTCATCTACACTTCCTGCAGTAATAAATCTTAAAATATCCATTAAAAGTATCCTCCTTTTTTTCTGTCTTCCATGGCTGCCTCAGACACTTTATCGTCCATCCGGGCTCCTCTTTCACTAATTTTCGAGCTGCTGATCTCTTCAATGATATCATCGATCAGGTAAGCTTCTGATTCTACCGCAGCCGTGCAGGTCATATCCCCAACCGTACGGAAACGCACTGATCTGGTAGTAATAATATCCTCTTCGTCCATATTCAAGTATTCTGCAGCAGCCATCAGCTGACCGTTACGTGTGATCACCTGCCGCTTATGCGAGAAGTAAATGCTTGGTAGCGGTATTTGCTCACGTTTGATGTAATTCCAGACGTCGAGCTCCGTCCAGTTGCTGATTGGGAACACACGTACGTTTTCCCCCTTATGGATCTTGCCGTTATACAAGCTCCACAACTCAGGGCGCTGTAACTTCGGATCCCACTGCCCAAATTCATCACGCACGGAAAAGATGCGCTCTTTAGCACGTGCTTTCTCCTCATCGCGCCGCGCGCCGCCGATGCAGGCATCAAACTGATATTTCTCAATCACATCCAACAGCGTTACGGTTTGCAAGGCATTGCGGCTGGCATTTTTACCTCGTTGCTCTACGACCTTACCTTGGTTGATGGAGTCCTGAACATAGCCAACGATCAGCTTTTCATTAATCCGTTCGACCATCTCATCACGGTAGCTGATGGTTTCAGGAAAATTATGTCCGGTATCAATATGTACCAGTGGAAAGGGGAATTTGCCCGGTCTGAAAGCCTTTTGGGCCAGGTGTACCAGTGTAATTGAATCCTTTCCGCCAGAAAACAGTAAGGCAGGTTTCTCAAACTGCCCCGCCACTTCGCGTAAGATGTATATCGCTTCAGCTTCTAAATGATCTAAGTAATCCATTGTTATTCTCTATTTCTCTACGACTTCATTGTGCGTATGTAATCCGCATTCTCTTTTGGAGGAATCCTCCCACCACCACCTTCCGGCGCGGAAATCTTCACCGGGCTGTACCGCACGCGTGCATGGTGCACAACCAATACTGGGAAAGCCGCGGTCGTGCAAAGGGTTATACGGAATGTTATTTTCTTTGATATAAGTTTTTACCTCCTCCAGCGACCAGCTGAAGATGGGGTGATATTTGATGAGCTGGTTCTGCTCATCCCATTCTATGGCGCTCATGTCATGCCGGTTTAGTGACTGTTCTGCCCGGATGCCTGTGATCCAAACCTCATTCCCCCACAAAGCGCGTTTTAATGGCTCCAGTTTACGAATGCCGCAGCATTGCTTACGGTTCTCTACAGATTCATAAAAGCTGTTTGGCCCTTTTTTGCTCACCATATCCTCCAGCAGTTCCTGATTAGGATAGTAGGCCAGAATAGGCTTTTGATACATCTCCAGGGTACGGTTCCACACATAGTAGGTTTCTGTAAACAGCCGGCCCGTCTCCAGCGTAAAAACCTCTATAGGAATGTTATTTCGGAAGATCATATCGGTGATCACCTGATCTTCCCAGCCAAAGCTGGTTGAAAACACGACCTTACCAGGGTAGGCCGCAGCAATAGCCTGCAAGGTCTCTACAGGCGTTGCGTCTAGTATTTTGTCTTTTAGTGTTGTTGAAAAATCCATTTTAAAATGCTTTAAAATTGCTTTACGTCAGCTTGTCCAGGAAAACGTAAAGGCTTCTCAGGCTTACCAGCGTGACGATAATGCCCACACAAACCATGATCGTTTTGGCAGAGATCTTATTGGACACGCGGACAGCAATCGGTGATGCAATGGCACTACCAATGATTAACCCTCCGATCGCCTCCCAGTGCAAGCCATTTACCATGGTGATGAAAGTGATCGAACTCAGAAAGGCAATGAAAAACCTGGAAAGTTTTACCGTTCCCAGGGAGGTTCTGGAATTTCGACCGCCAGCGATCAGTGAAGACAGCACGATGGAGCCCCAGCCGCCGCCACCTACAGCGTCCATAAATCCGCCACCCAGACCTAGGGGGATAATCTTCTTGATCTTGTCGCCCAGCTTACGTCTTTTCACTTGGAAGGCTTTGGACAGGATCACCAGTCCGAGCACCAGGGTATAGGTCGACACAACGGGCTTGATATACATATTGTAATGTTCAAAACTGCTCAAAAGGTAGGCGCCTGTCACCGCACCTATACTACCGGAGATTACCAACAGCTTGAAAAGCTTTTTATTTACGTTACCGAGTTTAAAATGCATCCATCCAGCAATGGCATTACTCATGATCTCCGAGAGATGCACAGCCGTACTGGCCGAGGCTGGTGGTATACCCATGGACAGCGAAAAGGTGGTTGAAGTAACGCCATACGACATCCCGATCGCACCATCGATCATCGAAAAGATAAATCCAGCAACAAGGAAATAGTAGAAATATGGATTTATGCCTTGTACCGTTTGCTGGAAGCCAGGCTCATAATGCCAGAGCAGCACCCCTATGATTGTTGCACTGATGAAAATGGTACACCAGGCCAGCAGCTTGTAATTGGTATTAAATCGCTTTGCCGGTTGGTTGCCCGTAATCATCACCTCTGTGATCTCATTCAGCTTTCTTACCTTCTCCGCGAAAGTACCGTTCAGCTTGTTCCGTACCTGATGCAGCTGTTGTATGGCAGTATCCACATTATCTGGCAAGGCTTTCTCCAGGTCTTCTTTGATCCGTTTTGCCATGGTCGGCGACTTCCCATTGGTTGAAATGGCGACCTTCAGATCACCCTTTTTTACGATGGAACCAAGGTAGAAGTCGCATAAGGCAGGTTTATCTGCGAAGTTCACGAGCAGTTTTCGTGTCCTCGCTTCCTGACGGATGATCTCGTTCAAAGGATGATTGTTGGTGGCTACGATAACCAGGTCTGCATCGTCCAGGTCGGAGACCGAAAAAGGTCGCTCCTGAATACCAATGTTATCGTAATCCAATGCAACAGCCCTTACTGCCGCTGACACCTCCTCTGCTACAATGCTGATCTTGCATGCCGGGCTGTTGCTGATCAATGAAGAAAGCTTCTCCAGGCCAACATTACCTGCACCAACAAGCAGTACCCGAAGCGTGTTCAGCTTGAGAAAAACCGGAAAAAGCTGATTATCACCGGCCGTTGTTAGTACCTCTGGTTTATTCTCGTTCAGCAAGTTCATAGAAAGCTCTTATCGGTTGGAAGTCAGCATGCAGGCCTACTACATCTCCGAACACGATCAGTGCCGGTGAGTCTATCTTCTTATCAGCTGCAGCCTCCACGATGGTGGAAACTGTGCCGACAACCATTTTTTCGTTTTCCATGGAGCCATTCTGGATCACGGCGACCGGAAGCCGGTGTTTACCCTCAGCCGCAAAAACAGCGGCGATTTCTGCAAGCCTCTTGATGCCCATCAATACGACAACCGTTGCTTTACTTTTTGCCGCATCGTAGAGATCCTTAGAGATACTGCCATCAGCTGTTGTACCGGTGACTACCCAGAAGCTTTCACTTAGGCCGCGGTGCGTAACCGGAATGCCCTGCAGCGCAGGTACGGAGATCGAACTGGAAATTCCAGGAATAACTTCTGCTTTGATGCTGTACGAATCCGCGAATTCGACCTCTTCGTAACCTCTTCCAAACACGAAGGAATCACCACCTTTCAGGCGCACCACGTGGCCATAGTTCAATGCATAATCCACCATCAGTTTGTTTACAGCGCCCTGTGAGTAAGAATGATCACCGGAGCGTTTTCCTACGTACACTTTTGTGGCATGTTCAGGTGCATGATCTAAGAGCGCCTGATTTACCAGGGCATCATAAAGCACCACATCGGCCGATTTCAAGGCTTTGATGGCTTTAAGGGTGATCAAATCCGGATCGCCGGGACCAGCACCAACAAGGGTTATTTTAGGTTCTTTTACGGTTGTTTGTGTTTTGGTCTGTATCATAGATTTACCAATGCCTCTCTTTTAACTTTAACTTTTTCCAGGAATGCCGTTGCCTGATTCAGGTAGGCTTCAGCGAATTCCGCAGACGGTTCATTTTTATTTATTTGAAGGACGATATCATTGAATGTGCCGTCCAGCTCAATTTCATGTTCAGTTACGTAGTGGATGTCGAATTCTTTGATGATGCCGGTTTGTGTACTGCTGTTCACCCCTTTGTCAAGCAGCAGCGCTTTGGCACCGCTGATAAACACGCTGTAAGCATGATAGATGGCATCAGCATAAGATTTTCCTTCGAATGCCCGTTTAGCCCAACCATGCTTCTCATCAGCTTCATAAAGTAAGGTTGCTACTAAGTCGATCACCACTCCGGCACATTCTCCTACCCCGATGGCCGTTTGGAAAGTCTCCTGATGGCCCCAGTCTACAAATTCATCATCGGTCAGATTGGTTAAATCTGCCAGCGGCTTCAACAGCTGATAGTAATGATCTTTGCCGAAGCGATCGTAGTAAGCATTAAAGGTTTCTCCTGGCAGCTGATTTAAGCTGTAGTCGTTTAGTATCCTTCTTAGCACATCCTTCACGCGCTTGGAGGGCACCTTGATAACCTTGTCCGCTGCACGACCTGCGCCATCTCCGAAAGTTCCACCACCCACGAGCACCTGTGCTGCTGGGATAACCTTTGCACCGGCTTTCAGGGAGCTGCCATGGAAGCCAATATGTGCCAGCCCATGTTGTCCGCAGCTGTTCATACAGCCACTGATCTTGATCTTGATATCCTGATTGAGGATCAGATCTTCATACTCGTCATAGATCAGGTTTTCCAGTTCCCTTGCCATCTCCGTACTGTTGGAGATACCAAGGTTGCAGGTATCTGTTCCAGGGCAGGTGGTTACATCGGCGACACTGTTGAAGCCTGGAATGGCATAGCCAAGCTGATCCAGTGCTACAAACAAAGCCGGTAGTGCCGCTTCCCGTACATATTGTAAAAGCAGGCCCTGGTTGATGGTGATTTTGATTTCATCCGCTACATACGGGCGAATGGCCTCGACCAGTTGTCTTGCTTTTACGGTAGGGATATCGCCGGTCAATACCTTGATGTACACGCCAAAAAAGCCTTCTTGCTTTTGCGGAAAAACGTTTGTCTGCAACCAGGTATCGTAATGGTGTTTATTGATGATCTCTACTTCCGGGAAGCTTACCTCTTCAGGAAGCAGCGGCTGGCGCAGTGCATGCCGGTTAACCTCCAGGCTTTTCACTTTATTCGCCGTACGCTCTTCAGCGATTAGGCGGAGCAGCTCCTCCAGGCCGATCTTCTGTACCAGGAACTTCATCCGTGCCTTGTTCCGGTTGTTACGTTCACCATGGCGATCAAATACCCTTAAGGTTGATTCAATAAAAGGTATCAGCTGGTCTTCAGGTAAAAACTCGTTTACGGGATGTGCTATGGATGGAATGGCTCCAAGGCCGCCACCAAGCATGACTTTAAATCCTCTTTCCTCGCCTTTAAGCTTGGGAATAAATCCAAGGTCATGGATATAGGTAAATGCGGTATCGTCGTCCGTTGCAGAGAAAGCAATCTTAAACTTCCTGCCCATATCCTGGCAAATTGGGTTACGAAGAAAATACGCGAAAGTGGCGTGGGCGTATGGCGAAACATCGAATGGCTCATTGGGATCAATGCCGGCCGTCGGTGAGGCGGTAACATTCCGCACGGTATTTCCGCAGGCTTCCCTCAAGGTAATATCATCCTGCTCCAACTCCGCCCAGAGTTCAGGCGTTCTGTCCAGGCTCACATAGTGTATCTGTATATCCTGACGAGTGGTCAGGTGCAAATTACTGCTGGCGTACTTATCGGAAATATCCGCAATCTTTAATAACTGCCTGAAGCTGACCTTCCCAAAAGGAAGCTTTATGCGCACCATTTGCACACCCGGCTGTCGCTGGCCGTAAACGCCGCGCGCAAGCCGTAAACTTCTGAATTTTTCGTCATGGATCTTCCCTTCCCGAAATGCCCGGATCTTTAACTCCAGGTCAATGATATCCTGCTCTACAATTGGATTTTCCAATTCGGTTCTGAAACTCTGCATTGGTATTTAGTAATGGTTGGTTGATTTATAAAATAGCGTTGGTTATTTCAAATATAATATAATGCATATAGATTTAGTAGTCTTTCTTTAAATAAATGAAAAAACACGCCATTTAAATCAACACAGCTAACTGAATACCAGTATATAGCAACAAAAATCCCGGTGAAATGTCACCGGGATCTTCTTTGGAAATAATGTTTAAAAATGATATTACGTTTAGAACAGCCCTTTAAGCAGGTTGTTTTCGCGGGCAATGACATCAGCAATGCTGGTCTCGGATAAGATCTTCAATGAAGCATTTCGAACGTCGGTGAAGACGTCTCGAATGCCGCAGGTTTTCTCGTCGATACATTCCTCGCACCGCTGATAAAAGTTCAAGCTTACGCAAGGCAGCAGGGCGATTGGGCCACCAGTAATCCGCAGTATCTGGGTTAGGAAAATCTCGTTCGGATCTTTATTCAAGCTATAACCACCCCCAGCACCTTTCTTACTTACCAGCAGTCCGGCATTTCGCAGTTCGAGCAGGATCTGCTCGAGAAACTTCTTCGGAATTTTATCTTCCTGAGCGATACGTAATATTTGCATGGGCTCTTTTCCATAGTTTTTACCCAGGATCACGAGCGCTTTAATGGCATATTGCGTTTTTTTGGATAGCATTCAGCAAAGTAAAACAATTTATTTGTAAACCTAAACACGCTGCCAGTCGGCCAACCAGCGCAGCAGCACCTCGGTCCAGCCACTCAGCTCAGGGTTATCCAGCGCGGCACCTACACCGTGTTTACCCCGCGGATATACATGTAAAGCTACCGGAACTTTGTGCTTTACGCAAGCCTCTGCAAAAAGAAAGGCATTCTGCACCGGCACGGCGCCATCATCGGCGGTATGGAAGATGAAGGCAGGCGGAGTTTGTGGACCAACATGTAGCTCCCCCGAGAACTGTTGCCTTTGTTCCTGTGTAGGATGGTCTCCTAGCAGGTTCTTTACGGAGCCTGCGTGCGTGAATTCACCGAATGTGATTACCGGATAGCCCAGTACCACGCGATCCGGCCGGGCAGATACTGTTGCAGCAAGATCATCTTCGGGGTCCTTGTATAGCTCGGGTTGGGTTGCCACGGTTGAGGCCAGGTGCCCGCCGGCGCTGAAACCCATCAGGCCGATGCGTGAAGGATCAATACCGAACTCAGCCGCTCTGGATCGAACAATGCGCATGGCACGCACCGCGTCTGCATAAGGCGCCGGGAACTTATTGGGTGCAACCCGGTAGGTCAGCACCGCAGCGACCATCCCTTTTGAAGCAAATAGCCTCGCAAACTGGATACCCTCATGATCTGAGGCCAGCATGCCATAGCCGCCACCCGGACAAACGACCATTGCGGCCCGCTTAACTACGGCACTTCCTTTAGGCCTGTAGATTACCAGATTGGGACGTTTACCTGGATCGGTTCCGTTGTTTTTAGAGCCCTCAGCCCACAAGTTGATCGTTATTTCTTCCAGCTGCAAGTTTGGTTCATCTTCGGCAGCTGGAACAGCTAATGCGCTAAAACTGCAGGTGCTTAAGACACCAAGACTAAGGGATGAGGTTTTCAGGAACATTCGCCGGCTATTTTCTTTCATGGACATATGCAATTAGAACTTATACTTAGATTCCGGATCAAATCAGCGATCTTCTGCGATGATCTTTAGGCAAGTAAATTAACACATAATGGATAAAAATCATACATTTAGGGAGGAAATGCAGTAAAAACCACAATGTCTGAATATAGATTACCCACCATTAAGGAAATTGCCAAACGACTTAATGTTTCTGTATCAACGGTGTCTCGCGCACTCCGTGATCATCCGAGTATTGGACTGGTGACGACGATGCGCGTGCAAAACGTGGCCAAAGAGCTGGGTTATGAAGTAAACCGCTCCGCAATTCACTTCAAAGAACGAAAAACCTATTCTATAGGCGTTATCATCCCCAACCTTTCTGAGCCCTTCTTCTCCTCTGCCCTAACCGGAATTGAAGATGCTGTAGAAGCTAATAATTATAATGTGATCATTGGGCAGTCGCTGGAGAGCTTTGAACGGGAGAAAAGGATTGTAGAAAACATGAAGGATCACCGGGTAGACGGCATTTTGGTGTCGCTTACGAAGGAAACTTCTTCCTATGAGCACTTCGAGAGCCTCAAAAAGTACAACATTCCTGTGGTCTTCTTCGACCGCATTCCAAGTAAAAAGGACATCAATTATGTCGCCTGCAATCTCGTTTCCGGGATGCTGCAAGCCATTACAAAGCTGGTGAGCCTGGGGCATACCCGCATCGGGCTGATTAATGGCCCGGCAAAACTCGCGGCAACCTTACAGCGGCTTGAGATCTATTACAAGTGCCTCAAAGCCCATGACCTGCAGCTGGACCATGAGATTATCGTTTCTACCAGCCTATCCAAAGCCGACAATTGCAGGGCGATGAGCCAGCTGCTGGACATCGCTGAGCCGCCTACAGCAGTAATTGTTTTCAATGACTATGTACTGCTGGATTGTATTGCTACCGTGAAATCCCGCGGCCTGGTCATTAACAAAGACATGAGTTTTATCAGCTTTGCAAACCTTCCAATCTGGGAGTATATGGACAGCGTGCCTTTGGCTTCCATTGAGCAGTTCGCCTATCAGCAGTCGTCCATGGCCACAGACTTTCTTTTCCAGCTGATTAAACATGCCGGAAATCCTGCTGGTACTGAAGCCCCACTGTTGCAGCACATTATCGATTCAGAGATGATCGAATACACCCGTCCTGCAGGTCAATAAACCGAAAAGCATTATCGAATCCTGATTTAGCGCAACCGTTTGCGTTGAAATTGCACAATCGTTTGCGTAAGCTACGCAACCGTTTGCGTGCAATGATTTTAGTCATGCTTAAAATCGATGAACTTTCCTTAACAATTTTTTTACTTCATATTTACAATAGCACCTCATTTCCAAACCACCAATTAAATTTCGCACCATGATTAAGAAAATTTTACTCCTCTGTTGTTGCTTACTGACAATGCATTTTGCCAGCTTTTCACAGGAGCAACGCGTTACCGGCCGAGTTCTCGCTGCAAGGGACGGACAGCCGCTGCCTGGCGTTAGCGTGTCGCTGAAAGGTGGCACGAACACGGTCAGCACCAATGGTGCCGGTGAGTTCAGCATTGCAGCCCCTGCCGGACCATCTACACTGATCTTAACTTTCGTCGGATTTCTGAGGAAAGAGGTTGAAGTAAGCGCCGGACAGCGCAGCATAGAAATCAGGCTGGATGAAGATGTTCAGCAGCTCAGTGATGTCGTGGTTGTGGGTTATAGCAGTAAAAAGCAGAGTGCACTTACCAGTGCGGTTTCAGTAGTTTCCTCGGAACAGTTGAAGGACGTCACCACCAACAACGTAGGTTCCATGTTACAGGGTAAAGTTGCCGGTTTGCAGGTGGTGAACAGCTCCGGTGCACCGGGTGCAGCACCTGATATCCGCTTACGCGGGGTATCCTCCGTAAATGCGAACCAGAGCCCGCTCTTCGTTGTCGACGGTATCATCGGGGGTAACTATGATCCCAACGATGTGGAAAGCATTACCGTACTTAAAGACGCTGCATCTACTGCGCTTTATGGATCACAGGCAAATGCCGGTGTCATCGTCGTAACTACCAAAAGCGCGAAGCAGGGTGAAACCAGGTTTGAAGCCAAGGTATCTACCGGATTCCGTACCGCAGATTTCGGAAAGCTCCAGGTGATGGGCAGCAATGAACTTTATGATCATCAAAAGGAGTTTTACAGGGACTATATCCTTGGTGCGCCTGACAACTCTTACAAGATAGATCTCGGTAAATTCTACGCAGAGCGGCCAATAACACTTCGCGACCAGGATTATAACTGGCCGGATGAGTCCTTTACATCCGCCCCGATATATAACTTCTACCTTTCCGCCAGTGGCAGAACAGAAAAGAACGATTACTATGTTGGTGCATCCTACTATAATGAAAAGGGTACCTTCTTAAACACCAAATATCAACGTATCAACTTACGTGGTAACTCTACGTATCACTTCTCGAAAAAGCTGGATGTCACGAACAACATCAACCTGAGTGCAAACATGGGTAAGAGCTACGACTACATGGATGTCTACTATTCTTTCCTGAACATGCCTTGGGATAACCCCTACGATGAAGCTGGAAACCCGGTCTACGTAGATGGGAACTCTACCTTCAAATGGTGGTCAAGGGATAAAGTAAACCCACTACACACCATTGAAAACTCCGATCATGCTTACAAAGGCTTCGATGTAAACTATGATCTGGGTGTAAACTACCGTATTACCGACTGGTTAACATTTTCCAGTAGCAACCGGGTTGCAGCTGCTTTCAACAAAGGCACCAACTTTGTCTCGCCGCTTGCCGCGGGCACCTACCGCGGTTCTGGATATTTAGATGAGCTGAACACGCTGAACTATGGCATCGTATCTAACCAGTTGTTCCGCTTCGCCTTCAAAATGGGCGACCATAGCTTAAACGGATTTGCCGGCGGTGCTTTCGAAGGCAGTCAGACAGAATATTCCGGTGCTTCCGGCAGAGGCCTTCCTGAAGGACTAAGAGTATTGAACGTGGTTTCGAACAATCAGCTGGTGAATGGCTATAATAATCAGGGTTA
Source organism: Pedobacter sp. NEAU-ZC8 (assembly GCF_059278965.1). Lineage (NCBI taxonomy): Bacteria > Pseudomonadati > Bacteroidota > Sphingobacteriia > Sphingobacteriales > Sphingobacteriaceae > Pedobacter > Pedobacter sp. NEAU-ZC8. The sequence goes on from NZ_JCAJXC010000008.1 coordinate 63,263, forward strand.
TCTGCAGTCCCTGCTATCACAGGTTGACTATAACTATAAAGAAAAGTACTTCCTTACCGCATCATTCCGCTACGACGGCTCTTCAGCCTTCGCACCAACCAAACAATATGGCAGCTTCCCAGCAATCTCCGGAGCATGGTTAATCAGCAATGAAGATTTCCTTGCCGGCAGCAACATTCTGAACTACCTGAAATTAAGGGCGAGTTATGGTATCACCGGAACACAGGACATCGGCGCTTCCAGGTACCTGGGTCTCTACTCCTTAACCACACAGTACAATTCAATCGTGGGTGCCGTGCCTTACCAATTGGCCAGTCCTAATCTTACCTGGGAAAGCAAACACCAGATCAACGCTGGTCTTGACATTGGATTGTTTAAACGCGTAAACCTGACCCTGGATGTATACCGCAATGACACTAAGGATCTGTTATTGCAAGTATCTCAACCCCTTTCTGTGGGCTTTGAAACTAAATGGGAGAATGCAGGCAACGTGGTCAACAAAGGTATAGAGCTTGGCATCAACTCCGCCAATATTCAGAACAAGAACTTTGAGTGGAACACGGATCTCAGTATTAACTTCAACAGCAACAAACTGGAAGGCTTACCTGCAAACATCGTTAAAACCGGCTCCTGGAGCATCTCGCAGATCTACCGCAATGGCGGAAACCTGTATGAGTTTTACATGCCCAAGTGGCTGGGTGTTGACCCACAGACCGGTGGCCCGCTTTGGGAAAAGGTGAACTACGATGCAGATGGCAATGAAACGGGACGTGAAAGCACTTCTGACTATGCACAGGCAACGATCCAGGAAAGTGGTTCCGCATTGCCGAAGTTTCAGGGTGGTTTCAACAACAATTTCCGCTACAAGAACTTCAACCTGCGTGTAAGCACCTATTTCAACTACGGCAACAAGGTGTTCAGCAATAACCTGCGTTTCATGATGAATGATGGTCATGAGCCATATTACAACCAGATCCAGATGCCCGACGATTCGAAGATCTGGACCGGCCCTGGTGATACCCAAGCAACAGAGCCTAGTCCGCAGAACTCTGCAAACTCCACGGAAACCTCGACCCGGTACCTGAAAAACGGTAGTTATTTCAGCATCCGGAACATCGCACTTTCGTACAGGTTACCAAAAGCATGGTCCAGCCGTATCAATATGGAAGGCATCACCGTCGGGTTCAGTGCAGATAACGTGGCAACCTTTTCAAACTTTCTGGGCCAGGATCCTCAAACCACCATACAGGCAGGCAGCTTTGGCACACCAGGGGTATCCGACTTCAAGTACCCGAACAACAGACAATATTTATTCAATATCAACTTCAACTTTTAACCAAACAGGTATTTAAAACTTCAAGAGATGAAAAAGAAATTATTCGCCCTGTTTATGCTTTTTATGGCCGCAACGAGCAGTTGTAAAAAACTAGAGGTTAATCCAAGCGACGCGATCAGCACCGGAACATTGGTAACCACTAATGACGGATTAACAAACGCACTAAATGGTGCATATGCACTGTTCAAAGACCATATCGAGTTTAACGGGTCGGTTGACAATAACAACATGTACCTACGTCAGTTCTATCACTTGTCTGACTTTGCGAGTGACGACATCACCTGCGGACAAATCACAGAAGACCCTTTGTTCAACAGCTTCACCCTCGGGCACTCCCCTTCCCAAGCCAACACCAGGTATTTCTGGTATGTATCTTACAAGATCATCACGGGCGTGAATACCGTAATCGACGCAATAGAGAAATTACCTGACCCGGATGAAAGGACTAAGCAGCTTCTGGGGGAGTGTTACTTTTTGCGCGCCTTCTGCCACTTCAATCTGGTAAGATTATTTGGCCAGCCTTACAGTGTGGCGCCGGAATCCCCAGGCATAATCTTACGTACCAACCTGACCGATGAAGGTCAGAAAGCACGTTCCAGCGTTGCCGAAGTTTACGCCTCGGTACTCGCGGATGCTGAACAAGCGGCAGGCCTGATGACACAACCAAGAGGCGTTCAATATGCATCGGCTGAAGCCGCCTGGAGCTTACTTGCCCGCGTAAACCTTTACAAAGAAGACAACGCAAAGGCCATTGAATATGCGAACAAGGTGATCAATTCAGGGAAGTATAGCCTGATGACAAAAGCAACCTACCCGTCACTTTTTGCCAATGCGAGCACCAGCCCGGAGACCATTTTCTGCATTGCTTTCACCGCAGCAGATGACTACGGCAAATTTGGTTCTATTGCGTCCATGATCTACTCTGATGGTAACTCCGGCTGGGGTGAAGAGTTTGCTTCATCCTCCCTGCGTGCTGCAATGGCCTCGCGCCCTGAAGATGTAAGATGGTCCTACATTGTTCCGGCAACGGATGGATCCGGTGCCGTGTTAAAGAAAAACGGTATTGAAATGTACTACATCACCAAGTTCTCCTTCCAGAACGGACAACCGAACTTAAGCTCACCGATCATGTTCAGACTGGCAGAGATGTACCTGATCCGTGCAGAAGCTGAGGCAAAGACTGGTGCTACTGCAGCCGCCTTGGACGACCTGGATATGATCCGCAAAAACCGCGGACTGGAAGCATCCATGTACAACAAGACCTTACCCCAAGGAAGCAATGCTTTAGACCTGGTACTGGCAGAAAAACGTATTGAGATGGCTTTTGAAGGTCACCGCACCTACGATGTGTTCCGCAACAAGCGAAGCCTGAACAAAGCGTACTGGGGCTACCACATCCTGGGTTTGAAAGAAACTGATATTGATCTTTCGAAAACACCGTCCGGTTATCAGAACCTGAGTGTTCCCTATACCAGTCCAAGGATTATCTATTACTTGCCGGTAGACGAGATCCTAAGTAATCCAAAGGCCATTCAAAACCAATAGTTTAACGAGGTTTATCCATATCATTGAGATGAAGAATTTAAGATCATACCTGTGCCTGCTTTGTGTAACACTTGCGGGGACACTACTAAACAGCTGTAAAGAAGATGACTACCAGCCACAAACTGACCTGGCCTATGAAGTGGTCATAGAAGGTAGCACCGCAACTTTCAAAGTGATCACCGAAGGCGTTACGGGCTACAGCTGGGACTTTGGGGACGGACAATCCTCTACGGATGCCAACCCCAGCCACACTTATCCGGGCAAGGGCAAATATGTCCCAACATTAACTGCCATGGTGAACGGACAAGCTGCAGAATCCTCTACCGTGATCCGTATTGCCAAGTCTTCACCGGTGAAGATCAATGACAACAGCCTGGATGACTGGGCAACCGTAACGAAAGACGTGGTCACCCTGGGCAATTCCAAAGGAATATTCAACGCCGTCAAGTTTGATTATGACGGTAACTACATCTATATGTACGCAGAGATGACCGGCAGTAGAGCAGACGCAAACATCTTCGATTTCTATATCGATTCAGACAATAATGCTGGTACAGGTTTGCTGACCGGAACATTTCCTGGAGGCGCGTATGATATACTGCTTGAAGGACAACTGCTAACCGCAGGGCTGGATATCTTCTATCATGCCGGCACCAACCAGAACGCTTTTGCGTTCGACCAACAATCTATTGCCGAAGCTTTCAACGTAGGCACCGTGAAAGAAGAAGGCGGTATGGTGAAGTTTGAAATGCGCATTGCCAGAGGCAAGTTGAAAGGGCTTACCGGCGAAGGTATGCGAATCGGTGTCCAGGCGATTAAGAATGACTGGTCTGTGGTATTGGGTAATGCACCGGATGAAGGTGCGCCGAGTTTCTTTCTGGACATGAGTGAATAATGCATTTTACGCAACACCTTCTATGACAAATTCCATTACCGCTGATCCACACCGTAATTACCGACTGATTTCACTTGATGTGCTACGTGGCATCATCATGATACTGCTTTGCGCTGAAAGTTGCAGGGTTTACGAGTCGATCAAACATCTCGGTCCCTCCGGAGTAGCCGGAGGGTTGGTAAACCAGTTTTTCCATCATCCATGGCATGGCCTGCATTTTTGGGACCTGGTGCAACCCGCATTTATGTTTATGGCAGGTTCGGCGATGTACATCTCCTACAGCCGCAAGCTTGCGAAAGGTAGCAGCTGGTCTGCAGACTTCAAGCATATTCTTGTACGTTGCCTGAGACTGTTTATCTGCGGCGTTGGTCTCCATTGCATTTACGCAGATAAGCCTGTTTGGGAACTCTGGAACGTACTTACGCAGTTGGCCTTTACCACGCTCATCGCCTATCTGATTATCAACCGCTCCTTTACCTTCCAGATCGGATTTTCCATCGGACTGCTCCTGCTCACGGAATTTTTATACCGCACGGTCTTGATGCCAGGCTTTTCGCAACCTTTCGTTGAGGGTCAGAACTTCGGGTCCTATATGGATACCATACTCATGGGTAAGATCAACAGTGATGGTTGGGTGGCCATAAACATCATCCCGACAGCTGCACATACCATTTGGGGTGTGCTGGCCGGTAAGCTGCTAATCTCTGATCGCAGTAGCGCCTATAAGCTGAAAGCCCTGGTAGTCGCTGGTATCATCGCTTTGATCCTGGGCCATGGTCTGGATCTGCTGAACATCACGCCCATCATTAAGCGGATCAGTACGAGTTCATTTGCACTGGCTTCCGGAGGATGGGTCTTACTCTTGCTAACCGCCGTATACTGGATTGTGGACATCAAAAAAAATAACCGTTACGCCTGGATCGCAACCGTCATGGGGATGAATGCTATTTTCATCTATCTCTTTTTTGAGACCGTAGGTATGCAGTGGGTAAATGGCGCCGTAGACATTTTTAGCGGCCAGATGCTGCAGCTTTTCTTAGGGGTTCCGGAAGCGACCGCTGCAGTCGTATCGGCACTGCTAACGCTACTCTTAGAATGGGGCCTATGTTACTGGCTCTATAAACGTAGCATATTCTTTAAGCTTTAACTCACATTCCTAATTTTAATTTCACCATAGTGCAAATATCCAACTACATCCCTGAAGTTATTAGCAATTTCCAATGTTCCGCCGAGGCTGGCAATGTCCAACCTTACGGATCGGGTCATATCAACGACTCCTTTCTGGTAAAAAATGTAGCGGCTGGTGGTCCAGATTACCTGTTACAACGCATTAACAATTCCATATTCACCAATGTGGAAGCGCTTACCGGAAACATGCTGCGCGTTACGGAACATTTGAAAAACAAGGTTTCCAGCGAAAATGGTGATCCTTTGAAAGCGGTCATGACCTTGATTCCCAGCCGCAACAATCAGTACTATTATCTCGACAGCGGTGGCAACTATTGGCGTATGTTTTACTTTTTGAAAGACACCCGGTCATACGACATGGTATCGACAGAAAAGCAGGCCTATGAAGGAGGGAAAGCTTTCGGCAGGTTCCAATCCATGCTCGCAGATTTTCCTTCAAACGAACTGTTTGAGGTACTCCCCAACTTTCACAATATTGAGTTTCGATTGTCGCAGCTTAAAGAAGCCATAGCCAGCAATCTGGCAGGTCGCCTGGAAACCGTTTCTGAAGAATTGGAACTGGTTGAAGCACATGCAAACGCCATGCTGTACTTTCAACAACCGGAAACGCTTGCTACACTGCCAAAGCGGGTTACGCATAATGATACCAAGTTTAACAATGTGCTACTGGATCAAAACGATGAGGCACAGTGTGTCATTGACCTGGAAACGGTGATGCAGGGCTATGTGGCCTATGATTTTGGTGATGCCATCAGAACGATCATCAATACAGCGGCGGAAGATGAAGCGGATCTCGAAAAAATACAACTGAACATCCCTTTGTTTCGGGCATACACCCGCGGCTACCTGGAGCATGCAGCAAACTTTCTCACAGACAAGGAAATCGAGTCGTTGGTAAAAGGGGTCTTGTTGTTCCCCTATATGCAAGGCATGAGGTTTTTAACGGATCACCTGAACGGCGACACGTATTATAAAATTAAGTTCCCGAACCATAACCTCCAACGTACACGTGCACAGTTCCAGTTGTTCAGGAATCTCCATGAAAAAGCAGCAGAGATTCAGCAGATCATACAGAAAGAAATAAGCAATCTAAAGACCTCCCAAGAACATGGCTAACCCTTTCCTTATTCCATTTTTGCCCCAGGTAAATGCGCACACACCGATAGAAATCCTATCTGAAAAGTTGGATTCGCTGAATATCAATAAAATCATTCATGCACCCTGGGAGGATGAATCAAGTCGCCCAACCGCAGCTTTCAGCATTGCGCACAATGGTGAAGCCATTTTGCTGAAGTACTACGTAACCGAGCAGCAGATTAAAGCCACTTACCAGGAGTTTAATGATCCGGTATATGAGGATAGCTGCGTGGAGTTCTTCATTTCATTTAACAACGAAGCGGAATACTACAACCTTGAATTCAATTGTGCCGGAACGGCGCGAGTACAATTCGGGGCCGGCAAAACGGAAAGGAACTTCATCTGTGCCAAACGTCTGGAGGCGATACGCTACCTGGTGAGTATCAGGAATGAGTCGTCAGCAGGTGTAAGTTGGGAATTGACCTTATATCTACCAAAGGAACTCTTTAACTTCCACCCCAAACTTCAGCTTGAGCAAACACCGGTACGGCTGAACTTTTATAAATGTGGCGACGCCTTACCAGCCCCTCACTTTCTATGTTGGAGTAACATTATAGCTGATAAACCCGAGTTTCATTTACCCGCTTTTTTCAAAGATGCTATCTTTAAGAGCGAGGCAACCATTCAATAAAATAACCATATACATACTGAGGCCAGATTCAATGATGACTGGCTAAACAAACCGAATAAAGAACAAATAAGAACATAATTATGGATCGCAGAGAATTCGTTAAAAACACTGCCCTTGGCGTAACTGGCTTTACTATCCTGCCCTCGGGCATGTTATTCGCAAAAGATACTGATAAAGTAAGACTTGGATATATAGGCGTTGGCTTGCGCGGACGTAACCACATCGCTGAAGGTCTTCTGCGTAATGACGTGGAAATTGTTGCCATTTGCGACATACAGGAAAGCTCCCTAAAATACTGTCGTGAGCAATTCGTAAAGGCCAAGAAAAAGCTCCCGGTAGAATACACCGGCGGACTGGATGCCTACAAAAAGCTTATTGCCCGTAAGGATATCGATGCGGTAATCATTTCTACACCTTGGGAATTCCATAAAGATCAGGCCATTGATACCATGCGTGCCGGAAAATATGTGGGCTGTGAAGTCATTGCGGGTATCACAGAACAGGATCACTGGGATATCCTGAAGGTTTATGAAGAAACCAAAATTCCCTACATGACCCTTGAAAATGTGTGTTACCGCAGAGATGTAATGGCTGTTTTGAACATGGTGCGTCAGAACATTTTCGGTGAGTTGATCCATCTGGAAGGCGGCTATGAGCATGACCTTAGAGGTGTACTGTTCAATGATGGCAAGAATTTTAGCGGTAAAGGCGCGGAGTTCGGTCCCAATACCGTTGGTGAAGCGCAATGGCGCACGCAATGGAACATCGACCGCGATGGCGACATCTATCCCACCCATGGTGCCGGTCCGGTAATGAACTACATCGACATCAACCGGGGCAACCGGTTCACCAACCTGGTTTCCTTTTCTTCAAAATCCAGAGGCTTAAACTCCTACATCGAGAAAGTTTCTCCAGGACATAAAAACGCGAAAATCAAGTTTAAAAATGGGGATGTGACCAAAACCATGCTGAACTGCGCAAATGGGGAAACGGTTACCTTAACGCATGATACCCACTTGCCTAGACCTTATTCCTTAGGTTTCCGCGTACAGGGTACCGAAGGCATCTGGATGGATGTAAATAATTCCATTTACATTGAAGGTAAATCTGCAAAACATGATCAGTGGGACAAGGCAGAGACCTGGTTTGAAAAATACGATCACCCGCTATGGAAGAAATATGCGGCCCAGGCGGAAGGTGCGGGACACGGAGGTATGGACTGGTATGTATTTAACGCCTTCATACAGGCAGTTAAACAAGGCAAGCAAACCCCTATTGATATTTATGACTCCTTAACAATGAGTGTAATTACACCACTATCAGAGAAGTCGTTGAATGAAGGTAACGCTCCACAGGAATTCCCTGATTTCACAAAAGGTAAATGGAAGGAAAGAAAAAACACCTTTGCACTTGATGATAGCGGATTGTAAGCCCGTTAAAAATTATTCAATGTTTATACCAGCGGCCAGTAAGCTATTCCTTACTGGCCGCTTTCTTCTTACCGAAATTCTCAGTTTAAAATACGGTATCGTAGTGAAACCAGTCCCGTGTCGTAAGTTTTAGACTCCAACAGCTCCAAATTAATGCGCTCTTTCTGTTTTTTAAACAACTGTTTGCCACTGCCCAGGAGTATCGGATGAACGGATAACCATAACTCATCAATAAGTCCTGCCTCCAGCATTTGCTCCGTGAGCACAGCACCCCCATATAGCCATATATCTTTTCCTGGTTTCGCCTTGATCTCCCTTGCTTTAGCAATAGCATCATCGCTGATTAAAACTGCACCCGTCTTAACAGCGCTCAGCGTTCTTGAAAATACGTATTCGGTCATCGCAGGCATGCCGGGAATACTTTCTCCGCTACCTTCTTCAAATTGTTGTTTGATTTCGTAACTCTTACGTCCGATAAACAATGCATCAATGCGGTTATAAAAATCCGCCAGTCCATAATCCTGATCGGTAAAACACCAATCAAATTCGCCATTCGGCCCTTCTATGTAACCGTCTAGGGAAATGGCTAGTCCCAATATGACTTTTCTCATAACATTCTATTCTGTAAACTCGATTCTTGAAATCAGATAGGCTTTCCCAAAAAGCTGTGGATCATGAGTTACCGATGCATTTATCGCTTTCCATTTCATCGGCGGTACCGTCTTAGTCTCCTGCCAGCTTTCATATATAGATTTGTTGAAGGTCCAGATTTCCTCCAGCTGCTGCCTCACCTCCTCGTTCGCAAAGGTTAGCATCAGCTTATCATCGAAATAGTACTTATCAGTTTCTTTTCTAAGCCGGATGATCGGCCCGCCAGGCACAAAAGATTGAATTATTGCAAGTGTAAACGGCGCATTGCTGTTGCTCTTTTCCTTTTCCAAGACATTGATAAAATCCAGCCAATAAGCAGAACCATCCTGAGGAGGCTCAGCTGGCTTAACGATTCTCGCTTTTACCCGGTAACTGTACCCTGGTTCACGCTCCATAAAGCCCAATAGCGACATTTCTGCTGGTTGATTAGAAGGAAGTAACCGGACTGGATCATCAGTTGTCCCATAGCGGTCGCTGACCAATATTTCTACTTCTTCTCCGTTTTTAAGTTTTGAAGGACCAATCAGTTCTTCTTTTGAACAGGCCGAAAGCAAGGTCACGGCTATCAGCAAGTAAATGTATCTTATCATACAGTTGGGCTTAGATATTGTATAAACGGCGGCAGCATAACTTACGCTACAAATTTGCTAATTTACTCATATCTAAGCAGTAAACAGCAAATCCTATCAGATGTTGGACGGTACAATTTACGAATATCTTGCAATCATCAGCCCGGAAGAAAAAGTTCGTGCAGACATCCAGGAAATGAAACAAAGTTGTAAGAGAGATTATGGCTGGAAACTAGAAGCAGGCACCAAACCTCATCTAACTCTATTCTCCTACCTTGGCAATGCAGAAAGTGAAAGAATTCTTATTAAGAACTTTGAGCAGATCACTACCCAAACACCAAGCTTCAACATCAGACTATCTAACTTCAATTTCTTTGCAGGGCAAAATTATACCATATATTCTAGGGTTGAAGAAGATCCAGATCTCTCCAGGTTACTCAGCAACCTTAAAAAGGTATTAAGCAATTGGCTAAGGGGCGGAAAAAATCCAACCTATCGTCCTTCTACGAAAGCACATCTCACCATAGCGAAAGGCATCTCACGGCATGATTTCGAGAAGGTGTGGCCAGCATGGAAGAACAAGAACTATCAAGCATCTTTCAAGGCAGACCGTATGCTGCTGCTGCGAAGAACACCAGGATTTATGTATGGCAAGTTCGACAGGGTCGCCGAACTCATTTTTCATGGAAAGCCCATGAATAGTGCGCAGGCAAAGCTTTTTTAAATCAATATTTGCTTTCCATCTTCCGCATATTCCAGATCAATTTTATCCAGATTATCCAACATTTCCACATCAAAATGTGTAAGCCAGATTTGTTTGCAGGAAAGCAGTGGTAAGTGTTGTAGCAGCGTTTGGTAGTCTAAATGCCCCTTTGAGACTTTCTCGTAAAAGTTGCACTGACAGATAAACAAGTCAGCCGCTCTGGCAAGTTCTACCAGATCTGGCGTCCATTCCGTATCTCCTGAATAACTGATGACCTTGTTTCCAATTTTTATCCTAAGCGCATTAGGTATCGCAGCTGCAACATGAACTACAGGAAAGGTTTGCACAACCAGGTTGTTGGTCTTAACCACTTCATTGGGTTGATATTCTATGAAGTCAACGGCAAGGTTGTCTAGCTGCAGACTGCCGGGATACAATAAATCCAATAGGCTTTGTACTCGTTCTTTACAACCTGGTGGACTAATGATGGTAAGTGGATTTGCCGGGTTCTGCCTCGCGTAGTCCAAAAGGAAAAATGGCAATCCTCCATAATGATCACCATGGAAGTGCGTGATGGCAATGACCTCAATGTCTTCAACTCGAATCCCTCGTTGCTTTAAACCACTTAAAGTGGTCGCACCACAGTCAATCAACAGTTGAGTACCTGAAGTTTGAACATGAAAACAGGTGTTTAATCTACCACCACTCCCAAAAGCATCGCCTGAACCAATAACAGTCAATGTGAGGGTCTCTTCTTTAATGTTGTGTTCCATCTAATTATATGGTTATGATGTTATCATTAATCCTGCCCAGGAACAATTTGTTTTGTCTAAGGTGGTTTTGGAACATCAGAACAACTTGTTTCATTGCGTATCAATGTTTTAGCTATTTTTAGGAATAAAACCATCCGTTTTACTAAAAACTATCCAATAAAGCTTTAAACCTTTATTCACCTATGACTAACAACCATACTAAACAACTATCATCAGATCAAATTGAAGCTTTATTTCACATTCTGGAAAAGCGATTTACCAGCAACATGCATCGTCACCCTAACTTGACTTGGGATCATGTACAGGCCAGATTAGAGAACAATCCGGAAAAACTCTGGTCGCTAGAGCAGATGGAACTAACCGGCGGGGAACCAGACGTCGTTGCTTATGATGAAAAAACAGGCGAGTACATTTTCTTCGACTGCTCGGCGGAAAGTCCAAAACTTCGCAGAAGTATATGTTATGATGAAGCGGCATTGGCGTCGAGGAAAGAAAATAAGCCCAAAAATAGCGCTCTCGGCATGGGGGCGGAACTTGGAGTTGCGATGTTAAATGAGGATCAATATCGATTCCTTCAATCCTTGGAAAAGGTCGATACGAAGACCTCCAGCTGGATCCAAACCCCGGATAAGATCAGAGCACTGGGTGGCGCCCTATTTGGGGACTACCGGTATGACACAGTCTTTATTTACCATAATGGTGCGGAGTCTTACTATGCTGCCCGGGGATTCCGTGCGGCTTTGAAAATTTAACTTATCCGGTGACCCATGAAGAAAATTGTAGTTGCCGCAGATTCCTTTAAAGGTTCTGTAAGTTCCCTGGAAGTAGCCGGCGCTGCTGAACTCGCTATTCTGAAAAACTTTCCGGACTGCAGGATCCTGAAAATACCAATGGCCGATGGTGGTGAAGGTACAGTTGATGCTCTCATTACCGCATTGGCTGGAACAAAAATCAGCTGCATGGTTAAAGGTCCCTTGGGGGAACCGGTGAATGCTGTATACGGTCTGCTTGCTGATGAAAAGACCGCAGTAATCGAAATGGCAAGTGCCTGTGGACTGACCTTGGTTCCGCAAAGCGATCGAAATCCCCTACGCAGCTCTACCTATGGATTGGGAGAACTCATAAAAGATGCACTTGCCCGTGGCTGCCAGAACTTTCTAATTGGCATTGGAGGAAGCGCCACAAATGACGGAGGGACCGGAATGCTGCAGGCATTAGGTTTTAAGTTCCTGGACAAGGAAGGGCAGGCGCTGCCACTTGGTGGACAGATCTTAGGAGCTATTCAGGCCATTGACCACTCCAAAGCAATCCCGGAGTTTTTGGCTGCAACTTTTACCATAGCCTGCGATGTGGACAACCCTTGTACTGGTCCCAGGGGTGCTGCGCATGTTTACGCCCGCCAGAAAGGCGCAGATGACCAGGCCATTCACACGCTTGAAGAAGGAATGAAGAACTTTGTGGAAGTCGTTAAACTGACCAAAGGCATAGATGTAAACCAGATTGCAGGTTCGGGTGCTGCTGGCGGCCTTGGAGGTGGATTCCTGGCTTTCGCAAATGCAGAGTTAAAACCCGGTGCGCAGATGATCCTGGATGCCCTTAACTTTCAAAACACCATCGAAGATGCCGATCTGGTGATCACTGGAGAAGGTAAACTGGACCAACAAACCAGTATGGGAAAAGCACCGGTTACGATATTGAAAGCCGCCCAACAACGAAACATTCCGGTAATTGCCATTGGTGGATGTACGGAGGACGTCCAGCTGCTAAACGATCTGGGATTTCTTGCTGTACTCCCGATCACACCCTATCCGGTTTCCATGCAGCGGGCAATGGAAAAAGAATTCACCATTGCGAACATCACGCGGACACTCGATCAACTATTCCGACTACTTAAAAACTTCAAAACAACCGGGGCATGACTGCAATAGGCGCTTTGCTTGGATTGATATTATCCATTGTTTTAATCATCCGAAAAGTCTCACCCGCTTACAGCTTAATCCTGGGGGCAGTTGTAGGTGGATTAATGGGTGGATTTAGCCTGCCGGAAACCGTAGGCCAAATGATCGATGGGGTTAGAGACGTATCGCCCGCCATCCTGCGGATTCTAACGGCTGGAGTGCTCTCTGGGGTATTAATCAAAACCGGTGCGGCCACCTCGATCTCAAATGCCATCATCCAGAAGTTAGGCCATAAACATGTCTACTTAGCCATTGCTTTGGCAACTTTCCTGCTCACCGCGATCGGCGTATTTATCGATGTAGCCGTAATTACCGTTGCACCTATCGCTTTGAACATTGGAAAAAAGCTATCCATCCCCAAAGCAATATTGCTGCTGGTGATGATTGGCGGCGGTAAATGTGGGAACATTATTTCTCCAAATCCCAACACCATTATCGCTGCTGAAAACTTTAAAGCGGAATTGATTTCCGTGATGTACGTCAACATCCTGCCGGCAGTTGCCGGCCTCCTATTTACGATTTATGTCATCGCGAGGTTAATGCCCCGCACAGGCGCGCTTGTACAGGAAGCAGATTTAGACAAAGAACAAGATCAGCCCCCATCCTTTATCGCAAGCATTACGGCTCCTGCAGTCACCATTCTATTGCTTGCAATGCGTCCGGTTTTTGGCTTTGCGATCGACCCTCTGATTGCTTTACCGCTCGGTGGAATTGCAGGTGTCTTTGCTGTAAGAAGATTGGATGTGCTGAACGAAGGGATGCGTTACGGATTGGAGCGCATGTCGGGCATAGCCATACTGCTCATCGGAACGGGTACCATTGCAGGGATCATAAAAGCTTCCTCCTTAAAAGATGTGTTTTTAGATGCCCTGACCAGTTCTAACTTTGGAGCACTGAGCATTGCACCGCTTTCGGGCATTCTGATGGGTGCAGCTACGGCTTCCACAACAGCAGGCGCCACAATCGCCTCCTCTTCTTTCGCAGACATTATCATAAACGCAGGAATAAACGGCATTTGGGGAGCCGCGATGATTAATGCTGGAGCTACTGTACTGGATCATTTACCACATGGCTCCTTTTTCCATGCCACAGGTGGGGTAACGAATGTGGCCATAAACAACAGACTAAAACTGATTCCTTATGAAACTGCAATCGGGATATTTTTAACGGCTATGTCAGTGATCACCTATCTGCTTTTCGGAAAATAGCAATAAACAAAAAATTATCCCAATACGCTTGTAAAAAGAGATCTAAGCCTCAGCTAATTTTACCAGCAACTAAATAAAAGCACATGAAAACATCAAGAAGAAAATTCATATTTAGTGGGGTTCTAATGAGTGCCGGAACAATATTACTTCCGGGCTTTTTGTCATTAAAAGCTAGCGGTAAGATCATGACCGTCAATGGCCTGATACCCTCCGAAAAGATGGGTTTTACACTAGCACACGAGCACGTGATGGTAGACTTTATCGGCGCATCAGACGCTAGCAAAAGCCGATACAATGTTGACGACGTAGTTGAAGTAGCATCTCCATTTTTGAAAGACATAAAGGAACGGGGTGTTCAAACCTTCATTGATTGTACGCCTGCATATGTCGGTCGAGACGTTACCGTCTTGAAGCGACTGGCGGATTCTACAGGTATGAATTTGATAACGACAACAGGATATTATGGCGCAGTAAAGGAAAAATATGTGCCCAGGCATGCGTTCACCGAATCTGCCCAACAGTTAGCGAACAGATGGATAAGCGAGTGGATAAATGGTATTGAGGGGACAAACATTCGGCCCGGACTCATTAAAACAAGTACTGATAAGGGGCCGTTGACGCCTGTACAAAGGAAATTGATCGAGGCCGCGGCGATTACCCACCTGGAGACAGGACTGACAATCGGCATTCATACCGGAGACGGAGCTGCTGCATTTGAACAACTGGATATTCTGAAAAAACAGGGTGTCTCGCCAGCGGCAAGGATTTGGTTTCACGCGCAATCAGAGCCAGACCAGGCTTTCCATATCAAAGCTGCAAAACTCGGCTGTTGGGTATCTTTTGATGGTGTAAATCCGCAAACACTCCCAGATAATTTAGGATATCTAAAAACGATGAAAGCACAGGGTTTGCTTCAGCGGGTATTGGTATCCCAGGATTCTGGCTGGTATAACGTAGGTGAACCTGGAGGCGGTAACTTCAACCCATATACTTGCATTCTAAACGACTTTATACCTTTGCTAAAGGAAAATGGCTTTACGCCCCAAGAACTTGACCTGCTGTTTCGGGCAAATCCGCAAGCCGCATTCAGTATCAAAGTGAGACGAACCTGATATTCCGTAATACATTCAGGGGAGTTAAAGGCGGAGGCCTTCATCTATCACACCAATCGTACTATGTTGCAAGCGGCTTCCGTAGCGTGTCGAATGTCTAACTTTTGATGACTTCAGCAACAACAGCAGGGTTTGCAGATTTATGATTCATCTCAATAAGTTTAATCAAAAATGATTTGAGTACGGGTTGAAACTTCCTTTCTATATACCGGTAAACCAGATAAGACAAAAAGATCATTAATGCTGAAATTCCGATTAACAACACATACTTGTTCAGCCGATTACCCCATACCATCATAGCGCCCACTCCAAATCCATGTAATAAGTAAAGTGGATAAGTGAGTACACCCAGGTGTGCTGTAAATTTAAGTTTAGGGGAAGAAAGCTTTCCATTTGCCGATAGCAGGAAGAATAGGTAAAATCCGCTGACAATTAAAATCATGATGGCGTTGCGGTAAGCGGTTGGATCATGATAAAAATCATTCATGTTTTGTACAAACACCATATCGTGCTTGATATTTAAAATAAAGCAAAAGACAAGCAAGAGATAGATTTTCAATGCTGGTGCATATTTGATTCGTAGTAAATAGAACAGCATACCAGCAATGAATGAACAACTAAACTTAGGAATCAATAGAAAATAGAATGCATTGTTTGCAGTATTTGGACCCGCAATAAAAGTGTAGCTAAGCCATAATAATATAATGAGCAAAAGGTTTTTCCATAGCTTAAATGCAGCTATCAAAAGAATTATGAAATAAAATCCTATTTCATAGGTCAGCGTCCAAAAGACTCCATTTAAGTCAGGTTTGCCAAAAAAACCCTGTAGCATCGTCAAATTATAGGCGAGCAGTTTGAAATTTACACCTGGAATACCCGGCAGCGATATTTTTCCAAAATATAAAATAAAAAAGGTGAGTAAACAGCAGACCCAAAAAGCTGGGTATAATCTCACGATCCTGGAAACTAGAAAGTACCTGGGCGATTTATGCATTGAAGAAAGCAGTACAACATAGCCGCTAATCATGAAGAATGCATCTACACCCAAATACCCATACCGTAGTACTTTGTCCATGCTAAACTCAGGTGTTCCATACGTCCTGGTTCCGGCAAAAGTGTAGTGATAAAGAAGTACTGCCAGGGCAGCCAAAAAACGTAAGATATCGAGTTCATAGAAACGGAAGTTATGTCTACCTAAAGCTTCCATACTGTGCTTCTTCTAAACAAATCATGTACGCCACACTACTATCCCTCCATTCCAATAAATTCTCTTCCCTAAAATGCATATAGGGATTTACTTTTTTCATTTTCCATGTAGTAAAGCTAACATTTCTATTCATTTTCTGAATGCTCAACGCTTAGGGCTAATCCATGCGTTTAGCAATTGGACGGAAAAACAAAAAGGCTGCAAACTTTTCGTTTACAGCCTTCTTATCTGTTGTAGCCCGCAGGGGAATCGAACCCCTATTTCCAGAATGAAAATCTGGCGTCCTAACCGGTAGACGAGCGGGCCAAAATGAAGCGACTAACATTGCTGCTATGCTTCCTTTGGTAGCGGGGACCAGACTCGAACTGATGACCTTCGGGTTATGAGCCCGACGAGCTACCAACTGCTCCACCCCGCACTGTATTTTACTGAAAGGCTCCTGCCCTCCTCTTCATTTTTGTAGCCCGTAGGGGAATCGAACCCCTGTTTCCAGAATGAAAATCTGGCGTCCTCACCCCTAGACGAACGGGCCAAAATTAAAAGCGACTCACATTACTGCTTATGCTTTTCTTGGTAGCGGGGACCAGACTCGAACTGATGACCTTCGGGTTATGAGCCCGACGAGCTACCAACTGCTCCACCCCGCACTATTTATCAATTTAAAACGTTAAAGAACTAGCCTGCGTTGTTTTTAAATTGGACTGCAAAGATATATTTCGTTTCTTTGCATTGCAAATTTATTTTAAAAAAAAGTTTATGTCACATAAAGCAGGTTTTGTAAGTATCATCGGGAAGCCCAATGTGGGCAAGTCTACATTGATGAACGCGCTGATCGGCGAAAAGCTCTCCATCATCACGCCCAAGGCCCAAACGACACGTCACCGTATCTTAGGGATCGTGAACGAAGAAGACTATCAAATTGTTTTTTCTGATACCCCTGGGGTCATCAAACCTAAATACGGACTACAAGATTCCATGATGCACTCCGTAAATGGTGCGCTTAGCGATGCGGATCTGCTTTTATTCGTTACCGATATCAATGAACAGTATGATGAGAATGATGTTCTGGAAAAAATCCTGAACACCACCATCCCAATGATTGTACTCATCAACAAGATCGACAATGCGACGCAGGATCAAGTGGATGAGAAAACTGCTTTCTGGCAGGAGAAGCTTAACCCTAAACACATCTTCGCTATCTCTGCATTGCATAAGTACAACCTGGACGGCATCATGACCATGTTACTAGAAAACTTGCCGGAGCATGCCCCATATTACGATAAAGAAGACCTTACCGACCGCAGTCAAAGGTTCTTTGTATCCGAAATCATCCGGGAAAAGATCTTTACCAACTACCAGAAAGAAATCCCTTACAGCACGGAAGTGGTCATCACCGCTTTCAAGGAAGAAGAAAAGATCACCAGGATCAGTGCCGAGATTATCGTAGAAAGAGACTCGCAGAAAAATATCCTCATTGGTAAAGGTGGTTCCATGCTTAAAAAGGTTGGTACAGAAGCGCGTAAAGACATCGAGAAGTTCCTGGATCAGAAGGTGTTCCTGGAAACTTTCGTGAAGGTATTACCCGACTGGCGTAGTAAAAAGAATTACCTAAAAAGCTTCGGGTACGAAAATTAAGCGTACCTTTGCAACCCCTTAATAATTAATACAATTCACACAACATATGAGTAACATTATTGCAATTGTCGGCAGACCGAACGTAGGCAAATCCACACTTTTTAACCGCTTAACTGAAAGTCGCAAAGCTATTGTTGATGATTTTAGCGGTGTAACACGTGACCGTCATTATGGTGTGGCTGAATGGACTGACAAACACTTTACCGTGATCGACACTGGTGGTTATGTAGCCAACTCTGAAGATGTTTTCGAAGCAGCGATCCGCGAACAAGTGGTTATCGCAATCGAAGAAGCAACGGTTCTATTGTTTATGGTGGATGTAACCACCGGCATTACCGATCTTGATGATGAGATCGCCCAACTTTTACGCAGAAGTAAAAAACCTGTATACATTGTCGTAAACAAAGTTGACAACAACGCACTTCAAAATGATGCCGCAGTTTTCTATGGCTTTGGTTTAGGCGAAATCTACCCAATCTCTTCCATGACGGGATCTGGCACAGGTGATCTACTGGATGATGTCATCACACACTTTGAAGACGTTGTAGAAGAAGAAAATGCTTTGCCTAAGCTTACCATTGTAGGCCGGCCTAACGTTGGTAAATCTTCGCTGATCAACGCGCTGATGGGTAAAGACAGAAACATCGTCACCCCGATCGCAGGTACAACCAGAGATTCCATTCACATACACTATAACCAGTTCGGGCATGAGTTTATGTTCATCGACACAGCAGGTTTAAGAAAGAAAACAAAAGTTAAAGAGAACATCGAGTTCTATTCTGTAATGCGGACCATTAAAGCTTTGGAAGAAGCTGATGTGGTGATCCTGATGATCGACGCGGTAGAAGGTTTAGAGTCGCAGGACGTAAACATCTTCCACCTTGCAGAGAAGAACAAAAAGGGTATCGTGATCCTGGTAAACAAATGGGATCTGATCGAGAAGAACAATCAAACGGTTAAACAGTTCGAAGAACAGATCCGCCAGAAACTTCAGCCTTTCACAGATATCCCGATCATCTTTACTTCCGTAGTTAACAAGCAACGTATCTTCCAGGCGGTGGAGACAGCACTTGAAGTTTACAAGAACAGAAGCAAAAAGATCCCGACTTCAAAACTGAACGACGTGATGCTGCCGATCATTGAAAACTATCCGCCGCCATCCCAAAAAGGAAAATACATTAAAATTAAATACATCACACAGATCAACGCAAGCTCTCCGATGTTTGCCTTCTTCTGTAACCTTCCTCAATACATTAAGGAGCCTTACAAGCGCTTTGTAGAGAACAAACTACGTGAGCACTTCGACTTCAAAGGCGTACCTATTCAGATCTATTTCAGACAGAAATAAGAAAGAAATACATTTCAGGAAAAAAGAATATTCAAGATGGTTATTGCAGACTACTTAAAGCCTGCTTAACCATCTTGTCGTTTAGATTCAGTGCTCTGTAATAGCCTGCATCTCCAAGATGGTATTTGTATAGCAATAGCCTTAAGTCAGTGCTGATGTTGTTCTTAGACGCTAAGAACTGCTTCGGATCCACGGTAATCCCCCGCTGTTGGATGTACCTGGTAAGATCTTTCAGGTCATTTTCACTAACGCTGAACATGTTCAGGTTATGCTCCAGGTAAGTTGGATTGTACCGCTTTGCAAGAACCTCGAATACAAAATCAAACAGTACATGTTTATCGATTAATTCAGTGTAAAGCTTTGTAACGCCTGTGGTATCCATTCTTACATAGATATCCGGCTGAATACCCCCTCCACCAAACACACGCTTTCCAGAGGCCGTTATATAAGCTCTCCCGCCTTTTAGGGAATCGCGAAGCCGATCAACCTTTTCCGTAAGCTCGCCTTTGGTAAACCTTTCATCTACCTCATGCTGGTAAGCGCTATAGCCCTTTTTATAGGACTTCTGAATGCTTCTGCCAAGCGGCGTATAATATCTTGCGATCGTCAAGTTCAATGCAGAACCATCACCGAAAGGAAATTGCTCCTGCACCAATCCTTTTCCGAACGAGCGGCGACCGATGATCAGGCCCCTATCCAAGTCCTGAACCGCACCGGCCAGGATCTCACTTGCAGATGCCGTCTGCTCATTGATCAGTATAGCAAGTTTGCCATGTTCGAAAGCGCCGCCTCCGGTTGAAATATAATCGGTCCGTGGCTCGTGCTTGCCTTCCGTATAAACGATGAGCTCATTCTCCGGCAAAAGCTGACTAGCCAATCCGGTGGCCGCGGTCAGATAACCACCTCCATTATCTCTTAAGTCGAGCACAAGCTTGCTCATGCCCTTTTCTTTCAGCTTCCTTACGGCTTCCACAAAATCCTGGTCTGTGTTAGCTCCAAACTTACTGATGCGCACATACGCCGCTTCATTGTTCAGCATGTAGGCTGCGTCAATACTGCTCACCTGCACCTTGCCCCGCTTTACCGTAAGTTCTACGGGCTTGAAACCGGTTCCATGAAGCACCGTGAGTTTTACTGGCGTACCACGTTTGCCTTTGATCTTACCGATCATCTTCGCCCGGGGTAGTCCCATTCCAGACACCATGGTGCTGTCGACCTTCAAGATCCGGTCGCCAATCCGCATACCCGCATGATAAGCCGGACCATCCTTAACCACATTGGTTACCAATAAAGAATCATTCAGAATATAATACTCGATGCCAATGCCTTCAAACTGCCCTTCCAGTAGTTCATTCTGTTCAAAGGCTTTCGCCGGTGGCAGATACACACTGTGTGGGTCAAGCTGATGCAGCATGCTGTCAATCGGCATTTTCTGAAGCTTTTCAGTGTTTACCTCGTCCACATAGTTCTTGTTGATGATGGTGAGGATTTCGTCTACTTTTTCATCATTATTATCAGCATAGGTGATACGCTTTTCGACAGTAAAGCCCTGATCCCTCAGAAACTTGTAACCAAGGAACATTCCACCTATTAGAGTGAGCGAGTATGTTAGGGCAATGTAAAGGTTCTGACGGGTATTTTTATTCATGGAGACGATCTAATACAAAGTTATGCATTTGCCGTTTTAATTGCTTACTTAACTACGTTTAATTGATAATGTTTTGCAAGTTTTTTCTTCAGGAAAAAACTGCCGGGAAATTCAATGAAATACGCTCCGGAATGGTGCATTATACCTGTATGCTGACCCGAAATACAGCCGAAATAGATTACAATTTCCGGTTTAAAAAGAAATTAACGAGTTTTAACAAAAAAACTAAGCTATGATACGCGTAACTGAGCAGGAATCCCACTACAACAATATTGATCAAATGTCCATTCTCGAGATCCTTCAGGGCATTAACAAAGAAGATCAAACGGTTCCGCTTGCTGTTGAAAAAGTTATCCCGCAGATCGAGAAGCTTGCAGAAGCCGTAACCGAAAGGATGAAAGCAGGCGGCCGCTTGTTTTATATCGGTGCCGGTACCAGCGGCAGATTAGGCGTTGTAGATGCTTCAGAATGCCCACCTACTTTCGGCGTACCCTTCGACTATGTGGTTGGCATCATTGCCGGTGGCGATACAGCGATTCGAAAGGCCGTTGAAAATGCCGAAGATGACAGCGAACAAGCCTGGATTGACCTCAGCGAATACCAGATCAACGAGAAAGATTGTCTGATCGGACTGGCAGCCTCGGGTACAACGCCTTACGTGATCGGTGGACTGAAGACTGCCAGACAACACGGCATTCTTACCGGCTGCATCATCTGTAATGAAGGTGGTCCGATTGTAGCGGAGAGCGATTTTCCGGTGGAGGTTGTGGTTGGCCCCGAATTTCTAACCGGATCTACCCGTATGAAATCCGGAACAGCGCAAAAGCTGGTCTTAAACATGCTCAGCACTACGGTAATGATAAAACTTGGCCGGGTAAAAGGCAATAAAATGGTTGATATGCAGTTAACCAATCATAAGCTGATAAACAGAGGCATTTACATGATCATGGAAGAGTTAAACATCGATCAGGCAAGTGCAGAGGAGCTCCTGAACCAACATGGGAGCGTCCGAAAAGCTGTTGACGCTGCTCACAAATAAATCAAACAACACCCATGCACGAGATTGAACCATATTATCAGTGGCGCGATTATTACATCGCCGCTGAAGATGACCGTTCGCCATTTTACAACACGGAATATTCCGAGTTTCATTTCGATAAACAGCTCTATAATTTCCTTATTCACCCCCAATGGGATGATTTCGGCTCCAGCACGCTCTATCTAAAAATACTTTTTGTAGACTACGACCGTGGTTATGCCATCATCGAATATATCGGGGAATGGAATGATGCCATCAGCAATGACATCATGCTCATGAAGCGTGAAATTTTAGAACTGATGATCGATGAAGGCATTAACAAATTTATCCTCATCGGAGAGAATGTACTGAACTTCCATGCTTCGGAAGACAGCTATTACGAAGAGTGGTTCCAGGATGTGGAAGATGGATGGATTGCAGGCATCAACTTCAACGATCATGTGATCGAAGAGTTCCGCAGCAGCAACATCGATTACTACATCAATTTTGGAGGCCAGCTGGACGATTTGGCATGGCGGACGATGAAACCCATCCAGATTTTCAAAAAAGTTGAAGAAACCCTGACAAAAAGGCTCGGGGCATAGCTTTTGTATCTATCGGGTAATGATTATCTTTATTAATAAAATTTAACACAAATGGATAACAACAACAATTATGAATGGGCACAAAGACCTGTATACGTACAGGAAGAGAAAGGTGCCGTTGCAAAGAAGTTTTTTGCAAACGTCTTTCTTTGGATGTTTATAGCCCTTGGACTATCTACACTTGCTGCCTTTTTTATGGCAAACACGCCAGGCTATATGGATTACCTGATCAGGTATGACGAAACCGGAATGCGTGCTGGCATGAGCACATTGGGCTATATTGTAATGTTTGCTCCACTTGGTTTAGTAATGCTCATGAGCGCCGGCTTAAGCCGACTTTCTTATACCGCCCTGCTGGGTGTATTCGTACTTTATTCAGTACTGACCGGGGTTAGTTTAAGCTTCATCTTACTGGCTTATACCACAGGCTCTATCGTAAGCTGTTTTGCAGCCGCTGCTGGTATATTCGGTATTATGGCCTTCCTTGGTTACACAACCAATACGGACCTTACGCAATTCAGATCAATCCTGATGGTCGGTCTTATCGGTCTGGTGATCTGTACCGTGATCAATATGTTCCTTGGCAGCTCACAGTTTGACTACATCTTAAGCTTCTTCGGTGTTGCAATCTTCACCGCATTAACCGCTTATGATGTTCAGAAACTGAAAATGATCGGTCAGGGTATTGAAGAAAACGGCGACACGATCGCTGCTGCAGACTCAAAGAAACTTGCCATTATGGGCGCATTAAGCCTTTACCTGGATTTCCTTAACATTTTCCTTTATCTGTTAAGAATCTTCGGTAACAGAAGGTAATTCTAAAACATCGTTTAAAGCCGGCTGTGTCTATTGATGCAGCCGGTTTTTTTATACCTCGGATTTGCTGTTTAACTCCTTCAGAACGGATGCAGTTGAACCCAACAACAGCGACACATCAGACCCAGATGAAACACACAGGGCCCTGCGCCTGTTGTGCGTTTCATCTGGGTTTGATGTGCGTTTGATCTGCGTTTGATCCGAAGCTGTGTATAGCTATTTCAGGATTATCTTCTAGCCGGATATTAAGCTACAATGGCTTCGTCTTCTTTGATTACGCCGTCTAGTAAATGCAGGATTCTGGAACCGTAAGTAGCATTTAGTTCGGAGTGGGTAACCTGTATGATGGTGATCCCCTCCTCTTGATTTAGCTTTTTAAACAGATCCATGATCTGCAATGCCTGGGTAGACTGCAGGTTTCCAGTGGGCTCATCTGCCAGGATGATGGATGGCTGCGCAACTAATGCCCTGGCAATACCAACCAGCTGCTGCTGTCCGCCGGATAGTTGATTTGGAAAAAGATCTTTTTTAGCGACGATGTTAAAGCGATCCAGGACATCGGCCACCCTGCTTTTGCGTTCTGCACTGCCCACCTTCTTGTATAACAAGGGTGCTTCGATGTTCTCGGCAACAGTCATCTCATCAATGAGGTGGTAAGCCTGGAAGACAAAGCCAATATGATGGCGGTACAGCTCAATGCGCTTACTTTCCTTCAATGCGGAGACATCCTCGCCCATGAATTCGTATTTACCATAAGTGGGTTGTTCCAGCATGCCCAGGATATTCAGCAAGGTTGATTTTCCGGCGCCGGAAGGTCCCATTACACTTACAAATTCGCCCTGGCCGA
This sequence comes from Pedobacter sp. NEAU-ZC8, assembly GCF_059278965.1. Taxonomy (NCBI): domain Bacteria; kingdom Pseudomonadati; phylum Bacteroidota; class Sphingobacteriia; order Sphingobacteriales; family Sphingobacteriaceae; genus Pedobacter; species Pedobacter sp. NEAU-ZC8. The sequence goes on from NZ_JCAJXC010000008.1 coordinate 87,523, forward strand.
TCTGTGTTGTCACATGGCGCAGCACATAGTTCTTAACGCCTTTGTTGCTGTAGTACTTCTCGATATTTGATAGTGCGATCATCTGATGTATATTTTTTTAAGTTAATTATTTTGTTCTAAATACCTGAATGGCAATCTAAAGACTATTCGTACTTCAGCGCATCCACGGGATTGGTGCCAGCAACTTTATAGGAACGCAGGCTTACCGTTAATAGGGTTATCAACATAGATATGAACATCGCGGCAAGGAATGGCCAGATACTTAGATCAATGCGATAAGCGTATTGGCTGAGCCATTGATTGATCAGGATGTAGGCAAGTGGCCAGGCAAACAAATTTGCTAAAAACACGAGTAACAAGAAAGAACCATTAAGCAGTCGAACCACTTCGAAGGTTGAGGCGCCAAGTACTTTTCTTATGGCCACCTCACGTGTTCGCTGTGTGGTTACAAAGGAGATCAATCCGAACAAGCCAACAAAGGAGATGAAGATGATGACCAGGGAAAACACCCTGAAGAGAACCCCCATGATGCGTTCGGAATCGTAGTATTCATCTAAATCGTCGTTTACAAAGCTGGCATCATAGACATCGTTCGGAAAGGTCTCATTCCAAAGCCGCTCCACCATTCGCATAGCCTGAAGCACTTCAGGTCGGTCCATCTTAACGGCCATGTTGTAGTAATCCCATTTATTGGAAGACATAGCAATCGGCGAGACCTGCTCGTGCAAAGATTTATCATTGAAGTCCTTGCTTACGCCAACAATTGGAGCTGTCACATCATTTATCGTGAGCAGCTTACCTAATGCTTTTTCCGGCTCCACAATACCGTTCCGCTTCAAAAAGGTTTCATTTACAACGAAGGCATTGGCGGTATCACTCTTTGGCAGGGCTTTACCCGCGATCAGTTTGATGCCAAAAGTTTCGAAGTAATGTTGGTCGACATGCATGGTCCTGATCTGAAAGTCCTTATTCTTGGTGCCATTAAGCGAGAAGTCGGACTCAGAGACATTGTTTGAAGAAGGAGGAACATCACAAAAGCTAACCTGACGCAGGCCTGGGATGGTAAGCAGTCGTGCTTTAAAGTTTTCATGTTTCTGCAGACTCAAGCTGTCTGCAGGTAAGCTTAGCATTGCCACCGCTTCTGTGTCAAACCCAAGCGGTTTTTCGCGCATGTAATTCATCTGTTTTAGCAACACCAGCGTGGCGATGACCAGTACTGTGGTGATTGTAAATTGCAGTACCAGCAAAATCCTGCGTAAGCCTAAACCCGCATTGCTGTTGGCATTAATCTTATTTTTTATCGCAAGGGCGGGATTGAAACCTGAAATAATCAATGCTGGATAGAAGCCTGCAAGTAAGCTTACCAGTACCACCAGGCCCAGCAGGAATAAAAATATGACGGGATACTGCAGTAAACTGAAGGAGATCTTCTCATCAAAAAGCTGCTGCATGTATGGCAGTGCTGCTTCTGTAAGTACACAGGCAATCAGCATGGCTATAATACTTACCGCCAGGGTTTCACTGAGAAACTGCATGATGAGTTGCCGGCGTTCGCCACCCATAACTTTGCGGATCCCGACTTCTTTCGATCGCCCAATTGCTTGTGCCGTAGCCAGATTTATAAAGTTTATACAGGCGGTAAGGATCAGAAACAGCCCGATGATCGACAAGCTATAGATCTCAGCCTTTTCAACGATCTTTCCAGCAAAGTTGCCATAACGGCCATTGTGGTGGATGTCCTGCAATGCCTGGAAAGTATGGTACTGCTGGCCAGATTCATCATTATCCTTGTATTTTGTTTCGTTGAATTTGGCTATGGCTACCTCAGCGTCAGCGAGTTGCGCATCTTGCTTAAGTAGCACGTAACACTCAGAACTCGAACGTACGGTTCCAAAGTTCTTGTCGTCCTTAAGACTAAATGTTGCGTAGCTGAATACGACCTCCAGGGGTAGATTTGTATTTTCTGGCCGGTCTTTAAAAATCGCCGTGACGCGGCAGTCCTCATTCTTTTGGAAGCGCAATGTTTTACCCAGCGCGTTATGCCGGTCGCCGAAGTACTTAATTGCAGCTTTCTCCGATAAGGCTACGGTGTTCGGTGCGATTAAGTCCTGTTTTGGATCACCAGACAACCAATTAAAATTGAAGATCTCGAAGAACTCAGGCTGGGCGAAGTATGCTGCTTCGTAATCTTTGAATTTCAATTGCCCTGCTTGATCAAGCGCTGCCAGTACACCGGTGGTACGCTGAATGGCTGCCACTTTCTCCAACTGTGGGATGTCGTTACGGATAGCCGCAGCAAGTGGAATTGGTACCCCCTGAGAGGCGTCGGTACCGCTTTTATACGTCCAGTTACTAACCACCCGGTAGATGCGGTCTTTGTTGCTGAAATCATCATCATAACTCAGCTGATACCTGATGAAAATGAAGATCAGGATGCAGCCAGCCATGCCCACGGAGAGACCTGCAACATTAATGAAGGTGTAAACTTTGTGTTTCCACAAGTTACGCAAAGCGATTTTTAAGTTGAGCTTGAACATGGCGCAGCGATTACTGGATAAATTTATTCATGTTTTAACACTTTGGCGGGATTGGCCTGAACAGCTTTAGTTGCCTGCAGGCTTACTGTAATTATGGCTAGCACAACTGAAATGATCCCCGCAATAGCAAAAGGTACGATGGAGATCTCAATGCGATAGGCAAAAGTGTCCAGCCAGGTTTTTGCGAGGATGTATACAAATGGCCATGCAATTAGATTCGCCAACAGCAGCATCCATAGGAAGAAAGAATTTAAGAGCTTGAGCACCTGAAAATCTGAGGCACCGAGTACCTTACGCACTGCAATTTCTTTGCTCCGGTTGCTGGTCATGATTTTAGAGAAAGCGAACAAACCAAGAATGGCAATGAAAACGGTAAGCATGGAAGCGGTGAAAAAGACAGACTTCAGTTGCTCCTGCTTTTTGAACAGTCGGCCGTAGAGTTCATCCAGGAAATCATACCGGAAATCTTCACCATCTAGCTTGTTGATCTCTGGCCATTGTTTTTTCAAGCTTGCAATGACTGCAGCCATCTTTCCTGCTTCTACTTTAAGCATAATTTCTAAGCGTGGATTGCCGCAGGGATTCTTCATGGTGTAGATGGTTGGCTGTACGGCAGCTTCAAAGCCCTGAGATTTGACATCTTTGATTACACCGACAATTTTGTAGTCTATATTACAGCCGCGGATCGTCTTGCCAACCGGATCTAGGATTCCGTATTTAGCAGCGGCACTTTCATTGATGATCGCGGAATTTACGGTGTCCCGTTTATATTCATTTGAGAAAGTCCGGCCAGATTTCAGTTTAATGCCAAGCGTTTCAAAGTAGTCAAAATCTACATCCACAAAGTCGAGCAGTGCTTCTTTCCCCTCCAAAGCATAGCTGTTACTGCCTGTTTCTGTTCCTCCAGGAATAACGTTTGCCGCTGTTGCAGATTTGATGCCTTCAATTTTCAGCATTTTCTCCCGCAAAGGGGCAAAGACTTCTGGCTTGTTGAACATGGTCATGTTTTTAATGAGCAGGACTTGATCTGCTTCAAACCCGGTATCTTCCGTTTGGATGTAGCTTACCTGTTTGCTCACGATGAGTATTCCGGCAATAAAGATTACGGCAATGGCGAACTGAACAACCAGTAGTCCTTTTCTGGTCCAGCTGGTCTGTATGCCAGTGTGGAAGTGACCTTTTAGTACGCCTGCAGGAGTAAAACCGGAAAGAATTAATGCGGGGTAAACCGCAGCAATTAGGGTCACCACCACCAGAATAAGTGGAAGTATCCAGTACAGCGCTTCAGCCCCCTCCCACAATGACAGTGGCACTCCTAAAAGATTATTAAATGCCGGCATAAAGAGCTCCGCAAGAACTAGGGCCAGAATCAAGGATACGAGACATTGGGCCATGATCTCGAATAAGAATTGTACGGTAAGCATCTGGCGATAGGAACCCAATACTTTCTTGATCCCCACTTCTTTCGCCCTTTTATTCGCTTGAGCAATGGTGAGATTGGTAAAGTTGATACAGGCAATTACAACGATAAGTATACTTAAAATGAACAAGGCAATTACAACCTTGTAGTTCGTGTCATTTCCGGCAATCGGTTTAAGGTGGAGATTCGACAGTGGATCTAGGAAAATCGTTTCGTTTTCTATCGAAGCCCGATCTACATTCGCTTTAATTAGGCCTTCTTTTAAAAGGCGGTCAATCTTAACCTGCAATGCACTAATGTTGGTGCGAGGTTTCACCTGTATATAGGTGTAGTAATTTGGAAAACCAAAACCCTCGGAAACACCAAGATAGTTCCCGATTGCAATGGCATCAAACTGAATATTGGAATGGGGATTCGGGACAATGGAGCCATGTATGGTTCCGGTAATACCCAAGGCCTTGTTGCCCATCATGACGAGTTCAGGCATGTTGTCTTTTTTACCAGGAAACAGCGTGCGTATGCTAGCTTCATTCAAATAGGTCAGTCGCTCGAATTCTCCTTTGGGTTTTTTCAACCCGCCTTGCGGACGCAGGTTGAATATCTTCGCCGCATTATAATCCATCACCATCGTGTTCTTCAAGTATATTCTGCCAGCATCACTGATTATGGCAAAGTCCAGGTTCGATGGCGTCATCTTACCGACCAATTCCACTTCCGGACAGTGTTGCGCGATAAGCTCTGCAAGCGGTGGTGGGGTGAAGTTGGTTTTGAGGTCCTTTAGATCACGGCCAACGATGTAGATGTGCTCATAATTCGGATTATCCTTATCATAACTGGTCTCATAATTCACATACAGCGCAATCAGGATAAATGCAGCTAGAGCCACGGACAATCCACCGATATTGATCAAGGACACGGAGAAGTTCCTTTTCAGGTTACGTAAGGCAATTTTAAGGTTGAGTTTAAACATGGCGTTTATTTATCTACTCGTATTTTAAGGCGTCGACCGGATTCGCATTAGCCGTCCTGAAAGATTGCAGGCTCACAATAAGTATCGTTAACAGCAGTGTTGTTAATCCGGCAAGCAAGAATGGTAGCGCGGTCAACTCCACCCGGAAAGCAAACCCTGTAAGCCATTCCTGAAGCAACAAATAGGCAATAGGCCATGCAACCAGATTTCCCAATAGGATGAGCTTTACAAATCCTTTGTTCAGGAGTTTCAAGATATCGAACAAAGAGGCACCGAGTATTTTGCGGACACTGATTTCCTTACTACGGCGTTGCGTGTTAAATGCCGCAATAGCGAATAAACCCATCAGGGCAAGCACGATTGTCACAACAGAGAGTAATGCGATGACACTTTTCAGCTGACGTTGGCCCTGCAGGAGATCATGGAAAGTTTTGTCCAGGAATGTCGCTTTAATCGGAAATTCAGGTTCCAGCTTTTGCCAGGCCTGCTCGATCTGTTTTATTGCGGTATTCGAATTTGATGGATTAATGTTTATGATCACATACCGCATAGGATTCCCTTTCTGGAAGTGGAATACAATGGGTTGAAAACTCTTTTCGGGACTATAGTGATTGAAGTCCTTAATTAATCCTACAATGCGGCAGTCAGCACCAGACATCCGGAGGGTCTTTCCTACCGGATCTTTCAGGCCGAATGTTCGCGCCGCAGTTTCGGTAAGCATCAAAGTGCCGAGGCTATCCACATTTTCGGAAATATATTCCCGGCCTTCCAGAAGCTCGAGACCCATGGTTTTAACATAACCTGCATCTACCGTTATGAAATTGGCAGAGATAGAGGTTCCGTTATTGACATAACTGTTTCCACCCATGTCTTCTCCGGGAATATGATCGGTTCTGGAAATACTATTGACACCGGGAATGTCTTGTAAAGTGTTTTTGATCTTGTTATAATGCTGGTCACTGTCATCCTGCAGCATTTGAACAGCAAAGACTTGCTCCGGTTTATATCCAAGATCTTTGGCCTGCATATAGTTCAGTTGGCTGTTGATAATCCAAATACCAGATATAAATAGCGCTGCAATGGAAAACTGCAGTACAATTAGCAAATTCCGGAGCCAGGAACCGGCATTACTACTTCCGAAATTTCCTTTAAGAACCTTTGATGGTATGATATTGCTGATCATCAAAGCGGGGTAAAGCCCAACCAAACAGGTCAGCATGATTAAAACACCAAAAATTGGTAGTATAACAGGCTTGTAGTCGCTCCACTGCAAAAGTGGTATCGAACGGCCAATCATATTGTTAAAGGATGGTAGCATCAGCTCTACCAGCACCAATGCGAGCAAAAGACTAACAATACACTGAAGTGCCGTTTCCAGGATAAATTGCATGCCGATCTGCATCTTCTGTGCACCCAACACTTTTCTTACGCCCGTCTCTTTCGCCCTCCCGGTAGCCATAGTAAGTGAAAGGTTCGCAAAATTTACAGCTGCAATGATCAATACCAGCGCAGCTATGCCGATCATCATATACATATAAGTACCCGTGCCATTTCCCAAGAACTCATATTCAACCACTTTACTGCTCAGGTGAATGTCTTTGACCGGCTGAAGATATAGCCTTATCTTGTTAATGTATTCAGAAAATTGTTTCCGATCCTCCGGGGATAGCTTAGCCATTTCTGCATTTAGAATTTGCTTACGCATGCTATTAAAGCGATGCTCAGTTTGTTTTAAATCAGCATGGGCATTCAGTTTCACATAGGTATAGTAATTATTACTGTAATACTCATCGGAGACATTTTTTTTGAATCTTTTGAGCATGTTGAATTTAAAGTGTGCAGGGTGGTTTGCAGCATCTATCACGGCATCTACAACAAAGCCTTCTTTATTATCCAGCTTAAGCGTCTCTCCCACCGGATTAATATCCTTACCAAAGATGAGTTCACTTGTTTCTCTACTTATAATTATAGATTGCGGGCTCTTTAGTGCTTTAGAGAGATTTCCATAGACTGCCGGGTAGTTGAACACTTCAAAAAAAGTGCTATCCACCATTAAAATATCCTTTAGGTACAAGCTTTTATTCTTGGTCTTAACGAGCAGATCACCCCACCAGTAATCCTGGATTCTGGTTGCAGCGTCCACAGCTGGAATTTGTTGCTTACTCAACGTGGCCATGTTGCCGGTGCTTAGTGCAACATTTTCATCTGGAGCGCTATAGTTTACACGATAGATCTGCTCATAACCAGCATTCCAGGTATCATAACGCTTTTCATAACTTGCATATAGCATTGCTAGAATAAAAACCGCCAATGCAACGGTTAGTCCAGCGATGCAGATAAAGGCGTAAACCTTATTTTTCCAAATATTGCGCAGCGCTATTTTAAGATTGAGTTTGAACATATGATCAGGCGTTAAGATTTAGGTAGTTTATTTTACTCGTATTTTAAAGCATCGACAAGATTTGAAGTCGCCGTTTTAAAAGCTTGATAACTTATTGTCAGCATGGCAATCAGGAATGTTCCACAAACTGCTGTCACGATGATCCACCAGGATATGGTGGTTCGGAACTCAAAATGGCTAAGCCAGTTGTTCATGAGGTAATAGGCGATTGGAACACCGATCAGCACTGCATTAAGTATCATCTTCATGAAAGACATGGAAAGCAGTTGCATAATGTTACCGATTGAAGCGCCGAGCACCTTACGAACGCCAAATTCTTTGCTGCGCTGCTCCGCGCTATAGGCTGCCAATCCGAAAAGACCAAGGCAGGAGATGAAAATGGCAAGTCCGCCAAAGAGATTTGCTAAAATGCCCAGAGTTCTTTCTGCCTGCAGTTTTTGTGCGTACAGGTCATTTACAAACTTGATTTCTACCGGGTAAGCTGGGTTGAGTTTTTTCGTGATCCGGGTAATGACATCGATATTTTCAGATAAATTGCGAGCAGGGTTTAGGCGCATGGTGATGTTGCCTGTCCACGCTCTGTTAAAAGCCACGACCATTGGTTTATTTGATTGATATGGAGAACCCCAAATGAAATCTTTAAAGACGCCTACAATGGTAGCGTCTTCCCCCTGATACTTTACTCGTGTCCCAACTGGATCTTTAAGGCCCATGACTTTTACGGCAGCACTACTAAGCAATAGCCCTGAGGTGTCGGAAGCATAAGATGCTGAGAAATCCCGCCCTGCAAGAAGTTGAATTCCGTTGGTATTGATGAAGTCATATGTGGTAGCAATTAAATCAAACGAGACCAGCTTGTCCTTTTCTGCCATACCAGGCCATTGAAATCCCCAAAAGCTGGCGCCATCATGTGCTATCGTTGCAGAGCTTTGGCACATGCTAAGGACGGCACCAGATCTCAACAGCTCAGACTTCAGTAATTCATACTTGGACTCCAGCATGCCCTCCTGTTGCATTTCAGCAAGTAGGCTAACATCGTAGCCTAAAGGACGCTGTTTGATATATTGAACTTGATTGTAAATGACCAGTGTAGCGATAATCAGTATTATGGCAAAACAGAACTGTCCTACAACGAGCACCTGTCTCAAGCTGATGGGCAATCGTCCAGAGTGCCCGGCTTTTTTCTTCAATGTTGTAATTGGGTTGAAGGATGATAAATACAAAGCTGGGTAGCTTCCGGCGATCAGACCAGTTGATAAGATAACTGCGACGACGCCAATCCAAGACCATGCATTACTATATGTAATTTGGAGATCTATATGAAGCAGATTATTGAATGATGGCAATAGAATTTCTACCAGTGCTACAGCAATGACAACACTAACCATCGTAAGTAACATTGATTCGGTGATGAACTGGGCAATCAATGAACCTCTACTAGCACCTATGGTTTTCTTCACTGCAACTTCCTTAGCTCTCCGCTCAGACTTCGCAGTAGCAAGGTTCATGAAGTTAACACAGGCTATTAGAAGAATACCGGCGGCCAAAGCCACAAACAAGTAAATACGTTCGATTTCACCTCCGACACTTTGCCCATTTACAAACTTGCCATATAAATGCTTCTCCGATAGTTGGAAGAGGAAGGATTCGGCAGTAGTAAAACGCTCCTTTTTCCTCATCATTCCAGCCATTTTTCGATTTACAAAAGCGATATCAGAATTTTCTTTGAGGCGCACTAAGGTTTGCCAGTTGAAATTACCCCAGGTTGGCTCCTTTACCCAGGTGTTTAATGTTTCGTAAAAAGACCATGGCATTAGGATGCCAAAAGCATTTGAACTATTCTGTGGTAGGTCTTTAATTATTCCACTCACGCTGAAATCCCATGCATCATTATAACGAACCGGTTTGTTCAACCCATCACCATTAGGGAATAACAAGCGCGCAGTACTTTCCGTAATGATAATTGAATTCGGTGTACTAAGTGCCATCTCCCCATTGCCGGCAACAAACTCATAATTGTAGATTTTCAACAGGTCAGGATCGGCAAATTTGGCTTCCCTTTTGAAACTCTTCTGGCCATTTGCAATCAGTGCCTGCCCACCATATCCGATACGTGCTACTGCTTCAACCTCAGGAATTTCAGTCTTGATTGTTGGAGCAATCATGTTGCCTGTATGTTCTCCCGTGCTGGTGATCTGACCATTTTCATCTTCAAAATTGGTCATCACCTGATACACATTTTCCCATCCTTCAAATTGCTTATCGTAGTTCCACTCGTAAGAAACATACAACATCAGCATCAGGCAGGATGCAAGTCCTATAGCCAGCCCGATGACGTTAATTATGGATGATGTTGCATGCATCCAAAGGTTGCGGAATGCTATTTTCAGGTGAAGCTTAAACATGGGATCTAGTTTTAAATGGGTCACACTTAGATAATTGGTAAGCCTACTCGTACTTCAGCGCATCAATTGGATTCGCTTTTGCAACCTTGAAGGATTGCAGACTCACGGTCAGGATTGCGATAACCAACGATAGCAACAGTGCAAGTGCAAATGGAAGCACAGAGATGGAAATCCTGAACTCAAAGTGCGATAGCCATTTACTAACAATGACATAGCCCAATGGAAAAGCAATCATATTTGCGACTAGCACCAGCTTGATGAAGTCTTTATTGAGCAGCACCAGGATGTTAGCGGAGTTTGCACCAAGCACCTTGCGGATACTGATCTCCTTTTTACGTTGTTCGGCCATGTAAAGTGCCAGACCAAGCAGCCCTAAACAGCTGATGAAGATGGCAAAGCCACCAAACCAGTTGGCGAGGGTACCAAGCAGTTTTTCATTCCTGAACTTTTTTTGAAAGTTGTCATCAATAAACCGACGGTCAACCGGGAAACCGGGATTTAAGGCTTCAAATTGCTGATCAATGGCCTGCAGACTTGCAGTTAAGTTAGCATGATCTGCGACACGAACTAAGACTACCTCGTTTGCATCTTTGGTGAAGCCAATGATCATTGGCGTTGCCGCCATATAGGGGGATTCTACAACATAGTCTTTGATAATGCCGATGATGGTCACAGGAGCATCTCCAAAGTTTATTACAGCGCCTAAAGGTTGTTTTAAGCCCATAACTTTTGCCAGTGCTTCATTGATGATCACATTACTGGAGTCTGCAAATTGCGGATCGAAATCCCGGCCCTGCAATAATTGAATGCCAGTGGTCTTTAAGAAGTCGTAGTTTGTCCAGCGGAAGTTCACCAATACATTTTCGTCAGGATTTTTACCTGGCCAGCTTACACTATACCCGTTATTGCCTCCATCAGTAAATTTGGTTGAGTAATTGGTTACGGCACTTACCATACCTGTTTTCAACAGCTGATCTTTAATGACCTGAAATTTCCCTGGTTCCCGCAATGCGCCTTGCACGGGAACTTCTACCAGGTTATTGATGTTGTAACCAATCGGCTTGTTCACGATATAGTTTAACTGCTGATAGATCACAGCTGTACAAATGATCAGGCAGGCCGCAAACACAAACTGAAACACCACCAGGAACTTCCGTACGGACAAAGATGAGCCACCCGCGTTGGTACTGGTAAAGCCTTTAAGCACTTTGATCGGATCAAAGGAAGACAGGTAGAAAGCCGGATAACTTCCTGCAATGACGCCTGTGATCAAGGTTAATCCGATCAGCGTGGTCCAGAATAGCCAATAGGTATAATCTATATCTAGTTCGATACCTAATAGACGGTTAAAGTATGGCAGGGCAACCTCAATCAGCATGAAAGCAACTACCATGCTGAGCATAGAGATTAACACCGACTCCATCATAAACTGGCCGATCAGGTCTTTCCTGGATGAGCCAATGGATTTCCGAACGCCAACTTCCTTAGCCCTTTTTTCAGATCTGGCTGTAGAAAGATTCATGAAGTTTACACATGCAATAATCAGAATGCAGAAAGCAAGCAACACAAAGATCTGCAGTTGATCAATTTTGCCGCCCACCGACTTGCCTCCTTCGAAGTTATCATAGAGGTGGTATTTCGATAAAGGATGCATGAATGGTTCACCATTGCTGTCTTTGTTATTCGCCTTGATCATGCCTTGAAGTTGCGTATTCGCCTGCTCAAAGAAGCGGTTATCTTCCAGTTGAATAAAGGTGTTACAGTAATTCCCGCCCCAGGAATGATCTTTTGCCCAGGGATTTAATTTTTCAAACAAGGTCCATGACAACAGGTATTCAAATTGATTGCTGCTGTTCTTTGGCGGGTCCGCGATTACACCCTCAACCTTTAGTTCTTCCGCGTTATCGAATTTCAGGCTTTTGCCCATTGGATCTTCATCACCAAACAATGCTTTAGCCAATGTCTCTGTTAACACGACAGATTGCGGGCTTTTTAGAAAAGTAGCCGGATTTCCTTTTAGTACCTTGTAATCAAATATCTGAAAGAATGCAGGATCAGCAAAGTTGCAAAGTCTCTTGAAATTGTTATCCTTGAGGGAGATCAAACGCTCTTGTTCATAGAACATTCTGGCCACCGTTTTCACACCCGGAATCTTTGTTTTTACCTCAGCGGCCAGCACACCCGGCGTTGCATCAAAACTAAATATCTTACCGCTTGCGGCCTGGTTGTTATATACGACATAGGTCTTTTCGTAATCGCTGAATTGCTTGTCATAGCCCCATTCATAGGCCACATAGAGCAGCAATAGCATACAGCTTGCCAGGCCGATAGCCAGCCCGCCAACGTTTATTAAAGTGTAACCTTTACTCTTCCAGAGCGTACGTAGCGCAATTTTTAAGTTCAGTTTAAACATCTTAGATCAATTCTTCAGTAATGCCTTTATTAACTTTTTCGGAGATGACGTGGCCGTCTTTCAAATTGATAATCCGGTTGGAAAAACCTGCATCGTGTGAAGAGTGCGTAACCATGACGATGGTTGTACCCTGCTCGTTCAATTCGCATAGCAGTTCCATGACCTCGTTACCGTGTGAGCTGTCCAGGTTTCCGGTGGGCTCATCGGCAAGTACCAGCTTTGGCTTGGTTACCAATGCCCTTGCTACCGCAACACGCTGCTGCTGCCCACCAGAAAGCTGCTGTGGAAAGTGGCCGCTACGATTCACGATATTCATCCGTTGAATGATCTCGTTTACCATGGCCTTTCGGGTAGCCGCAGGCACCTTGTTATAGATCAATGGAAGCTCTATGTTTTCGAACACCGTAAGTTCATCGATCAGGTTGAAGTTCTGGAACACGAAACCCATGTTGGCCTTCCGGAAATTGGAACGTTCACGATCGTTAAGCTTTAGCAGTTCCGTGTCCATAAATCTGTAGCTACCGCTTTCAGGTTTATCCAATAAGCCCATCACGTTGAGCAAGGTCGATTTGCCGCAACCCGAGGGCCCCATGATCGACACGAACTCCCCTTCTTTTACATGAAGGTTAATGCCGTTTAACGCTGTGGTTTCTATTTCTTCAGTTTTGTAAACTTTTTCCAGGTTTTCAATTTTTATCATTGCTGTATTTTTTATCTCGTTGATATATTCCGATGCTTAAGATCGAAAAAGGACTGACGTTCCTGCACGCACTACAGGGTCGCGCCAGCCCATTGATTATTTGCTGATTTGTATGATATCGTATTGGGTGAACTGATCGTAAGATGAAGTGATGACCTCCTCATCTTTCTGCAAACCTTCCATGATCTCATAGTAGAGGTAGTTTTTACGTCCAACCTTAATATTGCGCTTTTTAGCCTGGCCATCCTTCACCACATACACCCAATTACCACCAGTACTCTGGAAGAACTGCCCCTGTGGCAGCATCAGGGACTTACTGTTGTCAGACAAGGTTAATTTGGTTTGTAGCGATAAACCCCTTCTTAATTCATCCGCCGACTTGCCATCGAACACCAGCTCAATCTGGAACTGTCCTGAGGTAACCTCGGGAATCACCTTCCGCACCAACAGCTGATAGTTCTTACCATTGATCTCGCAGTTGGCACGCTGCCCTTCCTTTACCCGGTTGATGTAATACTCGTCTACCCCCGCCTGCAGCTTATAGCCTTGCATCACGTCGATCTTTCCGAGCATTTCATTCGCTCCATACGATTTTCCAATTACTGGATCATAGGAGGATAACCGGCCGGATACCGGAGCTTTAATGGTCATGTTTTCGATGTTCTGACGGATGGACTCCAGGCTTTCATTCATCCTCCCGATGGAGAAGTCGATCTGATTTAACTGCATCTTCCTGCTTTGACTCTCCTGATCCATGGCTTGTTTCAGGATTGCTCTTCTATCTTTATAATATTCGTAGTCCTGGCTAGAAGTATTAAACTCCTCCCTCGTGATAACCTTTTTCGCGAAGAGGGTACTATCGATCTTGTACTTGCGAGAAGCGGTACGCAAGCTATTTTCGATGACCATCATATCTTGCTTCATGACGCGTTGATTTTGTTCCAGATCGAGCCTTAGCTTCCGAAGCTGATTGATCTGCTCAATGATGCTGGTTTCACTGCTGGTATACGCCGAGAGCGCATTCGGATTAGCGATTCTCAATAGTGGTGTGCCTTTAACCACCGAAGCGCCATTTTCAGTAAAGATCTCCGCTACGGTTCCGCCCTCAGAGGAACTTACAATCACTGACGTTAGTGGTACAACAGTAGCATTCAACAGCACCACGTCTTCGAAATCTCCGAAGGCCACTTTACTTACCGTAAGCTTATCTGCATCTGCTTTGTATACCTTGTTAAGGGAAAGGCTATAGCCATAACCTGCAAGGCAAACCACGATCAGAATACCTGCCAACATCAGTATATTCTTTTTACTAAATCGCTTTTTCTCTATTACTTTATCCATTACCTGTTTATTCTTGTTTGCCATGTTGCGAAGCACATGCCAGATGACCGAAATACCCTTAAAGCCTTATATTTGAGCTTCTTAATTGATTTTACAAAATTGACACTGTTCATTACCGAACAGTTATTGTCCATGAGCGAACACTGCCCCCGCTACTGCTGCTCCAGTTCCACATAGTAAGATCCACGGGCATTTTTCCCTATAAGTGATACGTCTAAACCTGATCCTGCCAAATTCTTAATCTCCAGGGATCGCTCAACCACTCCGGATGTATTGATATTGACAATTTCTTTTTTCAGCGACCTGATAATCAGGCGCAGCTCTCCGGCGCTAAGGTTAATACCATATTTGATCCGTGTAGTTACAGCATCCGGATGTGGAACTAACTTGAACGTCTGCTTGCCGGAGAATTTTGAAAAGCTTGCTTCACTTTTACTTGCGTGACTGGTGCCTTGCCAGTCGTGTGTGATGCTACATCCTGCTGAAACAGCAGCAATCATCAATGCACATAGAACTCGTTTCATTTTTTTACTTCTTTTATTCCTTTGAAACCACCAGCACTATACTTCAACTGGTTTCTGCACACCTACTTACGAAGCACATGCCAAACCCTCAAAACAGCTTTAAACTCTTATATAACAGCAATTTAGCAAACGATCACCAAAAAAGGCGTTCGTTATCGGACACTTACTTGTACGTCATTGAACAGTTTTATTATTTTTGAGAAAAGCTTTTAACATGATTGACGCGACCGTTCTGGTAATTGATGATGATGACGATATTTTACTAAGTGCCAAGCTCTTATTGAAGCAGCATTTCCGCCAGGTGGTGACCTGCAAGTCGCCCAGGGAAATTAATGTGCTCCTGAGCAGGAATGAAGTAGACATCATCCTGTTGGATATGAATTACCAGAAGGGTTCAAGTGATGGGCGCGAAGGTTTATACTGGCTGGAGCACATCCTTTCCATAGATAAAGATTACGTGGTGATCCTCATGACGGCCTATGGAAACGTTGAACTCGCCGTGCAAGCAATAAAGAAAGGTGCTACAGATTTCATTTTAAAGCCATGGGAGAATGAAAAGCTCTTTGCAACACTTTCTGCAGCCGCAAAACTCAGGCATTCAAATAAGAAAGTTAATAAACTGGAGAAGCTTCATACCTCGCTGCAGAAAGATATGGCCCGGCGCTTTGAACATATTGTAGGTGAATCTGAACCCATCCAGAAGCTTCAAAGCGTTTTATTGAAAGTCGCTCCCACCGATGCAAACATTCTGATCCTGGGCGAGAACGGCACGGGGAAACAAGTATTTGCCTATGAGATCCATAAGCACTCGCAACGTAAAAATGGCGTATTCATGCATGTGGATTTAGGTTCCCTAACGGAAAACTTGTTTGAAAGTGAACTCTTCGGTTATGCTAAAGGTGCTTTTACCGATGCTAAGGAGGATAAACCTGGCCGTTTTGAGATGGCTGAAGGTGGAACGATATTCCTGGACGAGATCGGGAATCTAAGCCTTCCGCTGCAGGCAAAGCTGCTTAGTGTCATTCAGAACCGCACCGTAAACCGGCTTGGAGAAAGTAAAGCACGGAAGATCAACGTTCGTTTGATCACGGCAACTAATATGCCCTTGGCGGAGATGGTGAGCAAAGGCACCTTCCGTCAGGATCTGCTATTCCGGATCAACACCGTAGAACTGCTTTTACCTCCATTGTGTAAGCGGGGAAGTGATATCCTGCTATTGGCCAATTACTTCCTGCAAAGCTTCAACACCAAGTACCACAGAAACATCAGAACTTTCGACAACAAGGCAGAAGCTTTATTGTTGCACTATCAATGGCCCGGCAATGTTCGCGAACTGCAACATGTTATTGAACGTGCCGTGATCATGACCGATGGCTTGCAGATCTGCGAGGAAGATCTACAGCTTAATCCGCAGAAATTTGGCGGTACAACAACACCTTCCGTCCAGGACGACATGGCCCTGGAGGACATGGAAAAACTGATGGTGCAACGTGCTATTGAAAAACATAAAGGCAACATTTCACGGGCAGCTTCCGAGCTTGGTCTAACACGCGCAGCCTTGTACAGACGCATAGAAAAATTTGATCTATGAAGTTCTTCAGCAGCTTCACTTTCCGCCTGCTCTTCCGATTGTTCATCATCAATCTGCTGGTCGCATTATTTGTTTACCTCATCCAAAATACCGAACTGTGGTTTACGATCTTTGGCGTAGGTGTGATCCTGCTGGCAGCGTTGTTTTCGCTCTACCATTACATAGATCGCATGAAGGAAGACATCAACCGCTTTATGCTGGCGGTGAAAACCCAGGATAGCACCATTAACTTTAAAGCTAAAAGCCATAAAAGCAGCTTCCCGGAACTTTATCGCTCTTTCGACGATATCATCCAGGTGCATAAACGGATTCAACTGGAAAAGGAATCCATGTTCCAGCTGATCAAAACCATCCTCGAACAGGTCCCTGTAGGGGTTATTGTCTTAAAACCCCTGGAGAAAGATGTTGAAAAAGCAGAGATCGTGTTTTTCAACATGGCGGCAAGCAACCTCTTGCAGGTGCCGGCATACAAATACTGGCATCGGCTGAAAAGCCATCGGCCGGAGTTCGCGAACCAGATAAGCGATATCACGGAAGGCGGAAAAAAGTTCATTGAACTTAAAATTCAGGACAAACTTACCCAGCTTTCCACTGAACTGATTCCCTTAAACCTGCACAATACCGATCACATCATCATCTCTTTCCAGAACATCAAAGATGAGATTGAACAGAAGGAATCGGAGGCCTGGAACAGATTGATCGGGGTAATTTCCCATGAGATCCTTAACAGCATTACACCAATCAGCTCGCTCTCAGATACGGTAAGTTCTATGGTTGATGGAAAAGATCACCTGGATAAAGAAGATCTGGAGGACTTGAAACCAGCTTTGCTAACCATCAAACGCCGTTCTGAAGGATTGCTCGACTTTGTGAAAGACTACCGGCTCATGGCCGAACTGCCCACTCCTGTACTCCAGGATCATACCATCGGCGAGATCCTGCAACACATCAAGATCCTGATGCAGCCATTTGCCTCTGGCAAGAACATCGATCTAAGAGTCGTACAAACATCCTCTAAAATTAGCCTGCGACTGGATATCAAGCTGATCGAGCAGGCCTTGATCAACCTGGTGACCAACAGCATTTACGCGGTAGAGAACGTGGAAGATCCCTTTATTGAGATTGGCTACAGGCTTGAAAATAGCCGTTTGTACATTGATGTGATTGATAATGGCAAGGGCGTAGATAATGAACTCGCCAAGAAAGTATTCATTCCATTTTTCACCACACGAAAGAACGGCTCCGGCATTGGATTAACGATTACCAGGAACATCATGAAAATGCATCACGGCAGTGTGGAAATCCAATCGCAGCCCTTTGAGAGAACGGTATTCTCCCTGGTTTTCAAATACCAGTAAGCCAATGGGTTATCATTATTAAATTGTCCATTGCCGGACATTGAACTGTTCGATAACGAACGTCCATCATTTTACAACAAAGCTAAAAATCTGAAAAACAATTAGTTATCTTTAATCAAGACACTGGCACAGGCTTAGTGATTGGCAATCAAACCTTTAACGGCAATACCCATGTCAATCTTAAACTTCAAAATCGCCTTGCGTAACATCTGGAGAAGCAAGACAACTTCTTTCATCAACATTATCGGTTTAGCCATCGGGCTTGCCGCATGTTTGATGTTGCTGATTTATGTAAACTACGAATGGAACTTTGATAAGCATTCGAGGCACCACAAAGATGTGCATGTTGTAATGACTCACATTACAGACGATTTCGGTAAGGACATCGCCACCTTTGACGGCACGCCCACTGCACTTGCCACAGCCCTGGCCAGCGGCATACCTGAAATTAAACAGGTTGCCCGGATAAGCTATGACAAAGTGATGCTGATTGCAAATGGCGAAAACAGCTTTAAGAAAAAGGCTAAGTTCGCAGATGCAGCGATCATGGACATCTTTGATTTCCAGTTTATCGCCGGCAGCCGCAACACCGCATTAGTAAAACCGGGATCAATTATACTTACCGAACAGATGGCAAGAACCCTATTCGGCAGTACAGATGTGCTAAACAAAGCCTTGCGCCTGCAGGATCAGTTAGAATTTAAGGTCACCGGAGTTATCAAAGATATGCCCGAAAACAGCTCCAACCGCTTCGACTACCTGTTACCATGGTCAGATTATAAACTGTACGATACCGGGGCCGAAAATCTAAACTGGGATAACTATAGTTTTATAACGTTGATACGACTTGACCCTGATGCCGATTTAACGCATGTAAATCAGAAAGTGGACCAGGTAATCAAAAAGCAAACGGATTGGAAACGTACCCCATTCTTTCTATATCCACTTAGCAAGTTGCATCTATATGGCAAATTCGAAAACGGCAAAAGTGTAGGCGGCGACATCGGCCAGGTTTGGCTCTTTACCGGACTTGCCTTAGGCATCCTGTTAATTGCCTGCATCAACTTTATGAATATGGCCACGGCTAAATCAGAGAAAAGAGCCAAAGAGGTGGGGATCAAGAAAACTATTGGCGCCACCCGCAGCACCCTAGTCGTACAGTTTTTGACCGAGTCAATTGTACTCACTGCCGTAAGTGTTTTCATCGCCATTGCACTCGTAGAAGCCTTTCTTCCGGCATTCGGCAACTTGCTTAACCTTAAACTCGACATCTCCTTCTTCGACTATAAGACCTGGCTGGTCATCCTCGGCACGGTACTCATTACTGGCCTCATCGCCGGCAGTTATCCTGCTTTATATTTATCGTCCTTCAATCCAATAGAAGTATTTAAAAGAAGAGTAAGTACCCGTCGAATGTTTCGCTTCAGCTTAAGGCAAGTGCTCATTGTAACCCAGTTCTGTTTTGCAGTCATGCTCATGATCTCAACGCTGGTGATCTATAAACAAATTCAATTTATTAAGAATAAACCGGTAGGAATAGATGTGAATGCGCTCGTTGAAATGCCTTATGAAGGCAAGCTCGATAGCCGTTTCGACCTGTTAAAATCTAAGTTGATCAATTCCGGCGCCGTAACTGCAGTAGCTAAAACAACCGTTAGCTTGATCCACCACGGCGAGAACTTCAATGGGCTGCAATGGCCCGGCATTACGCCTGCGGAAAATAGTATCATGTTTAATCGTGTCGGCACGGCTTACGATTTCATCAAAACCTCAGGGCTAAAGCTTTTAAAAGGAAGGGATTTCTCCGAACAATATGCCTCAGACACAACAGCTGTACTGATCAGCAGTGCAGCAGCTAAAATCATGAACATGAATGAGCCGATCGGAAAAACCCTGAAGTTTGATGGCTATAGGGTAAATATCATTGGGGTTTTTGAAGACTATGCCTGGGATTCTCCGTACAAGTCGAGCAATCCAATGATCATCTACTTTAGCAGGGCTGCACGCAGCATTACCATGCGTCTGAATCCAGCGCAGAACCTGCAGGAAAGTATAGCAACCATAGAAAGGATCACAAAAGAAATCAATCCGGCTTATCCGGTAGAACTAAGTTTTGCAAGTACATCTTTTGACCAGCTGCTGCAAAAGGAAAAAACCCTTGGTGTGCTTTCGAACCTTTTCGGAGGATTGGCAATCTTCGTTTCCTGCATCGGACTATTTGGCTTAGTTGCATTCAGCGCCGAGCAGCGCACAAAGGAATTTGGGGTCAGAAAGGTCCTTGGTGCATCCCTGGGCAGCTTGATGCAGCTGTTGTCTATTTCTTTCCTGAAATTGATCTTATTAGCCATCTGTATCGCCGTTCCAATCAGTTATCTTGTAATGAACAAATGGTTAACCAACTTCGAATTCCGTACAGATATCAGCTGGTGGATCATTCCAGTTGCTGCCCTGGGCACCTTAACCATTGCCCTGCTAACCTTGAGTGTACAAGCGTACAAGACAGCTAAAGCTAACCCAGTAGATGCGCTGAAGTACGAGTAAATCAGCGCATCAATTCAAGTTATCTTTGTCCACCTGCTCCAGCACCAGCTTGTCCGTTTGCGTCACCCTGTAAAAGGTCATCGTTGGTTACGCCACGTTTCTTTCTTGGCGGCTGTGCACCGAAATTCATCTTTCCGAAGTTGTATGCAAAGTTAATTCCGAATGAGCGGAATGGTACCGAGAACTTGCTGCGCTGCGTTAGGGGTCCACTATTGATCTTAGATTCGAAATCTTTGTAGTCCTTAGTTGGCTGTGTGATGTTTAAACCAATGGTACCACGCTTATTCATGACTTCCTGCTTAATTCCGATCACCCAAAGGTTGAATGCCGGATTCGTACCCTGGAAGGTCCTTCGTGCCGAGTTCTGCATCAGGAAGGTTTCTGCACTAAGGGTAGGCTTTATCTTTACCGTTGCACTTACGAAGGCATTGTACTGGATGTAGGTCGACTGTTCACCTTGCTGCAAGCTATTGATAATCTGCGGCTTGTACGTAAACGCATTGATATTCCCTCTAAGCGTAAGTGCTTTCCAAAGTTGTACGGAACCGAACAGACTTGATCCGATGGAATTGTTATTTCCAACATTCTGAAAGCTCGTTAAAGAGATATCACGGGTAACTTCATTCCCGGCATTGTCCACTGTTGTAAACGGAACAGTGCTCACCACACTTTCAATGATGTCTTCAGTTTTGCGGTAATACACCGAAGCATTAATCACAGACGATTTCACGAAGGTAGAATAGTTGAATTCTATGGTCTGCCCGATCTCCGGAGAAAGCTCCGGGTTACCCTGACTCTGATTCAAAGGGTCACTGGTATTGCGGAAGGGGTTCAGGAACTGTAAACTTGGGCGTTGAATACGCTTACTGTAGCTCAGCTTCACCGTTTGTGTCGGCGTTAAGGCCTTAGAAATAATAAGGCTGGGCACAAAGTTCAGGTAGTCGTTCTGAAAAGGCTGTAAACCATTGGATGTATTTCCAGACCGGCCATCAATACTTGTATTTTCTACACGTGCACCTGCCATGATGGTGTACCCGCTGCTAAGACTCGTCGTCAACAATCCATAGCCGGAGTAAACATCCTGACCATAGTCATAAGCATTGGAAGTGATTGGATTAAGGACATATTGTCCTGCTTCATTTGGATTAAAGAAGTCGTAGTCGCTCGTTATCTCACGAATGATGGTCTTTGCACCGGCTTCCAATTTAAACATCTTGTTTATGGGCACTACATAGTCCAGCTGCACGGTGTACTCATTGTTCTTTCCAGCATTTAAGGCCTGTTGATTCTGCGTAAAAGCAGAATACTCTGTAGCGTAATCCACATCTGAGGTACCATGGGTCCACTGGGCTGCAATACTGATCTCCTCACCTTCACGCTTGAATTTATGGGTGAAATCATTGTTCCAGTCGAAGTTAGAAAAGGCATTTTCATTTCTGGTTTGCGCAGTATAATTGATCAGACCTTGTGCCGGAGAAAAGTTACTGTTAACCGAAGAACCATCATTCTTGAACGCACCGCCACGTCTGCTGAAGGATGAAGAAAAGCTGTTATTATCGTTAAACTCATAGCCCAGGGAAGCCGAACCGCTTAAAAAGTGGCGGTTGGAAGTGCTCTCTCCATTGGACGAAGATTCGGTGTTCAACAAGCTGTTTGAACTTTCAAATGATGAATAGGTGGTCTGTGGCCAGCCGGTATTATAACCTACATTGGCTGTGATGCTCAACTTGTTCTTGTTGAAGTTAATGTTGGCATTCTGGTTATTCTGACGCGTGCCAATGCCGGCATTCACCGAGCCACTCACACCTGAAACCTCTTTTTTCTTGGTGATGATGTTGATGATACCCGCAGAACCTTCTGCATCATATTTCGCCGAAGGCGAGGTGATCACCTCTACATTCTTGATCTGATCAGAAGGCATGGAGCGCAGTACATCCGCAGCATTCGTGGTTAATGCACCGGATGGTTTACCATTGATCAGGATCCTCACGTTCTGGCTGCCGCGAAGTGCAACGTTGCCGTCCATATCCACCGAAACCATGGGTACCTTACGCAAGATATCCGAAGCATTGCCGCCGGTGCTGGTCACATCTTTCTCGGCGTTAAAAACAAGTTTATCAATCTTGTTCTCGATTAAGGCCGCCTGACCGGTGATCTGTACCGCTTCCAGCAGGTTGGCACTTGGTGCAATAACGATACGCCCAAGGTTTCTATCCTGCTTTCCTGGCGCTAGAACCACCCCGGAAATGTTCTTCACATTATAGCCGATATAGTTTACCTGAACGCGGTAGGTACCCGCAGGTACATTGCCGATTTTAAACGCGCCTTTATCATCGCTGATACCGCCGCTGAATGGTGTTGTCGAACCAGCTTTAAACAAACTCACGGTGGCATAATCCACTGGTTTCTTACTGATGGAGTCGATCACCGTACCACTTACGCTGCCACCTGCCGCTGCTGCAGCCGGCTGGCCCGCTCCAGGCACCTGGGCCTGAACCGAGCCGGCCCAACTAACCGCAAAAAATAATATAAGCAGAACAAGTCCGCTTCTGGAACTTGCCCTTAGGAACTTCGAAAGTTTGTAAGCATTCATCTTCATAATCATTATGATTTACCGCAAAACAAGCAATTTACCGCTATGCTAAATTGCCTTATAGATGGTTAGGCATAAAAAATAGACAGAGCGGCCATTTGGATCGACGAGCGCTGAACCATATCTGATGATAATCTTTCATCTTTGTTATCATGACAACAGCGTTTACCGGTATCAGCAAAAAACTCCCCTCCGTCCACTATTTCATTGTGGCGGCATTGCTGGTGCTGATCTTCTTTCCACTTACCTGGCCCATCCGTTTACCAATTGAATTCTGGATCAAACAAGTGCTGATCAACCTGATGTGGGCAGGACTGTTCTATGCTAACTATTTCATCTTCACCCCGCGGCTGCTTTACAATCACCGTACAGGGATTTTCGTCATTCTTGTTATCGCAACCTTGTTCGCTACCGTATTCCTGAACCATTGGCTGGACAGCTTTTTAGGCGTTCCTGAGGCCATGGAGAAGATCTTCGGCCCGAAGATGCACAAGTCTGCGGAAAAGCAGGATCATTCAGCGACCTACATCACCATCATTATGGCCATGGTGATCTATGGCGTAAGTACCGTTATTGCACTCTCGAAGAAAATGCAGCATGATCAGCTTGCCTTTCAGGCAACAGAAAAAGATAAGATCAATTCCGAACTATCCTTCCTGAAGTCGCAGATCAATCCACACTTCTTTTTCAACACCTTGCATACTATTTACGCCTTAACGGATAGTAATACCAACGCCGCCAAAGATGCCATCTATACCCTGTCGCACATGATGCGCTACGTGATCTACGATACTAAAAATGACCTCACCAGCCTGGAAAACGAAGTGAAGTTTGTGGAAGATTATATCAAGCTAATGAAGCTGCGGCTATCCGGTGAGGTGCAGGTGATCTTTGAAAAGCAAGCCAATATGAAGAACTACGAGGTTGCTCCAATGTTGTTGCTACCTTTCATTGAAAATGCTTTTAAACATGGTATCAGCAGTCTCCATCCGAGTTATGTCTACATAGACATCCGGCAGTTGAACAATACCGTTAAAATAGAAATTAAGAACTCTACCTTTGAGGCACGTGAACACCTGGAAGAAAGCAATGGCATCGGCCTGATCAATACCAAAAGAAGGCTGGATCTGCTTTACCCAGGGAAACATACTTTAGCGGTTGACAACAATACCAGCACCAAAGAATACACCGTTATGCTAACTTTGGATTTCAGTTAAACGATCCTTTGCATAAGGGAAGATCCTGATCAAATAACATCATTCCTAAAAGATGAAAATCAATTGTATCGCTGTAGACGATGAGCCATTTGCCTTAAGCCTGATCAGCTCCTATGTGGAAAAAACCCCTTTTTTAAACCTGGTAGCCGCGTACAGCAATGGTGTCGAGGGATTAAAGGCGATACACGAAAACCCAGATATACAGCTTATCTTTCTGGATATCCGTATGGCGGATCTGAGCGGGATCGAGCTCGCCCGTATTGTTGAACAAACGGGCAGAAAGAAGCATTTAAGAATTGTATTTACAACAGCTTACGATCAATACGCATTGGAAGGCTTCAAAGTCGACGCCTTGGATTACCTGCTTAAGCCATTCAGTTTCGTGGATTTTTCGAGAGCTGCGACCAAGGCATACGATTATTTCATCATGCTGGAGCATAGCTTGAATCCGCTACCTGCAAACCTGCCACTTGCGGTCTCTGAAAAGAAATACTTATACCTGAAGGTGGATTATCAACTGCAAAAGGTTGACACGGCAGATATCCTGTACATCGAAGGATTAAAAGATTATGTGAAACTATTTTTAAAAGGAGAAGATAAGCCCCTACTCACCTTAACCAGCCTGAAAAGCCTGGAAGAAAAGCTTGCTACGCCTGCTTTCCTGAGGATTCACCGTTCCTTCATTGTCGGTGTTGAACACATTAAGTCGCTAACCAAGAATTCTGTACAAATTGGACAAACGATAATCCCCGTTACGGAACAGTACAAAGAAGGATTTGCCGAACTACTAAAAAACTGGTTATAATTTAGTGTTACGTTGATTTAAGATAAACGAAATACCCGCCGATGCCTACTAAAACTAAAGAAAGCAGCCCCAGGTATTTTCTCTTTTCTGTTGGACCATTGGTAAGATAAAAGGAATAGCGAAAAAAGAAGAAAGCAAAGCCTACAATCAATGCTTTTAGAATAAAGTACTTATCTGTCATCAGTTGAACGTTAATGATACAAGATAATGATCTTCAAACAATTAATCAAGTAAGGCAAGCACGTCTTCAATAACCCCTTTAAATGGTCCTGCTGATTCCAACTTCCTTGTTGCCAATGCCGCAGCAAAACACCCGGCCTGCAACTCATCTGCACCTTTAATACGCTGATAGAGATAACCGGCCATATACGTATCCCCGCAGCCTGTGGCATCAACCAGATTTGCTGGTGGAAATGCGGGAACAGGGTAAAACTCACCGGCGCTGTAGATCATCGACCCCTGACTGCCATTTGTAATCACCACTTCTTTAACGCCCCAGGAAGCCACCAAAGCGGCTGCTTCGCGGATATCCTCAACACCTGTCAGTGTTCTCAGCTCCGTTTCATCTGCCTTCAGAATATCGACATAAGCCAATGCTTGTTGCTTTTCAGCCCAGTCGGTGCCATAAACCTTGCCGTCTTTTACCAATCGCAAATAGCCCTGAACATCCATGCTTACCCGTCCTTTTGTCGCCAGCGCTTTGATCAGCGAAACGGATATGTCACCTGCCAATAAGGGTCCAAGGTGAAAGATCTTCGCCTCTACCTCAAGCAACGCTTCTTCCGTAAATGCATCTGCTTCCTGAGAAACAAACTGCGTTCTGAAGTCGGTATTCTCTTCGTAAACATTCTCGAAACACACGGTATGCTTACTGTCCTGTACCTGCACCTCAATGCCCTGCTCCTGAAGCGTTTCCACATAGCGTAAATCCACTTGTGCCAGTGCAGTGACCAACAAATACTTTACATCAAGATTTGCAAAGGGGAAGGAAAAGTAATAAGCAGTGCCACCCGGCATATACATCGTGGAGTTTGAGGTAACTACTTTATCAGACGTAATGTGTCCTACGCAACAAATATCAACCATACGCAAAAATAAAGCTTAATGTACAAGTTTTTGCTGATTTAAAACAAAAGGCTTCCAGTTACCTGAAAGCCTTTTGATATACCAGCCTGGAAGATTTACCAGTTGCTGTTCTGTGTCATTAGTGGATTAGTGTTGATCTCGTTCTGCGGAACCGGGAAGTAATCATGTTTCCCTGGAACAAAGAACTGCTTACCAACCTTGTCGCTGTTGCTGATCTCCTGCTGAAGTAATCCCCAACGTTTAAGATCATAGAAACGGTGATTTTCACGTGCAAACTCAATCATACGCTGGTGTACAATCTCATTCATCATCTGCGCCTGATCATAACCAGCGGGCAGTGCAGCAAGCTTCGCACGGGTACGGATCTGGTTCACATACTGGTAAGCATCCGCTGGCCTGCCTTGCATCGTTACCGCCTCAGCAAGCATCAACAGTACATCTGCATAACGCAGTGCTCTTTCGTTATTGCTGGAAGTATAGTTAGACGCACCGCTGGCACCTGCTAGTTCATTCGCCTGGGTATAGTTCTGATACTTCTTAAACAGAGATTTGAAACCGAATGGCAGCTTGAAATCACTGAATGGTTTTCTGTAGAACGTCGCTCCAGGATAGTCCCAGATCAATGTCGCGTACATCCTTGGATCCAACTCACCATCGGTGGTCCGTTCCTTTTGGAACTCGTTGAACAACTTGTCTGTTGGTCCGGCCTCAAACCAGCCACCAACTTCCGACGGTGCAAACTCTTGTGCCGTCGTAACGCCTAGAGCACCACTTGCATTCTCGCCGCCCCAGGCGTTGGTTCCACCAACGTCACCAAGTTGGATCTCAAACAATGACTCCGCATTGTTTTCCTTCGTTACCAAGAAGTTGTCTTCATAGTTCGGCATCAAGGAATAGCCCATACCAGTTACCTGGCGCAAGGTGGTTTCCGCATTCGCATAATCCTTCGTAAAAAGGTATGCTTTACCCAGGTAGCCAAGTGCAGCACCTTTGGTGGCACGGCCAACCCATTCCGCTCCGTAAGATGTTGGTAGATCCACCCCCGCTTCCGTAAAGTCGGCAATGATCTGTTTCCAGACATCTGCTTCAGCAGCTTTCGGCCTGGCGTACTCGGTTTCATCTTTAGGAACAGACAAGATCAAAGGCACATCACCGAAGTTGATCGCCAGGATAAAGTAGTTCAATCCCCTCAGGAACTTCGCCTCGGCAATATAGGCCTTCATCTTGGCGTCATCCAATGGCACCCTGCCTACATTCTCCAGAATTTGGTTAGCGCGGAAAATACCACGGTAAGCGTAGTTCCAGAGTGAATTTGCTGTACCATTATCTGCATTATTGGTAAAGGTTGATAAGCGATAAAGATCCGCAACGTCGTTCCGGATAAAGAAGTCATCACCACGACCGTTACCCAGTTCTATTCCGCGCACACCCCAGAAACCACCATCTACATTTCGCAATAAGCCATAGGTTGCCGCGAATGCACTATGTATATCGGTTTCCGTTTTCCAGTAGGTTTCCGAAACGATCTGATTCGGGTTAATTAACTCCAATTCACTTTTCTTACATCCGCCAAGCAGCGCGGCGAAACAAAAAGCTATATATATTTTCTTCATGATTTTTTGATTTAAGGTTGATTTTACAAGGTTAACTGAATGCCTAAGGAAATGGTTCTTGCCAAAGGATAAGCTACGTGACCATAATCCACACCCCTATCGAAAATAGAACCTGTTCTACCCAGATCCGGGTTAAAGCCGCTGTAATTGGTGATGGTGAAAAGGTTATCTGCACTCACATAAGTACGGAAAGAACTGATCTTTAATTTCTTTGCGAAATCATCTTTCAAGGTATAACCCAGCTGTACCGTTTTCATCCGGAAATAAGAGCCATCTTCTAAAAAGCGCGAAGAAGTCTGACTGTTTAAGTTCGGGTCATTCGCTACTACTCTCGGAATGTTCGACTGATTGGTCGGTGTCCATGCGTTTAGGGTAGATTTTGCATAGTTCATCTGCAGGTTTGTACTCTGTAGATCCTGTGCCAGACCATTGTAAATCTTGTTGCCTTGTGATCCCTGGAAGAATACAGCAAGGTCAAAGTTGTGCATGTTCGCATTAAACCCTAAGCCATACTCAAAATCTGGGAAGGGGCTACCAAGGTTTACACGGTCAAGGTTATTGATCTGTCCGTCGCCGTTTTTATCAAAGAACTTTACGTCACCTGGCGCCGCATTTGGCTGGATCAACTGTCCGTCTTTAGCATAAGCGTTGATCTCTTCCTGTGAATTGAAGATGCCCAGCGCCTGGATCAGGTAGAAGGAACCGATAGAGCCACCAGCTTCCGTTAAGGTACTGGTAGCACCGTGGTGGTTTGGCTGACCGCCGAAGATTTGCTGCGAACCTGTTCCAAGTTCAATCACTTTATTGCGCACCGCACTGATCGTTCCGAATACGTTGTAGTTCAATTTGCCTACCGTATTTCCATAGTTCAGGCCAATCTCCACACCATTATTACGAAGCGTACCGGCATTTACAACCGGGTTCGATACAGAACCTGCAGATCCCGGGATCGGTACGTTCAACAGAACGTCAGTAGTTTTCTTAACGAAATAGTCGGCCGTTAAATTCAACTTGTTGCCAAAGAAACCCGCGTCAACACCAATATTCATGGTTTTTGTAGTTTCCCATTTGATGTTTGGAGAAGCAAAAGCGGTTTGAATGGAACCGAACCATCTTTGCTGCGCGTTACCGACAACATAGTTAACGTTGGATGCCACCGCAGCGTTGTACTGGTAATCACCGATCTCCTGGTTACCCAATACACCATAACTGGCTCTTAGTTTCAGGTTTGAGAAGGTTTTCTCCAGCGGTTCAAAGAAGCTTTCATTCATGATGTTCCAGCCCAAAGCCACAGAAGGGAAATTACCATAACGGTTGTTTGCACCAAATCTTGAGGAACCATCACGTCTGAAACTTGCCGTTAAAAGATAGCGATCATCATAAGAATAGATCACACGTCCCAACAGCGAGATCAAGTTGTTTTCAAGTCGGTTACCGGAGTTGGTTGCAATACCGGCACCTGCATCAATCTGATCGATACCATCTGGCAGGTCCGTACGTGCTGTACTGGTGTAATTATAGTTATTGCTTTGGTAGGTATATCCTGCCAATGCCTGAATGCTGTGTTTTCCGAATACCTTGTCGTAGTTCAATGTATTCTCCAACAACAACAGCACATTTTGGTCTTTGCTTAGGCTGATGTCGTTGGTTGGGTGGGTAAACAATGCGCCTACCTGATAGCGTCTGTGATAATCATAGTTGCTGTTAAAAACATTGGTATAACCAAGATTCAAGCGGTACTTTAAACCTTCGATGATGGTAAGCTCCCCGAAGGCATTTGCCAGAATGCTCGTATTTTCACGGGTGATATCTTCCAGATTCAGCTGTGCTACGGGGTTGGCGATGTTTACAACAGAACCAAATGCACCGTCATAGCCACCGATCAGTTCAGGATTATAGATTTTAAAAGCAGGAATCATTTTGATGGCAGATCCCACCGGGTTACCACCTTGTCCACCCCAGCCAGCTGGCATGTTCACGAATTTTTCCCTCGATAACAATACCGTTTCCCCAAATTTCAGTCTACCCTTGGTGGTTTCTGTTTTCACACGAAGGTTATAGCGTTTATAGCCGGTTACATCTACGATACCCTGCTGGTCATTATAACCACCAGACACACTGTACTTGCTGGCCTCACTACCACCACTAACCAAGAGGTTATACTGCTGAATAGGTGCAGCGCGGAAGATGGCATCTTGCCAGTCAGTTCCAACGCCTAAGGCTGCTGGATTAGCCGCCAGCTCCAGCGGTGTTAAACCTGCATTCGCATGTGCCTGATTGTGCACGGTAGCCCATTCCTGTGCATTCAGCACATCAATGTTGCTGGCTTTACTTTGTACACCAACGTTGGCCGTCAACTGCACAACCGGAGCACCACTTTTACCGGATTTCGTGGTCACCAATACCACACCGTTTGCAGCTCTTGATCCATAGATCGCGGCTGCGGAAGCGTCTTTTAACACGTCTACAGACTCGATGTCGGTCTGGTTCAGGTTATTGATGTTCGCTACCTGCACCCCATCCACAATGTAAAGTGGTGTAGCATTATTCAATGAACCTACCCCACGGATCAGGATCCTTGTTCCAGCACCTGGATCACCGCCCGCAGATTCGATCGATACACCCGGCATCCTGCCCTGCAGAGAACGGGTAACATCACTAACGCCCTGGGCTTTGATGTCCGCACCTTTCACAGAAGCTACAGAACCGGTAAGATCCTTGCGGCGAACCGTACCATAACCGATCACCACAACTTCACTCAGCTCTGCCTGACTTTCAGCAAGGGTGATGTTGATGGTTGTACGCCCGTTTGCCGCTACTTCCTGGGTTTCATAACCCACATAAGAAAATACAAGGGTGATGTTTCCACCGGCATTCACCACATACTTACCCTCCGTATCGGTTACCGCGGTCGTGCTCGTACCTTTTACTTTGATACCTACGCCCGGCATGGCTAAACCTGTAGCATCAGTCACGGTTCCTGTGATCCGGGCTTGTTGCACGCTCTTGATTGGAGAAACAGGTCTTTCACGTAAAACAATCGTTTTCTCGTTGATGGAATAGGTCAATGGCTGACCTTCGAAGCAAAGCTCTAAAACTTTGGTTAATGGTTCATTGGTAACGTTAATGCTCAGCTGACGGGTCTGGTTCAGCATTTCCGTCCTATAAAGGAAGTGGTAACCCGTTTGTTTACGAAGCACGTCAAGCACCTCCTTTAGTGAGGCATTTTTAATATTTAAGGTCACATTCTGGCCATAGGTGGCAGCGTTAACCTGAAAGATGGTCGACAAAACAAATACAAGTAAAAGTTTCATCACCATCAGGTACTTTAAAGATTTTCTATCCTTATTCATTATATTGAGTTTAATATTTGGTTGTTATTAGTATGCGAATTGCATGAGCGTTTGGTTTGTCTTGTACTTATGGCATCACGACAATCCTCCTTCCTTCCATTC
This sequence comes from Pedobacter sp. NEAU-ZC8, assembly GCF_059278965.1. Taxonomy (NCBI): domain Bacteria; kingdom Pseudomonadati; phylum Bacteroidota; class Sphingobacteriia; order Sphingobacteriales; family Sphingobacteriaceae; genus Pedobacter; species Pedobacter sp. NEAU-ZC8. The sequence goes on from NZ_JCAJXC010000008.1 coordinate 118,493, forward strand.
TGAAATGAACGGATCCAGTTAGCTCCAAAGATTTTAACACGCCTTCTACGCTGTCAAAGCGGGAAACAGTACCGCCGTAGCGACCCTGATCCATTTTGCCCTGATAAGTAACGTCCACGTCATACCAGCGCGAAACCTTTCGCATAATACTCTCAATGTTCTCGTTATCGAAAATGAAATAGCCCTTCTTCCAGGCAATCGCTTCTTCTACGTTTACTTCAGCAATGCTGAAGTCCGACTGTTTACCTAAGCGTGCTTGTTGACCGGGTTTAAGCATTTGATGATTATTGCCGGCACTCAGACGCACAGCGCCCTCCAGCAAAGTGGTTTTGATCTGCGCTTCATCGTCATAAGCATTGACATTGAAATGCGTACCCAGCACTTCAATGCCCATATTATTGACCGTTACTTTAAATGGTTTTTGCTTGTTCCTGGCGACTTCGAAATAAGCCTCCCCTTTTAGCTCTACTTTTCTTTCCGCAGCCGAAAAAACCGATGGGAAGCGCAGTGTAGATGCGGCATTTAGCCAAACATGGGTGCCGTCTGGAAGTACCACCTGGTACTCGCCGCCACGGGGTGTACTGATGGTGTTGTAAACCAGCGCCTGGCCTGTAGCTGGCTTCACCTGATAGATGAGTTTACCCTCCGCCGTTTTACCAACCGTAACATTTCCTTGTTCAGAAATGACGCCATTTTGAACGTCGTCAAGGTTTATCACCGTACCATTAGATAAAGTTAAGGTCGCTTTTGTTGATCCTGGTTTTACAATTGCAGCCGGGCCAGCTTTAGATTGTTTCGCTAGAAGATCCACCTGTGGTTTTGGCTGCAGAGCGAAGAAAACAGCGAACAGTCCGATAAGCAGTACTGCCGCTGCTGCATAGTAATATCGGAATGTTTTAGCCCTGGATGGGCTTTGCTCCATCTCCTGGTGGAGACTTTGCAGGATCCGGCTTTTTATCTGTTCCTGATTGCCTTGTTCAGGTTGCCAGGGATGTTCAAGCAATTGAAAGTCATGCTCATGCTGCTTGAGCAACGCAATTTCCTCTTCGCTGCATAAGCCGGCGAGATACTTCTCCTGCAATCTAAAAAGCTCCTCTGGAGTCATGATATTATATTTGGTTATATACTATCAGATCCTTTTTTAGCGCAGCACACACATAGATTATTAAAATATTTTATTTACGTTTATTCGACCAATTATAACCTTATGCCCCTGAACGAACGTACAGACGCAGAATTATGGAGTGCCATTTGTCTCGATGACAAAAAGGCCTTTGATGCGCTGTTTGAACGCTACTGGACATTGATCTATAACACCGCATTCGCCTACCTCAAAGAAGAGGATGCTTCCTCCCAGATTGTACACGACATCTTTTTGAACCTTTGGCGTAAACGGCATGAATATGAAATCATGCAGTTCAGCGCCTACCTTAGCACAGCTGCAAGGTACCATGTTTTCAAGGCCTTGAAGACCAGAAAAGCCAGTAACCTGGTGTATGTGGAGGACTATACAGAACTTAACGACGGCCGACAGAGTCAGAACATGGGCGACGAGAACATCAATACGGCGGAACTGGAAACTGCATTACAAGGCTCGCTGGATAAACTTCCAAAGCGTTGCCGCGAGATATTCACACTCAGCAGGACGAATCAGCTCTCTAATGACGAGATTGCAGAAAAGTTAAGCATCTCTAAACGGACCGTGGAAAACCAGCTCACAACGGCCTTGCAGTATCTGCGCAATGCATTGAAGTATTTTCCTTTTCAAACCTGAGGATCAGCTTACCCTTTTCCGGTAAACCGCTTCCACCCATTCCATATTTTTACAAGTTTCACAAGGCACGTCTACCGCGGGCTCCAGATGATAGGTCCGGGCACATTTGGAACAGGCATATAAACCAGATTTTGAGATCTTTGTGCTCTTGCTTTCAAATTCATCCGGCAGGATCGGCAAACCTGGAAGCACCTCCTCATCGGGAAAATAAAACACACTCAAGCTGCCGGTATCTTCCAGCACCGCATATTTTACCTGCCCCATCTGATCGACATGTTGCCCACGAAGTGCACCTAGAAATTCATCCGATCCAAGCTCTTTGGAGTTCAGCTCATCCAGGCACATCTTGCCTTCGCGGATGATGTAAATGGGCTTACCTTCCATCAGGAATTCAAACCATTCAAATTTAGTGATGAGCCAGATGATAAGCCGGTAAACGGCCAATACCAGCGCGAAGACCGCCAGGGCATGCAACATCCCTACATCATCATAGAACATGGAATCTCCCGCAGCAGAGCCCAGGGTGATGATCATTACCATCTCAAAGATCGACAGCTGCTGTACACCACGCTTGCCAGTAAACCGGAGCACGATTACAACCGCCAGAAACATGATTGGAGTCCGGAAAAGTATCTCCCAGAAGAAGGCGTATTCCTGATCGCTAAAAAAAATCCGATGCCAGTCGAAGTCCATACTATTGCTTTGTATCTACCATAAGGTAAATACCTGCTAATTTGTTTTGAACAGGAATTCCGATATCCAGCAGGCCTGACTATAAACTTTTCAGGCGTTTCATAAACAGCGGGAAAGCCTCTTTAAGCTCCTCGAAAAGTGGATTATTCCGGTTCTTGATCATCACTTCAGAGAACAGCTTCAAACCCAGTGCAAATTCAGTGGCCTGCTCCTGATCTTTAAAAGGATCTTTTTCCCGTATTCTCTCGATAATCGCAAACACTTCATCGTGATTGCTGAAATCAATTTCCATTGATTTAGCTGGTTCAGTCTCCCCATTTGCATAATGTTTCAACTCCAGTGTAAGGTGATATTTATTGTTTCTTTTTTCCATGGCATTTATTTTAAGACAAGAAAAGCATATTGTGCATTTATGAGGGTGTAGAACAGAAGACAAGGACAAGATAGGCTGTAGGTTGACTCGCCCTCAACCCGGCCTTGATACGCCCTCGAACCGGGGTTGACTCGCCCCGAGCCGGATCAAGGGCCTGTCAACCCCGGCTGAAAGCTGAAGCAATGCGCCGTCTGCTGTCAATTATTTAGCTGTTGCTTTCTTTTCAAACAGGCTGCTGGTATAATCCAGCAATTCAGCACCACCAACTTTCCCATGTCCCGGAATGATCAGCTTTGCTGCCGGATATCTGGCTTTGACTTTCTGTACCGTTGAGGGCCAGGCGCTTTCGTCCGCATCTTCCAGGTTACCTTTACTGGCGCCGATCTCCTTGATCAGGCAGCCGCCAAACATGATCTTCTCTGAAGGCACATAGGCGACCACATTATCGCGGGTATGCCCGGCACCAAAATACCCTACCTGGACGGACATGCCACCCACTGAGAGTACCTGCGAGCTCCTAAATCCATGCTTTGGAACCGGAAAGTGCTTTTGTTTTGCAAATTCAAGCGTCTGCACCTGTGCATAAGATGGAATGCCAGCAGCATGAAAAGTCTCAAGGCCGCCCAGGCAGTCTGCGTGAAAATGCGTGGCAACTACTGCTTTTACTTTGCTGCTGAGGTTCGTTTTGATCCAGTTGATCAGCTCCAGTGTAGCCTGATCTTCCGCTGGTGTATCAAAAACCAGAGCCTCATGATCATCAACCACGATCATGCCGTTGCAGGACACCTTTCCAAAATCCTTCGTGTTCAGGTAAGAAATATGTTGAAAGACATGATCCGACAGGCGGATAATCTCCAGATTAGTTGACTTATAATTTTGTGCATGCAATGGCCTATTAAGTCCAAGCAAAAGGAAACTGGCTACAAGCAGTTCAAGAGGTAATCTCATCGGCGAAATTTTATACTCAAAAATAAACATGTTATCCAGGAATTTCCGCGAACGGTATATGTACTTATTTATTATCGCCACTAAACATTTTTTTAAAATTTCCTTTAATAATTCCCTGAAAGTTGATACTTTGCAGTACCCTATAAACCGTCCTTAACCTACCTCATTATGAGTAAAAGTGATATTTATATCATTGAAGACAACGAGGATATTGGATACGTTTTAACCTACTTTTTACAAGACGAAGGTTACAATGTTTCCCTGTTCCCAACCGTTGCGGATTTTAATATGGCTTTTGAGAAAAGCTGCCCAGATCTTTTTTTAATTGATGTAATGCTACCCGACGGAAACGGCATCAATGTATGTACTTATATCAAAAACAACACCCGAACGGGTCAAATTCCTGTGATCCTGATGTCGGCCCATGCACCAGCAGAGCTCATGAGTAAGGAGTCTTGCGCAAACGCTTTTCTAAATAAGCCTTTTGACCTGCACGTACTGCTTGGCACCATCAGGGAACATCTCAGCTAAGCCAGCACATAATATCCAGGACAAGAAGGTCGTTATGGTAAGTTCAAAACATATGCATGGCAAATAACTCGTCCCCAATACCTCATAATGAACTGGAAAGAATTATTGCTCTTTCCAATTTTGATTTAGACTTTACCAATATCGAAGACAATTTCAAGGATCTTACCCTGCTGGCGACCAAGGTTACCGGAACGGAGATTTCCCTGATCAACATCATTGACTCCTTTACGCAGTGGACCATTGCGAACCAGGGTATCGAACTGGAGCAAATGCCCAGGGAGGAATCTGTTTGCCAATACACGATCATGTCAGACACTTCCTTTGAAGTTCAGGATTTGACGCTTGATGAGCGCTTTAGTACAAAGTTCTACGTGAAAGGTCCCGAGGGGCTACGGTACTACTTTGGTATGCCGTTAAAACTGTCGCCGGGCCTGAATGTGGGCGCACTTTGCGTTTTGGACAAAGAGGTGAAAGCCTTAAGTGCGGAAAAGATTGAGTTGCTGGAAATCATCGCACAGACGGTTGTAAAGCGGCTGAAGTCCATTCAGGCACTTGAACTTTTGCGTGCAAAGCTCAACGAATCCAATGCATCCAAAAAGAAGGCGGCGCATGATATCAGAGGTCCACTTGGGGGCATTATCGGACTGTCGGACTTGATCGCAGAACAGGGTGCCAAGGGAGATGTGTCGGAATTCATGGAATATATAAACATGATCAATAAGAGCGGACGTTCACTGCTCGACCTGGCAGATGAAATCCTATCCGAAGAAAAGGTACAAACACTGGCAGAAAACGAGTTCAACTTACCTTTATTTAAAGACAAGCTTCAAAAACTCTATCAGCCGCAGGCGAAATTCAAAAACGTTGATCTTGAAATCAGCCTGAATGCAGGTCATGAGTCCGTCCCATTTTCAAAGAACAAGCTGTTGCAGATTGCAGGAAATCTAATTTCCAATGCCATCAAGTTTACCGCAGCAGGCGGAAAAGTCTCCGTTCATCTGGGTTTAAGCCTGAGTACAACGGAGAAATTATTAACCATTACGGTAACTGACACCGGCGTGGGTCTGGATACAGCGGTCATTCAGCAGGTCCTCGCTGGAAAGGCACAAACGACCATAGGCACCGGAGGTGAAAGAGGTTATGGCTTTGGCCTGAGCCTGGTATCCCACCTGGTGGAATCTTTGAATGGCCTGATCAGCGTAAACTCTGCTCCCGGCAAAGGCACGGCATTCGAAGTTGTCCTTCCACAAAGTTTATAAGCATCAATGCTGCTGCCCTCCGCCGCAGCATTGATGCTATTTAAAAAATTTATCTTAAGGGCCTGTAATATTGCAGTGATTGCTCCTACTAATACCGTATATGGAGAAGCCCGACGAAGAAACCTTTACCAAATTAGTCGTATCGAACCGCGCAAGTATCTATCGCATTTGCCGTGCATACATTTATGACGCCTCGTTAGCCGATGATCTGTATCAGGAGATCCTGTTTCAGATCTGGAAAAGCATCAAGAATTTCAAAGGACATGCAAAAGTGAGCACTTGGGTTTACCGGATTGCAGTAAATACCGCGATCAGTTTTAACCTGAAAAACAAGCGCCACCAGCATGAACCAATCCCTGATTTTTTTCCTGTAGCATACGAGGATACCATGGAAGACAAAAAGGAATCTGAAGTTAGGCTTGATCACCTGAGGTATTGCATTAATCAACTTGAGCCGGCAGACAGGCTGATTATTTCGCTGGTACTTGAAGACAAAAGCTATAAAGATATTGCAGAAATCACCGGGAACAATGCAAATCTGGTTGGAGTCAAGATCAACAGAATTAAAGGTAGATTATTAAAACTGATGTCAACACCGCAGCATTATGAACTTTGAAGAACTAAAAAGTAGCTGGCAAACCCAGCCTGTAAACTCCGGAATGGAGCTGAATGAATTGAAAAGAAACCTGGACTCCAAGTGGAACAAGTACCAGAGCAGCCTTTATCGTACCAACCTCTGCATGTCCCTCGGGTTCCTTGCCGCAACGATCGCCATTGTAACGGTGTATATCAAGTTTGAGGCGGAATTTGGGCTGGCCTTTAAGCTAAGCCTTGCTTCTACCTGCCTGTTGATGATCGTTTTTGCAGCCATCGCCTGGAGGAGCTATGATTTTAAGAAAGATAATCTGGAAATTAGCAGCAATGACTTTGTAGCATATCAATTGAAGAAAATTAATTGGCAGCGTAAGGTCATCAGTCAGTACATCTGGATCTATATGGTACTGCTCTGGCTAGCGGTGATGATGTACATCTGGGAAATTACAAGCCCGGGCACTGCAGTGTTTAGATACTCCGCCATGGGTTTAACTACCCTGTTTCTGCTTATCGTTTCCTTTCGCGATGGCAGCAAGCAGAAAGCACGTTTGGCAAGGCTGGATGAAATGAGCAAGGAGCTTGAACAAACCTATTTATAGACAATCATCTGGCTCACCAAAGGCGGTCAATACAAAGCATTTCGCTGCAGCAAACCCTTATGCGTAGTAATTAATTGTTAATGAGGCAGTTCTTGGCTTGGTAATTGGACAGTTCATTTTCTACACTTAAACCAAAGGATATGGATACGATTAAAAAGTTTGACTTGATGCAGAAGATTGCAAATGAATTGATTGATTTGCAAAATTCACAACAAGCATTAATTCAAAAGCTAGGCAAAATAGAAGTAGACAATATCGAATTGGGCGATAAGCGTCTTGAACAAGACCTTCCTGATATGCATCAGCGTGTTGCGGATAATTTGGACACCATTGGTTCCATTTTGGAATACTTTGATGAAAAGAAAGACAATTTTGGAGCTAAAAACAATGTTGATGCTTTAAAAGAGGAGCAAACGATAAAGAACCTGAATATTTAAGCACCATTCAAAGCGCATTTTAGTTGATTACAACCGGAACACTTTAATTGTTCCGGTTTTTTTATGCCTGATCAATAATATCACGGCATCGTTACGGTAAAAATCTAATCTATTATTAAAACAAGTCGATAAAAAACATATTTTAGGTTAAATTTCATTCCGTCAACCTTCAAAATCCGCTTATGACCAAAAAGTTTACAATCCTTGCAGGCCTAATTACATTAAGCAATCTGATCTATGCACAAGATCCGCCCACGAAAGCTGCTGCTCCGGGCGCTAAATCAACTTCAAGCAATGTTTCGCCTGATTTATCTAAACTTAAGAAGTACGAAGGTTACTTTAATTTTTACCATGAGGAGAAGTCAGGCAAAATTTACCTGGAGATAGACAAGCTGGATCAGGAGTTTTTATACTTCAGATCGCTGGCTTCTGGTGTAGGTAACGGCGGACCGGAACGTGGACAAGCTGCTGCAACCATCGCGAAGTTCATTAAAGCAGGGCCAAAGATCCTGATGGTAGAGCCCGTTTATAATTACCGGGCAATTAGTGACAATAAGGATGAGGTGAAAGCGGTTGAACAGAATTTCGCGAAGTCCGTAACCTACGCTTTTACACCGGTTTCCAGCAGCGGCGGGAGATACCTGGTAGACCTTACTCCTTTTATCATCCGCGATAATCAAGGTATTGCCGCAAGACTGGGTGTAACGGGCACCTTCGGTAGCCGCTCGGTTTCAAATGGCAGTTCGTATAAGCTTGACGAAAACCGCTCGGTGGTGTTTATGGATAATACGAAGAACTTCCCGAAGAATACGGAGTTTGAAGCCATGTTAACCTTCACGGGCGGCACTGCTGGCGGACGAAGCAGCCTTGCACCTGACGCCACCGCCGTAACGGTGAATATGCATCAATCTTTTGTGGCCTTGCCTGATGACGGCTATAAACCGCGAAAGTTCGACAGCCGTTCTTCTTTTCAGCAGTTTTCTTATATGGATTTCTCCGCACCAATGTCGGAGCCCATTGTAAAGCGATTTATCCGCCGGCACCGCCTGCAGAAGAAAGATCCTTCAGCGGCGAAAAGTGAGGCGGTTAACCCCATCCGCTATTATGTGGACCGTGGTATTCCTGCGCCGATCAAGAAGGCACTACTCGATGGAGGTGCCTGGTGGAATCAGGCTTTCGAAGCTGCAGGATATCTAAACGCCTTTCAGATCGAGGAGCTGCCTGTAGGTGCCGATCCGATGGACATGCGGTATAACATGGTGAACTGGATTACAAGATCTGGCAGCCCAACGCGGGCATTTTCTTATGGCTCTTCTTACACCGACCCACGTACTGGCGAGATCATCAAAGGGGTGGTAACGCTTGGTTCCGACCGCCACCGCCAGGATTACCTGATCGCAGAAGCACTGCTGCAACCTTATGAAACTGGAAAACCTGTGCCTAGCTTAATGGAAGAAATTGCATTGGCCAGGATCAGGCAGCTGTCAGCACACGAGATTGGTCATACCTTAGGCTTAAACCACAACTTCGCCGCCAGTCCGAAAGAACGTGGTTCTGTAATGGATTACCCATATCCAAGGTTCTCGCTGCGACCAGATGGTACAGTCGATCTTTCCAATGCTTATGCTTCTGGCATTGGCAGCTGGGATAAGCGTGCCATCATGTGGGGTTATGCGCAATTCAACGATGCCGCAGCAGAGGAGAAAGGCCTTGATCAGATCATGAAAGAAACGCTTGCGCAGGGCTTCGTTTACATCCCGGATATTGGCGGCAATGCACATCCGACTTCGCACCAGTGGGATGATGGGGAAAATCCGATCGACCAGATGACGAACATCATGACCGTCAGAGCGGCTGTACTGGAACGTTTTTCTGAAAAAGCAATCCGTGATGGTGAACCCATGTCAACCCTGGAAGAAGTTCTGGTGCCGGCATATTTGCTGCACCGCTTTCAGATCGAAGCGGTAGCGAAGTCCATAGGTGGCTTGTATTTCACGCACGCCGTTAAGAACGACGGACAAGTAACCACACGGATGGTAGACCCGAAAGTGCAATGGCAGGCATTCGAGTCCTTGATGTCGACCATTACACCCGATGCATTGGCGCTGCCTGAGCAGCTGATCCAAAAGATTCCACCACGTCCTTCCGGTTATCCGGCTTCCATAGAGACGTTTAAAGGACATACCGGACCAACATTCGACCCGATCGCTGCAGCCGAATCAGCCGCCAGTACTACGCTGTCTTACCTGCTGGATGCTGAACGGGCGAGCCGCTTGATCGAGTATAATGCCAGAGACAAAAAGAACCCAAGCTTTATAGAAGTTGCTGACCGGCTAGTTGAAAAAACCTGGAAGACTGGAAAAGAAAAGGGCTATAAAGGAGAACTACAGACCGTGGTGAATAACCAGGTGCTGAAATACCTGATCATGCTTGCAGCGAATACCAGAGCTTCTGAAGTTGTACGCGGGCAGGCCTTGTATGAACTTGAAGAACTTAAAACCTGGATGAATAACAAACTGCCCAATGCTGATGCAAGGGATAAGTCGACCTACCTGTTCGCGCTGTCGCAAATAGATGAATTTAAACGGGAACCCAACAAGTTTGTAACTCCTGAAGCTACTGAAATGCCGCCAGGCGCACCAATCGGCATGCCTGGCATGGATTTCTTAAGTCAATGCAGTTACAACAACCTGTAACTATTTTGCCATAGGATAACCTTTATCCGTCCAATCGGCTTTGATGCTGGTTGGAAGGTTCAGGATCTTGGCATTGGTATAGCCTAGCTTTTGCAGCATATTAAAAGCGGGCTTTACATTCGGGCAATGCTCAAAGGGGCAACAGCCACAATAAATGACAATCGGGCTGGTCTTCGGTTTATCCTTTAATTCGGATTTAAGCTGTGCCAGCCCTTCTTCTTTACTTGCCGCAGCAAGTTTCTTTGCACCCTGGATGTTACTCACGAATCCGATGTTGTAAATGTTCGGCTTCGCCGCCCTTGGATTCTGAAGAATGTCGACCAAAGTCTTGGTTTGCATCAGATGTTTATCCGGCCAGACCTGCTTTTTCAGGCTGAGGCCCTGCGCATTAGCTGTTACCACAAACAGCATACAGGCAAGGACATTTATACAAAGAAATTTAAGGTTTTTCATAGCTGGTAATTTTAGGTAAAGATAGACGCTCCTATCCAAAGGGAAGCAACCAGGTTCAGAATAATATTTGGAGCAGAGCAACTGGTTGGACGCCGTTTACAATTTAATTGGCCTAAAATCCATTTTTCTTGTTTTATAGTATTCTTTGTTGCATTTTTGTAGCTGCTTATAGAGAAAGATGGAGGGACAGACCCTGCGAAGTCTTAGCAACCTGTGCTTACAAGGTGCTACATTCTACTGGAGCCATTTCATCGCGGCTACAGAAAGATAAGTGATTCGAATCCTACCCCGGAATCTTGATTAAGCCTTTAGTATACACGCCTTTGCAATGATCTGCGAAGCAGGTATGCTTAATTACCTAGGAAATGAGCATTAGAGAAGAACTCGAAAAACGCATACTGATTATCGATGGTGCTATGGGCACCATGATCCAACGTTACCAGCTTACAGAAGCTGATTTCAGAGGAGAAAGGTTCAAGGATCATCCTTGCGACCTGAAAGGGAATAACGATTTATTAAACCTTACACGCCCTGATGTCATCAAGGCGATCCATCTGGAGTACCTGAAAGCAGGTGCCGATATCATAGAAACCAATACCTTCAGCACACAACGGATCTCCATGGCCGATTACCAGATGGAAGACCTGTCTTACGAACTGAGCTATGAAGGTGCAAGAATTGCCAAGGAAACCGTAAGGGAGTTTATGGCTGAACACCCGGAGCGCAGGAGTTTTGTGGCTGGGGCCATTGGCCCGACAAACCGCACGCTTTCCATGTCGCCCGATGTGAATGACCCTGGTTTCCGCGCCATTTACTTCGACGAGCTGGAAGCCGCCTATACCGAGCAGGTACGTGGACTGGTTGACGGCGGTGCTGATGTACTTCTGATTGAAACCATCTTTGATACGCTGAATGCAAAGGCTGCCATCGTGGCCATCAAAAAGTATGAACATGAAATAGGCCGTAAACTGGAGATCATGATCTCCGGCACGATTACGGATGCTTCCGGCCGGACCCTATCTGGCCAAACGGCAGAAGCATTCTTAAACTCGGTTGCGCATGCCAAACCGTTAAGTATTGGTTTTAACTGTGCCCTGGGTGCGAAAGAAATGCGGCCGCACATTGAAGAGCTTTCCGCAAAAGCAGGCTGCTACATTTCTGCTTATCCGAATGCAGGTTTACCAAATGAGTTCGGCGCCTACGACGAGCAGCCACATGAAACCGCACACTTCGTGGAAGATTTCATTGAGCATCGCTTTGTGAATATCGTGGGTGGTTGCTGCGGCACCACGCCTGATCACATCAAGTGCATTGCCGGGAAAGCGAAAAATGTACAACCAAGGAAGATTCCGTCCATTGACATGCACCTGCGTCTCAGCGGACTGGAACCTGTTACCATCACCCCGGAGAGTATCTTCGCAAACATCGGCGAACGGACCAACATTACCGGTTCGCCTAAATTCTCCAAGTTGATCCTTGGAGGTGATTATGAGGGAGCACTTAGTGTAGCCCGCCAGCAGGTGGAAGGTGGTGCCCAGATCATCGATGTGAACATGGATGAGGGTATGATCGATTCGGAGGCTGCCATGACCAAGTTCCTTAATCTGATCGCCTCTGAACCGGACATCTCGAAACTGCCCATCATGATCGACTCCTCCAAATGGACGGTTATTGAAGCAGGTTTGAAGTGTATCCAGGGAAAAGGTATTGTGAACTCCATCTCCCTGAAGGAAGGTGAAGAGAAGTTTAAGGAGAGTGCAAGGAAGATCATGCAGTATGGCGCAGCTGTGGTGGTGATGGCCTTCGATGAACAAGGACAGGCAGACAACCTGGAACGCAGGATTGAGATCTGTCAGCGTTCCTACGACATCCTGCTGAACGAAGTGGGCTTCTACCCCGCCGACATCATCTTTGACCCGAACATTCTGACCGTGGGTACTGGCCTGGAAGAGCACAACAACTATGCGGTAGACTTCATCAACGCAACCCGTTGGATTAAGGAAAACCTGCCGCATGCACATGTGAGTGGTGGTGTTTCCAACATCTCTTTCTCTTTCCGCGGCAACAACACCGTGCGTGAAGCGATGCACTCCGCGTTTTTGTACCACGCCATCAAGGCTGGCCTGACAATGGGTATCGTGAATGCGGGCATGTTGGAGGTGTATGAAGAAATTCCTCCAGTACTATTGGAACTGGTGGAAGATGTCCTTTTCAACCGTCGCGATGATGCCACAGAGCGCCTGGTGGAATATGCAGATACGATTAAAAGTAAAGGCAAGGAAGTGGTGCGTGATGAAGCCTGGCGCAAAGGTACCGTCGAAGAAAGACTATCCCATGCCCTGGTAAAAGGTATTATAGAATACCTGGATGACGATGTTGAAGAAGCTCGTCAGCAATATGCTAAACCCATCCAGGTTATTGAAGGGCCTTTGATGGACGGTATGAACATCGTGGGCGACCTGTTTGGCGCCGGAAAGATGTTCCTGCCGCAGGTGGTGAAGTCTGCCCGCGTAATGAAGAAAGCCGTTGCCTATCTACTGCCCTTTATAGAGCAGGAAAAGCTGGACAACCCTGATGAGAACCAAAGTTCTTCTGCGGGCAGGGTGCTTATGGCTACCGTAAAAGGGGATGTTCATGACATCGGGAAGAACATTGTGGGCGTAGTACTTGCCTGCAACAACTTCGAGGTGGTGGATATGGGTGTGATGGTGCCTGCACAGGACATCATCAAGAAAGCCAGAGAGATCAATGCAGACATCATTGGCCTCAGCGGACTAATCACTCCTTCTCTGGATGAAATGGTGCATTTCGCGAAAGAGATGGAGCGTGAAGGGTTTACCATTCCGTTGATCATTGGTGGTGCAACGACCTCAAGGATCCACGTGGCCGTAAAGGTGGCACCGCACTACTCCGGACCTGCCATCCATGTGTTGGATGCATCCAGAAGTGTGACGGTTTGCAGCTCCTTGCTCAACCCACAATCGAAAGACGAATACGTCAGTGGCATCCGTGCGGAATATGAAAAAGCAAGGATAGCACACTTAAATAAACGTTCCGACAAGCGCTTCAAAAGCATTGAAGAGGCACGTGCAAATAAATACCAGATCGACCTTTCAAAGGTCGCACCTAAACCAAAGTTCCTGGGCACGAAGATCATCCAGGACTTCCCACTGGAAGAACTGGTGCCTTATATCGACTGGACACCTTTCTTCCATACCTGGGAGTTAAGAGGCAGCTTCCCGAAGATCTTTGATGATTCTTACGTAGGTGATGTTGCAAAGAAGCTTTATGCGGATGCGCAGCTCATGCTGGCGCAGATTGTAGCTGAAAAGCGCCTGAAAGCGAAAGCGGTGATCGGCTTCTGGCCGGCAAACACCATCGGTGATGATATCCAACTGGATGTAAACGGGCAACCGGTTACTATCCATACTTTACGTCAGCAAGGGGAGAAAGTAGCTGGAGATCCATACTATGCACTAGCTGACTTCATTGCACCGCAGGAATCCGGTGTGGAAGATTACTTCGGCGGTTTTGCTTTAACGGCAGGTATCGGCTGTGATGAAATGGTTGCTGAATACGAGCGTAACCATGATGATTACAACAGCATCCTGGTGAAGGCACTTGCAGACAGGCTTGCCGAAGCCTTTGCTGAGAAGATGCATGAGCTGGTACGTACCGAATACTGGGGTTATGCTCCTGAGGAAGCTTTCAGCAATGAAGAACTGATCAAAGAGAAATATGTGGGTATCCGCCCTGCGCCAGGTTATCCGGCCTGTCCAGATCATACAGAAAAGGGTACGCTGTTCGAGTTACTTGATGCCGAGCAACAGATTGGCCTGAAGATCACCGAAAGCTATGCGATGTACCCGACCGCAGCCGTGAGCGGCTTCTATTTCTCACATCCGCAATCCAGGTACTTCGGCCTGGGGAAAATAGACAAAGATCAGGTAGCCGACTATGCCGTCCGCAAGGGCATGTCGCTGGAAGAAGCAGAACGCTGGCTCGGACCAAACTTAGCCTACTAACCATACCATCTAAACGTACATGAAAATCACCGAACATATAAGCAAAGCCGCAGGCAAGACTTTATTTTCTTTTGAACTACTTCCACCCATCAAAGGGAAAAGCATCAACGACATTTACAATGCAATTGACCCTTTGATGGAGTTTAACCCACCCTTCATTGATGTAACGTACCATCGGGAGGATTATATCTACAAGCAGCACGACAGCGGACTGCTGGAGAAGCTAACCTACCGCAAGCGTCCGGGAACGGTGGCGATCTGTGCGGCGATTATGAACCGCTATAAAGTTGACGCTGTACCCCACCTGATCTGCGGTGGTTTCACCAAAGAGGAAACTGAAAATGCTTTGATTGATCTTCAGTTTCTTGGTATTGACAATGTGCTCGTACTACGAGGCGATGCGCGCCACGCAGATGCACACTTCGTGCCCACCCCGGGAGGACACGCTTATGCTACAGAGCTATTGAATCAGGTGATCGAAATGAACCACGGGAAGTATCTCTACGAAGATCACTCGGCTTTTAAGACGGAGTTCTGTGTAGGTGTTGCCGGCTATCCGGAGAAACACTTCGAAGCGCCAAATATGAAGACTGACTTCAAATACCTGAAGCAAAAAGTAGATATGGGTGCAGAATTCATCGTTACACAGATGTTCTTCGACAACAAGAAGTATGTAGAGTTTGTAAAGTGCTGTCGCGAAAACGGCATTAACGTACCCATTATCCCTGGACTGAAGCCAATTACCTCATCGAAGCAGCTGATCAGTTTACCGAAAATCTTCCATATCGACCTGCCGGAAGATCTAAGCGAAGCCATATCAGATTGCAAGAATGAAGCGTCGGTAAAAGAACTTGGCGTGGAGTGGATGATCGCACAATGCAAAGAACTGATGGAGCTCGGCGTACCCGTGCTGCATTTCTACACCATGAGTAATCCGGAGCCCACCAGAAAGATTGCACAAGCCATATTTTAAGCTTTTGGCATATTAAGCAGATATTCCTTGAACAGCGGGAAGTCGACGGTCATGGCCGTAGCTTGCCGCTGTTTGTTTTTCAAACCTTTCACCGCTTCTGGCACTACGATCTTGGAAGCAACTTCCTGTGGTAATGCATCCGGGAACTTGCAGGGATGTGCTGTAGATAAGAAGACACCTACCGCCTCAGATCCAGGATGTGCAGCCTGGTAGGCCTGCGTTGCCAGCCATGCAATCGCCGTATGCGGACAAGCGATATAGCCATGCTGCTCCCAAAGCTTTTTAATCGCTGAAATCGTTTCTTCATCTGTAAAGCGATACCCGTTAAGAACAGCTTTCAGCGCATTCAAATCACCTTTAAACAACTCCATAATGCGCACCCAATTGCTTGGCGCACCGACATCCATGGCGTTGGCGTAGGTCTGCACAGAAGGTCGTGTTTCATACACGCCAGTTTCCAAAAAGCGCGGCACGGTATCATTGATGTTCGTTGCGGCGATAAACTGCGTTACGGGAAGGCCCATGCGCTGCGCCAGCAGGCCCGCGGCGATGTTCCCGAAATTACCACTGGGCACGGCAACCACCATCTTCTCCACGCCTTGCCTGCGCAGCTGAGCATAGGCATTGAAGTAATAGAACGTCTGTGGAATGAGCCTGGCGATGTTGATCGAATTCGCAGAGGTCAGGCGCAAACGCGCATTTAATTCTGCATCCGCGAAAGCTTCCTTCACCAGCCGCTGACAATCATCAAAGGTGCCATCAATCTCCAGCACATGAATGTTTTGTCCGTTGGTACAAAGCTGGAGCTCCTGGATCTCACTCACCTTACCCTTGGGAAAAAGAATGGTTACCCGTGTGTTTGGTACGCCCAGAAAGCCCAGCGCCACCGCACCGCCGGTATCCCCGGAAGTGGCTACAAGTACATCGAGCATCTGCTCCCCTTCCTCCAGGAAGTACGACATCACCCGGCTCATGAAGCGTGCGCCGAAATCTTTGAAAGCAAGGGAGGGTCCGTGAAACAACTCCAGCACCTGCGTGTGACTGTCCAGCCGCTGTAGCGGCGCCTCAAAAGATAGGGCATCTGTTATGATGGACTTCAATGCAGTAGCAGGCATGGAATCACCAATGAGGGCCGAAGCCACTTCAAAGGCGATATCCTGCAGGCTATACTGATCAATACGGTCAAGGAATGCCGCATCCAGTTGGGGAATGTCAACAGGCATGTACAAGCCCTTGTCCAGGGGCATACTGTTGAAAACAGCAGTTTTAAAGTCGACCAGCTGGTCCTGATTATTGGTACTATATAGTTTCATGTTTGAGGTGGATTAGGAGATGACTTGCGGTCCTGCGTCGTTCACTTTGGAAACGAAGGACAGACTTTTTATACCACTGGATTTTAATTGCGATTGCAAGACGGCGGTAACACTTTCCGCAGTTTCCAAACTTTTACACAGCGCAAAAACAGAGGGGCCGGAGCCAGAGATGCCAAAGCTTATTGCCCCATTTGCCAGGGCCAGTTCGCGCATGCGGTAGAAGTCAGGGATTAATATCGATCGGATCGGCTCGATCAGCACATCCTGCATGCTCCTGCCAATCAGGTCGTAATCTTTCAGGAATAACCCGGAAACCAGTCCGGCGACATTCCCCATCTGCGTTACCGCATCTTTCAGCAGCACTTTGCTGCGTATCATCTCCCGCGCGTCCTTGGTTGGCACGTCTACCTCCGGGTAAACCACCGCGGCATACAGTTCTTCCGGAAAAGGGAGCCGCAGGATATCCAGCGGTTCATAACTTCTGATCAGTACAAAGCCGCCAAGCAGCGCTGGTGCCACATTATCCGCATGGCCGTATCCACAGGCCAGTTCCTCCCCCTTCATCGCAAAAGGGATCAGGTCGTGATTGCTCAACAAGCCATCCATCAGGGTATTGATGGCGAATAAGCCAGCTACCGTACTGGCAGAGCTGGAGCCCAAACCGCTACCAATAGGCATCTTCTTGTGGAGTTCAATTTCAAGCCCCAGGTCGGGCTGTCCTATGTGATTCAGGTAGTGCTGCACGCTGGCACTCACGGTATTCTTTTGGGGATCCAGAGGCAGTCGCCCTTCATCACCGGATATCTTTGTGATTCGTATGCCTGGCGCGGCAACCTTCCTCATGATCACCTCATCACCTGGCGCGTTGATCGCGAAACCCAGGACATCAAAACCGCAGACCACATTTGCCACGGTCGCGGGCGCAAAAACCTTTACCGACGCACTCATCTTTTGCCAATGTTTATGATGTCCGCAAATACACCCGCAGCAGTGACCTCTGCACCTGCACCAGGGCCTTTAACCACCATCGGGCGTTGTGCATAACGGTTGGTGGTGAAAGAGATGATGTTATCACTGCCCGACATCATGTAGAAAGGATGACTTTCATCAACGGTCTGCAGGGTAATTTCCACCTTGCCGTTTTCCAGCTTGCCGATATAGCGCAGCACCTTCCCTTCCGCTTCCGCCTGATTTTTTAACTGCTCAAAGTAGCTGGCATTGTTTTCAAGTTCAGTATAGAATTCTGCGACTGACGTAGCTGCCATACAAGAAGCCGGAAGCATGTTTTCAATGCTCACATCAGCTGCTTCCATCTGGTAGCCGGCATCACGTGCCAGGATCAGCATCTTACGCATAAAGTCCTTTCCATTCAAGTCATCACGTGGATCGGGCTCTGTAAAACCCTTTTCCTGTGCTTCCCGTACCACGTCATGGAACTTCCGGTCGCCCTTGAAGTTGTTAAAAATATAAGAGATCGTACCAGAAAGTATAGCCTCAATCCTGCTGATCTCATCCCCGCTAAGCATCAGGTCCCGCAGGGTTCTGATGATCGGCAGTCCGGCACCGACATTGGTCTCATAGTAGAAATCCACCCCAAAGGTCCTTGCAGCCTTTTTAAAAGCCAGGTACTGGCTGTAATCACCGGAATTTCCGATCTTATTGCAGGTCACCACAGAGATACTGGATTTCAGCACCTGCTCATAAAAGGCTACGGGTTCTTCACTGGCGGTATTGTCCACGAACACGCAGTTCGGCAGGTTCATCGCGCGCATGCGCTTGACAAAAAGTGGCAGATCAGCCTTCTCGGAATATTCTTCCAGTGTAGACTCCCATGCGGAAAGGTCCAGCCCTTCCATGCTCAGGTGCATCTTGCGGCTGTTGCTGATGCCCATCACCTTTACCTCCAGGTCATTATGTTGTGCCAGATAAGGCATCTGGCTGTAAAGCTGGCTGAACAATGTTTTACCAATATTTCCGGTACCCAGGCAGAACACGTGCAAGGTCTTTTTAAGCTGTGAAAAGAAAGCATCATGCACCGCATTTACCGCTTTTGAAAGATCATCCTTTGCCAGGATCACGGAGATGTTGTACTCCGAAGAGCCCTGTGCAATGGCGCGCACATTTACCCCGTTGCGGCCTAGCGCATTGAATAACCTTGCACTCATGCCAGGCGTGTGGCGCATGTTTTCGCCTACAATAGCAATCACCGAAAGGTTACTCTCCAGACTCGGGTACTCCAGCTTATTGGTTTGCAGCTCCAGCTCAAATTCCTTGTTGATCATCTTGAGTGCCTTCAAAGCATCCTCTGGTTTCACCGCAAAAGTAATGCTGTGCTCAGAGGAAGATTGGGTGATCAGGATCACGTTGATCTGCTCGCGCGAAAGCAATGAAAACAGCCTGCCGCTAAAACCTGATTTGCCCACCATACCGCTGCCTGATAAGTTTAGTATAGTCACATCGTTGATGGATGAAATCCCTTTGATCGGCAGATCCGAAGGTTGTGTAATAGGCCGTATATAGGTACCCTCAAATTCGGGGTTGAAAGTGTTTTTGATGACAATGGGGATCTTTTTCAGGAATGCCGGCGTCATGGTTGGCGGGTAAACCACTTTGGCACCGAAATACGAAAGCTCCATGGCTTCCGTGTAACTCAACTCCTTCAGCGAGAAAGCTTTTTCTACGATCCGCGGATCGGCAGTAAGCATGCCATTTACATCGGTCCAGATCTGGATCTCTTCCGCAGCAAGCGATGAACCCCAGATGGAAGCTGTATAGTCACTTCCGCCACGGCCTAGGGTGGTTATACGGCCGTCTTCAGTGCTGGATATGAAACCAGTCACGAACAATAAACAAGCTTTATGACTGCGGTAGAAATCCTGGATCAGCAGTTCCGTAAGCCCGGTATTCACCCTGGCGTTCCCAAACGCTGCATCTGTTTTTATGTATTCCGAACCATCTACTGCCAGCACATCTCTGAAGTACTGCTTGGCAATATGCGAGATCGTAAAAGTGGAGCAGCGTTCCCCAAAGCTGAGGATAAGATCACGGGTTTGGGGACTCAGCTCTTTCAGCACCGCTACCGATTGCAGAATATCCTCCAGTTGGTTGAAGTAAATGGTCAGCTTACTAAACACCGGATTCTGTGCAGTCACTGGCAGTAGCGCTCGAACCATATCAAAATGGCGGTTCTCAATGCTTTTCAGGTCGGCCGTATAATCCTGTTCCTGCCTGGCTTTCTCCGCAATGTCAATGAGCTGGTTGGTTACTCCACTGAATGCGGAGAGTACCACAACGGGCCGCTCCGGATCCTTTTCCTGTTCGAGAATGTGCAGTAGTGCCCGAATGCTGTCTACTGTACCTACTGATGTACCTCCAAATTTTAAAATCTTCATGTTCGTTTTTTAGGTTAAAAAAAAGCGCCTTCCCGTTTTAGAGGAAGGCGCTTTCTATGTTGTTTATCAATTTAATGAACACATTAGATTACCACCCTCCGGTTAGTCCCGGTGGTTGTAATAATAATGCTGGTAATGGTTCTTAAGTTGTTCATTGTATTTTGTACACGATGTCGTCTGACATAAAGTAAAGTGATATTTTTTACATTAGCAAATGAAATTCAATTAATTATAAACTGAATTAGCGCAGCAGCGTTTAAATCTGAGCAAAAAGGCATGCTTTTCTTACCTTTACTTTATATATGCAAGGATTAGTTATCAAATCAACAGGAAGCTGGTACCAGGTACATGCAGAGGACGGCGAGATTTACGATTGCCGGATCAAAGGCAAGTTCCGGATCAAGGGCATACAAACCACCAATCCTATAGCTGTAGGCGATCAGGTGAACTTCGAACTCGAGCCGAACTCGGGTAATGGCGTTATTGATAAACTTCATGACCGCAAGAATTACATCATTAGAAAATCCATCAACTTGTCCAAACAGGCGCAGATCATCGCTGCCAATATGGATCAGGCTTTTCTGGTGGTTACACTCGCATCCCCCCGAACTTCACTAGGCTTTATCGACCGCTTTCTGGCAACAGCCGAAGCTTACGGTATCCCTGCCGTGCTAATCTTTAATAAGCTCGATCTGTTTAATGATGCAGGTTTGGAAATACTGGAAGACTATAAAGCCATCTATGAGAACATTGGTTATCCATGTTATACCGTTTCTGCACTGGAGGGCACAAACATCCATATCATTGAAGATTTGCTGAAAGATAAGACAACCCTATTTTCCGGCCATTCCGGTGTAGGTAAGTCGAGCCTGATCAATGCACTGATGCCGGATCTGGACATTAAAACCGGGGAGGTATCTGAAGCAAGCGATAAAGGTCAACACACCACTACTTTCGCGGAGATGCATGAACTGCCTTTCGGAGGCTATCTGATCGATACCCCAGGTATCCGGGAGTTGGGCATATTCGATATCCGGCCAGAAGAATTGGGCCACTACTTCGTAGAGATGCGTGCGCTGCTAAACCAGTGCAAGTTCCATAATTGCCGGCATGTAAATGAACCCGGCTGTGCGGTGATCAAAGCGGTAGAAGAAGGCGAAATTGAACTAAGCAGGTACGAGAGTTACCTGAGCATTTATCACGGAAACGAAACCAGGGCTTAACCATGCGGGCAGTTATACAAAGGGTTACGGAGGCGAGCTGCACCGTAGAAGGACAAGTTACAGGTGCCATAGCACAAGGCTTTCTGGTACTGCTGGGTGTTGAAGATGCCGATGAGCAGGAAGATCTGGAATGGCTGGCACAGAAAATTGCCGGCATGAGGATCTTTAGTGATGAGAATGGACTGATGAACAAATCCCTGGCAGATGTAGATGGCAACATTTTACTGATTAGCCAGTTTACGCTGTTTGCTGCGACCAAGAAGGGAAACCGTCCTGGTTTTACACGCGCTGCCCGGCCGGATAAAGCCATTCCCATGTATGAAAGCATGATCAGGAAACTGTCTTCCTTGATTAACAAAGAAGTACAAACCGGCGTGTTTGGTGCTGACATGAAGATCAGGCTGCTGAACGATGGCCCGGTAACCATCACGATAGATACTAAAAACAAAGAATAACATGACCATTAAAGAAGCGCAAGAAGCCGTTGACCAGTGGATCAACAAAACCGGTGTACGTTATTTCAACGAACTGACCAACACCGCCATTTTAATGGAAGAAGTTGGTGAAGTGGCCAGGATCATGTCCAGGAAATATGGTGAGCAGTCTTTTAAGAAAAGCGATGAAGCGGTAGACCTGGGTGGAGAAATGGCGGACGTACTGTTTGTGCTGATTTGCTTGGCCAATCAGACCGGAATCGATCTTACGGAAGCGCTGGAGCAGAACATGCAAAAGAAAAGCATCCGTGATGCCGACAGGCACCATAATAATCCGAAGCTAAAGTAAGAGAAGCATTAAATATTATGGGGGTAACTATTTATCGTCATAGTGCCCTCTTGCCGAAACGACATCTACTGTAATGATTTCGTCATTGACTGAATAAACAAGACGATGTTTGTCGGTGATCTTTCTGGAGTAAAACCCTTCTAAATTATATTTTTTCAATGGGGCTTACCTCTGCCAGTTTTAGGATGCACTGCAAGTTCCTCAATTAGCAGGCGAGCTTTGTTGTACGCCTGTGGATCTGATTTCTTCAATGCCTTAAGATCATCTTGTGCCTTTTGAGAAATAACAATGGTGTACATTGATTATAAGCCCTCAAAAAAGCTTTCCAAGTCTTCTTTGCTTTTTAGAACCACGCTTTTACCTTCTTTAATTTCTTGCTGAGACTTTTTTATTCTTTCAATCATTTCAGAAGTAAAGTATAAATCATCTGGTGAAACCGGGGTAAGCACGTAGGCTTGTTTACTTCCACGTCGGATAACAATCTTCTTCCCCGTGTCAGCCATGTCAAAAAAATCCTTTTGACGCTCACGAAATTGTCTACTAGTCGTTTCTACTATTCCTTTCATTGTGTACCAAGGTTGGTACACAAATAACAATAAAAAACTCCGACTTTGAAGATGATTCACCAAACTACTGACTTCTTTCGATGCTAATCCTGGAAGAATGGTAAAAAAAAAGCGCCTGATCATCATCGATCAGGCGCTTTCCTTTATATTTCTACAGCAAACTTTTACAAAGTCAACGCTGCTTTGATCTTTTGTGCAGCTTCCTCCAGCTCTTCCTGTGTAGGATTAAGCTTCGGCTTGCTAAAGTTCATATCACTTACATAATTCATTGGAATCAGGTGAATATGCGTATGTGGCACTTCCAGGCCAATTACCGCCATACCAACCTTGATACAAGGAAATGCCTTTTTGATACCGCCAGCTACAATCTTTGCAAACAAGGTTAAGCCGAAATAGCTTTCCTCGTCCATATCAAAAATGTAATCTATTTCTTTCTTCGGAATCACCAGCACATGCCCCATCGTTAAAGGGTTGATGTCCAGGAATGCCAGGAATTCTGTCGTTTCTGCAACAACATGTGCGGGAATTTCGCCGTCTACAATTTTTGAAAAGATGGTTGCCATATGTCTTTGTTTACCTGCTGATTTCTAATATTTCAAACTCCATTTTACCTGCAGGAACCTGAATTTCTGCCTTATCGCCTACAGATTTACCAAGCAGTCCCTGTGCGATAGGTGATTTCACGGAGATCTTTCCGGTCTTTAGATCCGCTTCGGTTTCCGCTACCAACTGATAGGTCATGGTTGCGCCGTTTTTTACATTCTTAATCTTTACGATAGATAATGCAAGCACCTTTGAAGTGTCCAGTTTGGACTCATCAATCAGACGTGCATTGGCAAGCGTGCCCTCGAGCTTTGCAATTTTTGCTTCATGCAAGCCTTGCGCTTCTTTGGCTGCGTCGTATTCCGCATTCTCGGAAAGGTCACCTTTATCTCGTGCTTCAGCTATTTGCTTAGATATCATCTGCCTCCCCTTCGTCTTCATATACTGTAATTCCTGCTTTAGTTTATCTAAACCATCTTGGGTATAATAAGTAACCTCTGTCATAGCTCAATTTATTTTATGATTCCTATAAAAAACAAACAAGACTACATCGGCTCTTCGCCTACATAGTCTTGCTTCAATGAAAACGAAGATAACAGCCTGTATTTACAAATGCAAATCTTTTTAGTGAAGCGCCGGCAAACAAGGGAAGTGCAAGTCCAGGTTAACATGCCCTAAAATATACCCTGAAAAGCAATGCGCAATCCAACAACCGGCCTTAAAACATTACTCATATGTATAAACCCAAACCTATTGAGCCACCTACACCACTATCGCCAGTTTCCAGACTCCCCAAGTGGATTAAAGGACCTGCATTTACATAGACTTCGTGTTTGGGATAGTATCGCCCATTCAGCGAGAAATAAGCGCCATGCGGAATTTCGAGTCCAATTGCCGGCACAATTGAAACGGAGGAGGCCACCTTAATTTCGCCATAGAAAATGCCCCCATAACCCTGCCCTTCGTTCGAGGTATTAAATCCGACGCCAAGGCCCAGCCCACTTCTGGGTTGAGCGTGTAACCTGTCAAATTTTATAATCAGCATCGCGCTAAAGAGGAAGAGCGTTAGAAGTTTTTTCATTGCACCAAAGTAAATTGTAAATCTACATAAAACCGGTTGTCTACAAACAAGGATAAACACCAGTTGCAAAACACATCAGATCCAGATCAAACACACTTTCGCAATGTGGTTCATGTGCGGTTCATCTGGGTTTGATCTGCGTTTCATGTGCCTTTGATCCGAAGCCAGGCTGAAAGCGCTGCTATTCTGATATTTTAATATTTTATGTAAGTTAGCTTCCTTACATTTTTATACACCAACCAGAATTTCGATGCAATTAAAAAGTATCTCTCTTATAGCTTTGTGTTTACTGGGACTTACAGACCTGAAGGCGCAGGAGCTTTATATGCCAAGGAACATTAAGAATGCTTACCAGGCCGGCACCAGAGCAATGGATGGCCGTCCGGCTAAAGGCTATTGGCAAAATCGTGGTAAATACGACATGACCATCAAAGTGACCCCGCAGACACGCATGGTTGATGGGCAAGAAACCATTGTATACAGCAACAACAGTAAAGACACGCTGAAACGGGTGATGATCCGCTTCGTAAATAACGTTCATAAAACCGAGGCACCGCGGGCAAGTTATGCCGGCAAGGACTTCCTAACCTCTGGATTGGTGATCAACTACTTTGCAGTAGATGGAGAGGCAATTAAGATCGATGGTAAAAACTGGGGTACCGTTGCCAGCGTGCCCTTGAAAAAGCCATTACTCCCCGGCCAATCTGCCACCTTCGCCATTGGCTGGAGCTATCCTTTATCGAAGGAAAGCGGTCGCGAAGGTCAGATCGATAGCACCACCTTCTTCGTGGCTTATGCCTACCCACGTATTTCCGTTTACGATGATGCCGATGGCTGGGATTGGTTGCCGCACCTTGGCCGAAACGAATTCTACAACGACTTCAACGACTATAAATTCGCAGTGAAAGTACCCAAGAACTATGTGGTATGGGGTACCGGCGATCTGCTGAACCCCAATGAAGTGCTGCAACCCGCATACGCGGCCAAGCTTACCCGTTCTTATGCCTCTAATGAGATCACGAACATCGCATCTGCGGAAGAAATGAAAAAGGGGCAGGTCACCAAACAGCAGGAATGGAACACCTGGAAGTTTGCGGTAAACAACATTACCGATGTGACTTTCGGCTTGAGTAATCATTATGTTTGGGATGCCGGGAGTGTAATTGTAGATAAGAAAACTGCAAGAAGAGCCAGTGTACAGGCTGCCTATGATGCTAAAGCGAAAGACTTCCCACATGCGGCGAAGTGGACACAGCAGGCACTTGATTTCTTCTCCAACAAGATGCCAGCGGTACCTTATCCATATTCGAAGATGACCGCCTTTCAGGGTTATGCAGATATGGAGTTCCCGATGATGGTGAACGACACTTCCACACCGGATCTGCAATTCTCCCAGTTTGTGCTGAACCATGAGGTAGCGCATACCTACTTCCCTTTTTACATGGGCACCAACGAGACCAATTATCCGTTTATGGATGAAGGCTGGGTAACCACGATGGAATATTTCATTAATACCCACCAATTTGGCAAAGCTGCGGCCGACAGCCTGTATAAAGCGTTTCGGGTAAAACGCTGGATCCTGGATCCTTCGGCAGAGCAGGATCAGCCGATCATCTCACTGGGTACACAGGTTTCCGGTTCAGGTTACGGCAATAATGCTTATGTAAAACCGTCCCTGGCCTACCTTGGATTACGGGACCTGCTTGGTGAAGCGCAATTCATGAAAGCGCTACATGAGTATATGGCACGATGGAATGGTAAACACCCATTGCCATGGGATTTCTTCAACAGCTTCAATGATGCTTTAAAGCAGGATCTGAACTGGTATTGGAACAACTGGTTTTTCAGCAACAACTATATAGACCTTGCCATTGATAAGGTATCGATCAAAGGCAACAGTTATAACATCAACCTGAAGAATGTTGGTGGCTTTGCTGTGCCCTTTGATGTGATCTTACGCTTTGAAGATGGCAAACAAACCGTGGTTCATAAAACACCGGCCATCTGGAAGGAAAATATGAAAGCGGCAAGCTTTAGCGTAAACGGCGCAGCAAACTTGAGATCCATCAGCATTGAAGGAGGCTTGTTTATGGATGCTACCCCTGCAGATAATACCTGGGAAAAATAGGAACAAAATACTGTGTTGTATACACAGTTTCATGCATATTTATATTGCAGTGTGGCTGACCTATGCCAGGTGGCATAATTTGTGCACTTAGCGGAGCAGACGGCTGACATCACTTGAAATTACTAGATCGTTCCAATTTTTAAAAAATTTATGAAATATAGCCATATCGGATTCTCAAGTCCTGTATCAACCCTTCAGCTTGCTGAGCACCTTGATTTAACAGGTGGTGAACCAGATGGAACAGAAGGTGCAACTGCTCCAAATTTGTTGATTATTGAGTTACTCAAACTGGGATATAAGATCACCGTTTTCTCCTTATCTAGGGATATAACCCAAGAAGTAACGGTGAGGGGTAAAAACCTGACGATACACTACTTCCCTAAACGTTTACGTGCCAGGCACTATACTTCTGACTTTTACAGTAAAGAACGGAGGTATTTGAAGGAAAAAATGCAGGCAGTAAAGCCTGATTTAATACATGCACATTGGCAATATGAGTATGCCTGGGCTGCAATTGACAGTGGAATAAGGACAATCGTTACCTGCCGCGACAGTCCCGTTAAAGTTCTATTCTACTACAAAAACTTACTCCGCTTTTTGAGATTGATCATAGCTTACATTGTCTTGAAGAAAGCGAAGACGGTTACTGCCACCTCAAAATACCTGGCAGATGAACTCAAGAAATTTGGAGTGGGCGTGCCAATTCACGTAATTCCAAACTTCGAGCCCGACTGGATTTTTGAAACTGAAATAATACGCAACAAAGATCTTAAAAATCCAAAGATCATTATGATCAATAATGGATTTGACGATAGAAAGAATGTTACAACGGGCATCCGTGCTTTTCAAATTTTCAGACAGACCTATCCTAGTGCTGAATTGCATTTATTTGGACATGGTTACAAAGAAGGCGAAATTGCACAGGCCTGGGCGGATGAAAAGGGCATGTCCGAAAATGTGAGGTTCATGGGTTATCGAAACTTCACCGATCTCATGATGGAACTAAGAGAATACACCATGCTTGTGCACCCCTCTAAAGAAGAAACATTTGGAAACATTTTAACAGAAAGCATGGGACTTGGTGTCCCTGTAGTAGGGGGCGAATCTAGTGGTGCTGTACCCTGGGTGATTGGGGAGAATCAGGAAGGTGGGGTTTTGGTTAACATCAACGATGCAAACGACCTTGCCGCAGGTATGCTAAAGTTGATTTCAGATCCAGCGCAATATGAAGTCTATTGTGAAAAAGCTCGTATTCAGTCAAGGGACAACTTCTCTGTAAGTAAAGTTGTCGGTGCCTATATTAAACTATATCAAGACGTCTAGGCCTGAGATAAGGCCTATCGATTCTAGCTGATCGGGAGTGCTGCAAGCTTATCAGCCAGCACTCCCGATATCTTCCGATAAGATTCGAAGGTCCAGCCCGCCACATGTGGCGTCAACAATACTTTACCGGAATTCACCAGTTCCTGATACCAGGCCTGTTCGGCCAGCTTAGGGAATTTCTCCACTTCTAATACATCCAGTCCTGCCCCCATGATCTTACCGCTTTGAATGGCGTTCAAAACCGCCTTGGTATTGGTCACTTCTCCCCTTGCGGTGCTGATGAAGAAAATAGGTTTTTTGAAGTGGAAGAAGTACTCATCATCCACCATCTGCCGTGTTTCTGCAGTTAGAGGAATGTGTAAACTTAAAACATCGCTGTGTTTAACGATCTCTTCCATGCTTACCTCAGTAGCGTATGCATCGGAGAAACCGGTTTTATATTTATCATAGGCAATCACCTTTACGCCGAAGCCTGAGAGCTTTCTGGCGAAGCTGCTGCCCATAAAGCCGTAGCCAATGATGCCGACGGTTTTACCTTTTAGCTCCCAGCCACGATTGCCTTCACGGTCCCAGATACCGGTACGCACCTGCATATCTGCTTGCCTGAAGTTATTGGCCAGGCTCAAGAGCATACCGATGGCATGCTCCCCTACCGCATCGCAGTTTCCTTCGGGCGCATTGATCAGACTGATGTTGCGTGCAGCGGCATAGGCCTCATCGATGTTATCCAGACCCGCTCCTGCTCTTGCCACGAACTTCAGATTTGGTGCTGCATCAAAAAGCTCCGCATCGATTCTAAACTTTGTACGCACGGCAATGCCGGTATAGTTTCCTATCGCATCCAGGGTTTCCTGGCGGGTAATGTTGGGAAGATCATCTACTTCGAAACCCAGAGCAGTTGCGCGTTCTTTGAACACTGGATGCAGATCGTCGACAATTAGAATCTTTCCTTTCATTATTTATTGGTTTAGCATGGTTAAATGTTGGGTGAGGCTGATGAAGTCGGCCACACTGAGTTGCTCTGCCCTTTTATCAAAAAAGGCATGATCATCCATTTTCTCTTTAGGGATGGTGCCAGAAAGCGCATTGCGTAAGGTTTTGCGGCGTTGGTTGAATCCTGCTTTTACAACCCTCCAGAAGAGCTTTTCGTCACATGGTAGTTCCGCGACATCATTGCGGCTCAGGCGGATCACGCCGGAGTTTACTTTGGGTGGCGGATTAAAGGTCCCCGGCTTCACCGTGAACAAGTAATCTATATTATAATATGCCTGGATCAGCACACTTAAAATGCCATACTCTTTGGTGCCGCTTTTCGAAGCACAACGTTCTGCCACTTCCTTTTGGAACATGCCGACCATCTCGACGACATTATCGCGGTGCTCCAGCACTTTGAAAAGAATCTGTGAAGAGATGTTATAAGGGAAGTTCCCGATGATGGCAAACTTTTCCGGGAAGATGGTGCGAAGGTCGAGTGCGAGGAAATCGCCCAGGATTAGACGTTCGCCAAGCTGCGGATATTTTTCTTCCAGGAACTGATAGGACTCGCGGTCGATGTCGATCAGGTAGGTTTCGAAGTTCTCCTTCTCCAGCAGAATATCGGACAGGATCCCCATTCCGGGACCAACTTCAAGCACCTTTTGATATTGATCTGTATGAATTAAGCCCTCAACAATCTTAGCGGCAATCTTTTTATCGGTTAAAAAATGTTGCCCTAAATGTTTCTTCGCCTTTACCAAACTCATATCTCCTGATTAAACCGCAAAATAACTAAAGTTTTGCCAGTATCATCGTAAGATTAAGCCAAATTCTGTAATTTGCGCTAAATTCTAAAGCATTACAATGAGTGAGAAAGTAAAAATAGGAATAAGCATAGGCGATATTAATGGTATTGGGTTGGAAGTGATTTTGAAGACACTTATAGAGCCTGGAATTCTGAACTACTGCACTCCAATTGTATATGGACACACTAAGGTAACCTCCTTCCACCGCAAGGCTTTACGCTTGGGCGACTTGACCTTCAACGTGATTCCAAACGCTGCGGCGGCAAATCCGAAGCGCGTGAACCTGATCAACTGCTGGGAAGAAGATGTGAAGATTGAACTTGGGCAGTCGACGCCAACAGGTGGAAAATATGCTTTACTATCCCTGGAGAAAGCAACGGAAGACCTGACCAATGGTGAAATCGACGCTTTGGTTACGGCACCGATCAACAAACATAACATCCAATCGGAAACCTTTAACTTTCCAGGGCATACCGAGTACCTGCAGCAAAAAAGCGGCAGCTCGGAAGTACTTATGTTTATGGTAAGTGAGAACCTACGTGTAGGTGTGGTTACGGGACACATTCCGGTAAGCGCAGTACCTTCGCAGGTCACTGCGGAAAAGATTATCCGCAAGCTGACCATGATGAACGACAGCTTAAAGAAGGATTTCTGGATTGAGAAACCAAAGATCGCTGTATTGGGATTGAACCCACATGCCGGCGATAATGGCTTATTGGGCAAAGAAGATCAGGAGATCATTGCACCGGCCATTCAGGCGGCCTTTGATAAAGGCGTGATCTGCTTTGGACCCTACCCTGCTGATGGTTTCTTCGGCAATGGCACTTACAAGCAGTTTGACGCCGTGCTGGGCATGTACCACGATCAGGGTTTAATACCATTTAAAACCATTGCCTTTGGAACCGGGGTGAATTTTACCGCAGGACTGAAGTTTGTGCGCACCTCGCCAGATCATGGCACCGGGTACGACATTGCCGGGAAAAATGTAGCCGATCCATCATCCTTTACAGAAGCGCTGTTCGCTGCGGTTCACATCGTAAAAAGCAGACGGGAGCAACAGGCCTTGTTCGATAACAGATTACGTCCGGGAGGCCGATTGATTGAGACCGCTGCGGACATTAAAGATGATGGGAACTAGGATCTTAAATTTTTCTAAATAGTTTGTTAATTAACAAACATTAGTTTTTATCTAACAAAATTATTCATACATTTGCGGGCTAAAATTTAAGTAAAATTGAAACCGCTAAAACAATTTTCAATCCCCTTCACAGGCTTAAAAATTGGCAAACATCAGTTTGAATTTGAAATTGATAACAGCTTTTTTGACGCTTTTGAGTACTCTTTAGTAAAGAAAGGGAACTTAAAGGTTGCGCTTGAAATGGATAAGCAGGAGACCATGCTGATTCTTCAGTTTCATATTTTTGGAACGATTGAATTGGATTGTGACAAGTGTTTATCGGAATTTGCTGCCCCAATAGACGTTAAGGAGCGCCAGATTGTAAAGTTTGCGGAGGACGAATTAGAGAGTGATGATCTGGAGATCATTATGCTGAATAGAAGTGAAAGCGAAATTGATGTTTCAACAATGATATATGAATTCATCACAGTTTCGGTTCCATATATAAAGATTTGTGAAGAGAACGGTACGGGAGTGCAGTGCGACCAGGAAATGATTGAACGGTTAAACAAGCTTTCGATAAGTAATCAAGCAGAAGAAGAGAAAACAGTTGACGACCCACGGTGGGAAGCCTTAAAAAAATTAAAATAATAATTAAATAAAATAAGCAATGGCACATCCAAAACGCAAGATCTCTAAAAGTAGAAGAGACAAAAGAAGAACCCACTATAAAGCAGTAGCGCCTTCTTTAGCTACTTGTCAAACTACTGGTGCGATACATGTACCTCACCATGCATACAACGTTGATGGTAACTTATACTACAACGGTAAATTGGTTATTGAAAACACCTCTATAGGGTAATTTTCTTAAAAAATAGTTTGTGTTTTAACAGGCTTTAAGTTTAACTTAGACCCTTTTAATTGGCGCAATAAAGCTGCTTAACACATACTGATTTTTACTATGAAAATAGGTCTCGATATAATGGGTGGAGACTATGCTCCCAAAGCAAATGTTTTGGGAGCAATAGCTGCCCATGAATTACTGTCCCCGGATGAACAACTTGTTTTGATTGGTGACACAGCGCAGTTCAAGCCCCTAATCGTTGAAGCCGGCTTCGATCCGGATAAGTTCGAATATGTTCATACCGACGAAGTGATTGGTATGGGCGAACACCCCACTAAGGCTATATTTCAAAAGCCTAATTCTAGTATAGCTGTCGGCTATAATCTCTTAAAAGAAGGTAAACTCGATTCATTTGCAAGTGCAGGTAACTCTGGCGCTATGCTTGTCGGTGCTGTTTTTAGTGTAAAAACGGTTCCTGGCATCATTCGGCCATGTTTGTGTACGCATGTTCCAAAACTTAGTGGTGGCGTGGGCGTAATGCTCGACGTAGGTGCTAATGCGGACTGCAAACCAGACACCTTGCTTCAATTTGGTGCTTTAGGAAGTCTGTATGCCGAACACGTGATGCAGATCAACAGTCCTAAAGTCGCTTTGATGAATATCGGCGAGGAAGATGAAAAAGGAAATATGTTAAGCCTGGCGACTTTCCCGTTAATGAAAGATACCTGTCTGTTCCAATTCGTTGGAAATGTTGAAGGACGCGATCTATTCAATGATAAAGCAGATGTTATTGTTTGCGATGGATTTACGGGGAATGTACTGTTAAAGCTTGCTGAGTCTTTTTATATCGTTACCTTGAAAAAAGGCATAAAGGACGAGTTTTTTGACCGCTTTAATTATGAAAACTACGGTGGCAGCCCTGTTTTGGGTGTTAATGCGCCTGTAATCATCGGCCATGGAATTTCCAGCCCTCTTGCTGTAAAAAACATGATCATGCAATCCAGAGATATGATTGCTACCGGCTTGGTAGAAAAAATACAAGCCGCGTTCAAATAAAAACATTAAAATGAGTAAAATTCACGCTGCCATTACCGCAGTACATGGTTATGTTCCTGATTATATTTTAACAAATAAGGAACTCGAATCCATCGTTGAAACAACTGACGAGTGGATCGTATCTAGAACGGGTATTAAAGAGCGAAGAATATTAAAAGGTGAAGGGCTAGGTGTTTCCGACATGGCGGTGCATGCCGTTAATGGCTTATTGGAAAAAAGAGGCATTTCTGCAGAGGAGATCGACCTGATCATCTTCTGCACCACCACACCAGATCTGCCCTTCCCTGCATCCGCAAATATATTAGGCGCAAAGATTGGCGCGAAGAACGCCTGGGGTTACGACCTTAATGCCGCTTGCTCCGGATTCATCTACGGACTTTCTACAGCTGCACAATTTATCGAAGCCGGAAAACATCAGAAAGTACTGGTTGTTGGTGGTGATAAGATGTCTTCTATCGTAAACTACAAGGACCGCACCACCTGCATCATCTTTGGTGATGGCTGTGGTGCCGTGTTGTTGGAACCGAACGAAGAAGGTAACGGCGTGATGGACTCCATCCTGAGAAGTGATGGCAATGGTATGCCTTACCTGCACCAAAAAGCAGGTGGTTCGGCAAGACCTGCATCGCATGAAACGGTAGATGCCAATGAACACGTGGTGTACCAGGAAGGTCAGGCGGTATTCAAATTTGCGGTGACCAATATGGCTAACGTTGCTGCAGAGATCATGGACAGAAATGGCCTGACCGCTGATGATGTAACCTGGCTGGTACCACATCAGGCAAATAAAAGAATCATCGATGCCACCTCCTCCCGCATGGGCGTAGGCAGTGAAAAAGTGATGGTAAACATTGACCGGTATGGCAATACCACCAATGGTACGATACCTTTGTGCCTATGGGAATGGGAAAGCCAGCTTAACAAAGGTGATACCCTGATCCTTGCTGCATTTGGCGGTGGTTTTACCTGGGGATCCGTTTACTTAAAGTGGGCATATTAATTTAATACCATAATTAATCTTAACTTAGTTTGTTCTAAGACATAATTTTTTCAAAAAAATAACATCTAGAAAATGGATATCAAACAAATTCAGGAACTCATTAAATTTGTTTCTCGTTCTGGCGTGAATGAAGTTGCTATTGAGCAGGAAAACTTCAAAATTACGATTAAAACCAATCAGACGCCGACGGTGATCAACACGACTGTTCCAGCTCCAGCGCCTGCAGCAGCAGTATTGCCAGCAGCACCTGCGCCAGCGCCACAGCCGGTTACAACTCCAGCAGAGTCTAAAGAAGCAGCAGATGCATCTAAATACATTACCATTAAGTCTCCGATGATTGGTACGTTCTACCGTTCTTCAAGCCCGGATAAACCATCTTTCGTTAATGTTGGTGATGAAGTGAGCAGCGGAAAAATCATCTGCATTATTGAAGCAATGAAGTTATTCAACGAGATTGAAAGTGAAGTGTCTGGTAGAATTGTTAAAGTATTGGTAGAGAATGCATCGCCAGTAGAATATGACCAACCGTTATTTTTAGTTGAACCCATGTAATTTTGCTTAACAGCAATCTTATCATCTTAACCATTCTATGTTTAAAAAAATACTAATTGCCAACAGGGGCGAAATCGCTTTGCGTATCATCCGTACCTGTAAAGAAATGGGCATTAAAACCGTTGCTGTTTATTCAACTGCGGACAGGGAAAGCTTACATGTCAGGTTCGCAGATGAAGCGGTGTGCATCGGTCCACCTCCAAGTAAAGACTCGTACTTAAGTATTCCTAATATCATTTCTGCAGCTGAACTAACCAATGCGGATGCAATCCACCCTGGTTATGGCTTCTTGTCGGAAAATGCGAAGTTCTCTTCTGTTTGCCGTGATTACGGGATTAAATTCATAGGTGCAACACCTGAGCAGATCAACTCCATGGGAGATAAATCTTCTGCCAAAGAAACCATGAAAAAAGCTGGTGTACCAACCATTCCAGGTTCTGAAGGACTTTTGGAAAGTGTTAAAGAAGGTATCGCTATTGCTAATGAAATGGGCTACCCGGTTATTCTTAAAGCAACTGCCGGTGGTGGTGGCCGTGGAATGCGTGTAGTATGGAAAGATGAAGAGTTTGAGAATGCCTGGGATAGCGCAAGACAAGAGTCTGGTGCAGCCTTCGGTAATGACGGCCTTTATCTGGAGAAATACATCGAAGATCCACGTCACATTGAGATCCAGGTGATTGGCGATCAATATGGAAAAGCTTGTCACCTTTCTGAGCGTGACTGCTCGATTCAACGTCGCCATCAAAAGCTTGTTGAAGAGGCACCATCTCCTTTCATGACGCCAGAGCTGCGCGAAAGAATGGGTGAAGCGGCCATCAAAGGTGCTGTAGCGGTAGGTTACGAAGGCGCAGGTACCATTGAGTTTCTGGTTGACAAACACCGTAACTTCTATTTTATGGAGATGAACACCAGGATCCAGGTAGAGCATCCGGTTACGGAAGAAGTTATCAACTACGATTTAATCAAAGAGCAAATCAAGGTTGCTGCTGGTGTTCCTATCAGTGGTAAAAACTATCATCCGGATATGCACGCGATCGAGTGCAGGATTAATGCGGAAGATCCATTCAATAACTTCAGACCTTCACCAGGTAAGATCACCAACTTCCACTCTCCGGGTGGGCATGGGGTACGTGTAGATACACATGTATATGCAGGTTACCAGATTCCACCGAACTACGATTCCATGATCGCTAAACTGATCTGTGTTGCACAAACCAGGGAAGAAGCCATCAGCACCATGGAGCGTGCATTAAGTGAATTTGTGATTGAAGGGGTTAAAACAACGATCCCTTTCCACCTGAAATTGATGAAAGATCCGAACTTCCGTGCAGGTAATTTTACCACCAAGTTCATGGAAACTTTTCAATTTTCTGAATAGACAAACTATTGACTATAATTAAACGTAAATACCATTCTAAATCTCGATTAGAATGGTATTTTTGTTTTTCAAGTTACCTACATGAGTGAAAATAAGACGCAAAAACTAATAGATTCTATAAAGGAGAAAGGCAAAACGCTGGAAGCAGAAATGTCTTTTTTTGACCACATTGATGTTTTGAGAAAACACCTGTTACGCGTCGTGGCAGTAGTTTTAGTACTTACAATTGGTGCGTTCTATTTTACAGACTTTATATTCAATGAGATCATCATGGGCCCGAAGAATCCAGATTTCTGGACCTACCGCATGATGTGTAAACTGGTGGAGAATTACCCTTCCATTTTTGGCCCTGAATTTTGTATCACGAAGATAGACGCCAAGATCATCAACACCCAAATGGCGGGTCAGTTTACCTTACAACTGAACTCCTGTGTGATGGTCGGCATTATTCTGGGTATTCCCTACCTGTTGTTTGAAATCTGGCTGTTTGTAAAACCTGCTTTGCATGAGCATGAACGTAGGTCAGCAAGTGGTTTTGTGATCTTCGCATCCAGCTTGTTCTTCCTGGGCATTATGTTCGGGTACTACCTGATCTGCCCCCTATCAATCAACTTCCTGACCAACTTCACCGTGAGTCCGGATATTGAAAACACATTCACCATAGATTCGTATTTGTCTTCGGTCATGACCCTGACCTTAGGTGCAGGTGTGATTTTCCAGTTACCTGTGATCATTTACATCCTCTCTAAACTGGGTGTGATGACACCTGCTTTCATGCGTGCAAGCAGAAGGTATGCAACGGTATTGATCCTGATCGTTGCCGCAGTGGTAACACCAACCGCAGATCCATATACCATGCTTATTGTTGCAGCGCCATTGTTCCTGCTTTATGAGCTAAGTATTTATATCTCCGCAGCGATTGAGAAGAAGAAGAACAAAGAAATCTTCGGAACGACAACTCCGAATGTCTAACAAATATTTTACGACCCAACTGTTATATTCTAATTAGATTTGAAAATGTCTTCGACAACAAAGATTGCCATTGGTGCGGATCACGCCGGATTTGAGTACAAGGAAATGCTTAAGGAAATGCTCACCAGCTTGGCCTACGAGGTTAAGGATTATGGCACCCATTCCGCAGCTTCAGTAGACTATCCCGACTTTGCACATCCAGTGGCAGAAGCCGTAGAAAGCCTTACTGCTGATTTCGGCATCCTGGTTTGTGGTAGCGCAAATGGTGTTGCAATTACCGCAAATAAACACCAGCAGATCCGTGCAGCCATTTGTTGGGAGAATGAAATTGCCGCATTGGCCAGGCAACACAACAATGCAAACGTGATTTGTATACCAGCAAGGTTTGTTTCGCCGGAATTGGCAAAAGACATGGTGAAGACCTTTTTAAACACCGCCTTTGAAGGTGGCAGACATGGGAACCGCGTTGATAAAATTGCTTGTTAAACTAAAATACCCGCAGCTGATCCCGGACTTTCAATAACCGGGAGAGCTTCATCAAAAGAACTACAAAAACAGATAAATGAAAAAACAGATTGTTTACACCAGCTTGGCTTTATTGCTTGGTTTCGGGGCTTGTGCTCAGGACAGAAACGCAATAAAATTCAGCCAAAGCATTTCAAAGGATAATGCATATAAGCATCTATCCGTATTGGCTTCAGACGAGTATGAAGGCCGGGAGACAGGTAAAAAGGGTGCCTGGATGGCAGCCGATTATATCCGCACACAGTTTAAGAGCTTAGGATTAACCGCGCCAGTAAATGGCAGCTATTTCCAGCCTGTTGGATTGGCAACATACAGCCTTTCGCAGACTGTGTTTACCATTAACGGTACGCCGATGGAATCTATGAAGGATTTCGTTATCCAGCCAAACTATGTAGGGCTTAAAGGTTTTACATTCAATGCTGCTGAAGTACTTTTTGCAGGT
This sequence comes from Pedobacter sp. NEAU-ZC8, assembly GCF_059278965.1. NCBI lineage: Bacteria > Pseudomonadati > Bacteroidota > Sphingobacteriia > Sphingobacteriales > Sphingobacteriaceae > Pedobacter > Pedobacter sp. NEAU-ZC8. Next base: position 155,867 of record NZ_JCAJXC010000008.1, read on the forward strand.
TACGGCCTGAACAAAGGCGAATACAATGACTATGCAGGACAAAATGTAAATGGCAAAGTGGTTATGATCTTCGCTTCTGGCGATCCGACCCAAAAAGATGCTGCTGCTCCGGCAGACCGTGCTGCAATGCGTAAAGCAATGGCAGAGCGTCAGGCTAAGTTGAGCTATTTAATGGATAACAATGCTGCAGGTATCATTCTGATCGATCCAGCTTTGGATAATATCAGCCCCGAAATGAAAGCAAGATATGAAGGTGCTGGTCAGATGGTGTTATTAAAAGCTGCAAACGTGGAACGCATGCAGAACCAGAAACTGCCTAATGTAGTTAGTGTAAATACTGCTACTGCAAACCAGATTCTTAAGGCTTCAGGCTTAACGGTAGATGCTTTGCAAAAGCAAATCACCGCTGCAGGAAAACCAGCGACTAAAGTAATCAAAGCTGATGTTTCTGCTAGTGCAATGAAAAAAGAGGAAAAACTGCGTGCAGATAACGTACTTGGTTTCCTTGAAGGTTCTGATCCTAAACTGAAGTCTGAGGTTCTTGTGATTTCTGCACATTATGACCACGAAGGTCTGACTACTTCTGGCGACGATAAAGTTTTCAATGGTGCGGATGATGATGGTTCTGGAACCACCGGCGTAATCATGATGGCAGAGGCTTTTGCAAAAGCTAAAAAGGCGGGTAAAGGTCCGAAAAGAAGTATCTTATTCTTAGCTGTTGTTGGTGAAGAAAAAGGTCTTTTGGGTTCAGACTGGTATTCTGAAAATCCTATTTTCCCATTGAAGAACACCATTGCGGATTTAAACATCGACATGATTGGTCGTACAGGTACAGAATATCAAACCAGACCAGATTCTACAAACTACATCTATGTGATTGGTTCTGATAAATTAAGTACTGAACTACGTCAGATCAGTGAGGCTGCTAATAAGACATACACCAAGCTGCACTTAGATTACAAATTTGACGATCCGAATGATACCGAGCGTATCTACTACCGTTCTGATCACTATAACTTCGCTAAACATGGTATTCCAATCATTTTCTACTTTAATGGTGTACATGAGGATTACCACAAGCCAAGTGATGAGGTAAGTAAAATTAACTTCCCGTTATTGGCGAAACGTGCGCAGTTGGCTTACTACACTGCATGGGAACTTGCAAACAGAGCAACAAGACCAGTGGTAGACAAAACTGATACTACACCTGCACGATAATTGCATTCTAAAACGTTATAGAAACCTGCCCCCTAAAGGCAGGTTTTTTTGTTATAGAGCAGGCAGGTTAATTAATGCCAAATCTCTTTATATATATTTATATTTGAACATGACGAAAAGTGCTGAAGCGTTTTTGGAGAAGTCGGACGAAAAGGTGTTTGACTTAGACCACAGAAAAACCATCAATCATAATATTGGCAAGTACAATGTTGCCGTAGAAAGAGGTTTATCAAAGTTTGAAAACCTGGAGCAGTCTAAGAAGAAAGCACATGTCATTAAGTGGCGTGTGATGGAGAATTTGGATAAGTTCCTGCCGGAATTTGAAACAAACTTCCAAAAGCGTGGTGGTAAGGTGATCTGGGCCAATGATGCAGCGGAAGCCCAGCGGGAGATCCTGAACATCATCAAAAAGGCTGGCGGTAAAACTGTGATCAAATCCAAATCCATGACCACGGAAGAGCTGCACCTGAACGACTTTCTGGAGAAGAATGATATTGAGTCACTGGAAAGTGATTTGGGGGAGTACATCGTACAATTGCTTGGGCAACCACCATATCACATCGTTACCCCCGCCATGCACTTGAGCAAGGAAGAAATTGCAAAACTCTTCCACGAGAAATTCGGCACTCCCATTGATGCCACACCGGCACAACTCACTCAAAAAGCCCGTGAGTTGCTACGCGAAAAATACCTTAAAGCAGACGTTGGTATCTCGGGAGCCAATTTTCTGGTTGCGGATACGGGAAGTATAGCGTTAACAGAAAATGAAGGCAATGCGAGGCTTTGTACGACCTTTCCTAAAATTCACATCGCTATAGCCGGAATAGAGAAGATCATTCCTTCTATGGCAGATCTGGACCTTTTCTGGCCATTGCTTGCCAGTCATGGTACCGGCCAAAACCTGACGGTGTACAACAGTCTGATCAGTGGCCCTCGTGAGGCGGATGAAACTGATGGCCCCGAGGAGATGTATGTAATTCTGCTGGATAACGGCAGGACCAATCTGCTGGCGCAAAAAGACCAGCGTCAGGGCTTGTACTGCATCCGTTGTGGCGCGTGTTTGAACGCCTGCCCCGTGTACAAGAACGTGGGTGGCCATACTTACGAGACAACTTACAGCGGACCAATTGGTTCTTTGATTACTCCGCATATGCAGGGCATGAAGGAGTTTAAACACCTGAGTTATGCCTCTACCCTCTGCGGTAAATGTTCGGAAGTTTGCCCGGTGAAAATCGACATCCACAAGATGTTACTGTTAAACCGCAGGGACGCTACTGCAGAACATGACAATAGCAAATCGGAAGACCTGGGTTGGAAAGCCTGGAAGACAGGCATGTCTAAAAGAAGTCGCATGGATATGGTTGGCGGAAAAATCAAGAACTTCTTTCTGAAAAACTTGTTCCGTAATATATGGGGTAAACACCGCGCCAGACCAGAGGTTGCACCGAAGTCTTTTGCAAAACTTTGGGACGAGCAGAACAAGGGTAAGGACTAAAATCTGCAAGTGGTTAAAGGTACCCTAGTAGTGTCTTACTAGGCAGAACAAGTTGTACACTTGAATGGCTGTTAGAGATAGCGGTACATGCTGGAATATAAAAACAAAAACTATCGATGAACTTCAAAACAAATCTTTACAGCTTAATTTGCTTAATGCTGCTACTGAGCAGCTGCCAGCAGAAGCCGAAGCACCCGCAAGCGGGATTGATTAACCAATCTTCTGCTACCGGGTTGGATGAACAAGGTGTAATTGCATTTGCTGAAGACATCGAACATGGTAAAAATAACCTGAAGAAGTTGTCCAGCCTGGTGTATAAACGCGGGCAGGAGAACTTCTTCGTAGAGCAGTACTTTAATGATCATGGTGATCAGGTGCTGATCGCACACGAACAAGCCTTACCTTCAATGGCGGAGTCGAGTAAAAGGTATTACTTCAAAAACGATAGTCTGATACTGGTTACGACAAGTGCACAGCACATAGAAGGTAACGAGAAGTCCTATGAAGAAAGTCGTACCTATCTACGTAACTACACGGTCTTCAAAAGGGAAAGTAAGGTAGCGAATAGTGCTGCTGAATTAAACACAGCTCCCTTTGAGCCTGTGGGCACCGGCCCGCTGGAAGATTATAAAGCCTCTGTTGAACGCTTATTTGATGCACTACAACGGAAGCACGAATTTGAGTTGGTGTTCGACAAGATTACCCGCTTTCCGGATGCAAGTTTTATATCTTTAAAGAGTGTAAATCCAAATGGCTACACGGCGCAAGTTGAGCTGCAAGATGCAGATGTCTTTGTAGACAGTCTGCTACGTGACCCTGGACATTTCCGAAATAACAGGATCAACTTCAACTGGAAAGTTGAAGATATGCAGGCCATCTATGTGCCTTCTGGAAGCACTTCGACTTCTGCGAGCGGATTGAACAGGTAAACATGCCCATTACTGAGCAGCACACAGCGGAAGCGCTTTCTTAGTCGCGGTCCTTTCTTAAACTTCCTGCCGTCTTTGATGCTAAATACCGTATCCTGTGGGATTTCTTCCAGGCGTACATACTTGTGCGGTTTATCGTAGGCACGTAGTGCCCTGGAAAGGTTCAGGTCTGTACAGCTGGACGCTGCAGGGTTTTGAAGGTAGTTTGTTATCGCATGTTCAATATCCTGGGGGAAAAGCTTCGACTCCAGAAAAGGACTCATCATCTTTTGATAATTCCTTTTCCATTCCAACCCATGTGGTTTCACTTTGTTCTTATGATCGTTCCAGGTAACCAGATGCGCAAATTCATGTACCGTGGTAACCAGAAAAGCATAAGCATTCAGGTTATTGTTCACCGAGATCTTATGCCCGGCTTCTTTGAACGGATGCCGGTAGTCACCGAGTTTGGTTGTACGTGTTTTAGAGATCTTGAACTCGCATTGAAAGTAATCGATCCACTTTGCAATAATCGGCGCAGCCGAAAGTGGCATGTAACGCGCTAATACCTCAACTTTGTCTGTCATTTGATTTACCTTGAATGTTCCTCCAGGTTTTATTTCAGCAGTTGGTAGGCAATTAGGCTGGCTACGTAGGCTAATGCCGTCATGTACACGATTTGAATGATCGGCCAGCGCCAGGTTTTCGTCTCTCTGAATACCACCGCCACGGTGCTCATACATTGCATGGCAAAGGCGTAGAACAACATCAGAGAGAAGCCTGTAGCGAAGGTAAATACTGGTAAGCCGGTATCCGGGTTGCGGGCAGCAAGCATCTTACTACGAATGGTTGAGCCCTCCTCACCGCCTTCTACACTGTAGATGGTGGCCATCGTACCGACAAAGGCTTCCCGCGCCGCAAAGGAGGTTACCAGCGCAATCCCGATCTTCCAGTCGAAGCCCAGTGGTTTGATCACCGGCTCCAGCACATGGCCTAAAATACCCGCGTAGGAGTTTTCCAGCTTTTCCGCGGAGCGGTCACGTTCCAGTGTGGCGATTTCAGTCTCTATCTCCTGTGCTTCTATCTGCTCGTACTTACGGTCAATTTCGGCGAAACGTGCAGGTGGACCATAGGTGGCAAGCACCCAAAGTACGATGGAAATCGCAATAATCACTTTACCTGCTTCAAACACGAAGGTCCTCGATTTCTCGTACATGGTAAAGATCACATTCTTCCACCTCGGCATCCGGTAAACCGGGAGCTCCATGATGAAGTAGGACTTCTCTTTAGCTTTGATGATAATCTTCATCACCCAGGCAACTAAAATAGCAGCAACAATACTAATCAGGTACATCCCCATCAGGGTAAGCCCCTGTAGATTGATGAATCCGAACAGCATCTTCTCCGGGATGATCAACGAGATCAGCAAGGTGTAAACGGGCAAACGCGCAGAACAGCTCACCAATGGAGAAACCATGATGGTGATGATCCTGTCCTTCCAGTTCTCAATATTCCTGGCACTCATAATCGATGGTACCGCACAGGCCAAACTACCGATCATTGGCACCACGGATTTACCACTTAAACCGAACTTCCGCATGATCTTGTCCATCATGAAGGTCACCCGGGCCATATATCCCGTATCCTCCAAAATGGAGATAAAGGCAAAAAGAATGGCGATCTGTGGAATAAAGATCACAATACCACCCAATCCAGCCAGAATACCATCAAGGAATAGATCTGTTAGAAGGCCTTCCGGCAGGTGTTCATGTCCGTACTCGGTTAACCAGCCAAATCCACCTTCAATGAGGTCCATCGGGAAAGTTGACCAGGAGAATATGGCATTGAATATGAAAAATAGGATCAGGAAAAAGATGATAAAACCCCAGAATCTGTTGGTTAATACCGCATCAATCTTATCGCTGAAAGCGAATTTCCTTGTTGCACCGGTATCTACCACTACCCCGCTGAGTACACCACTTAAGTAGCGGTAGCGTGCAATGGTTTCAGCAGCTTGTAATTTACTCGCATCAAAGTCGTTGGTACGTTTAATTTCCTCCAAAGCCTCGTGCTCAATCTCCGTGTACATGGACAAATGTTCATGCTGGTGCAGCACCTGCAGGCACAGGTAGGTATTATCCGTACTTAGTAATTCCCGGGTATGTTGCAGTGCTTCAGGTGCCAAATGGTCCATGTCAGCACCAGGTAGTTGGGTTGCCATGCTGGTGTTAGCCATGGCGGCTTTCAGCTTGTCAATACCTTGGTTGCTTCTTGCGGAAATGGGTACCACCTGAACCCCCAAACGTTCCGATAGCTTGTCTACATTGATGTCTATGCCCTCCTTCTTGGCCATGTCGGTCATGTTCAAGGCAAGCAGCACAGGTAAACCAAGGTCAGCAACCTGGGTATACAGCAATAAATTACGTCTTAAGTTGGTTGCGTCTGCAATGACCACAACCATATCCGGATAACTCGGATTACGGCTGTCTGCGAGTACCTGAAAAGCAATACGCTCATCGCGGCTCTTTGGATACAGGCTATAGGTTCCTGGAAGATCAATAATTTCCGCCTGTTGGCCACCAGGTAACTTACAATATCCTAGTTTTTTATCTACAGTTATACCGGGAAAGTTTCCAATCTTCTGGTTTAAACCTGTAAGTATGTTGAATAACGTTGATTTTCCCGTATTAGGATTACCAACTAAGGCAATTTTAATAGTGGACGTCAAGATTCTATTCGATTATTATAACTGAAGCTTCAGTTTTGCGTAAACAAAGTTGATATCCTGCAACGCGAATGGCGATAGGATCTCCAAGAGGTGCGATGCGCTCAACTTCTACAACTTCTCCCGGAAGGCAGCCCATTTCAATCAATTTTACCGACATTTCTAGGTCTGTAAATTCTACTATTGTACCGCTTTGTCCTGGGTTTAGCTGTGATAGTTTCATATCGTGAATTAGTGGGCAATTTAGCCTTTATCTATAATAATTCCAAATAAAGCCAGTGTAATCAGCCATCTACCATGAATATTACAATAGTGGTATAAATGCAAAAAGCCACATGAAGTGGCTTTTTAAACAAGATATTAGGCTAGCGGATTACATGCGCATCCTGCCACCGCCGCCTGGGCCACCTGGACCTCGTCTGCCCGGACCATCCATTGGCGGCATGTCTTTACCCCCCATTCTATTTAGCGAGTAAGTAAAGGAAAGCATGTAGTATCTTTTAAGTACGTTAAAATTCAAATCAGTGATCGTGTTGTCGCTGCTCGTTCTCAGTATCCCTTTGTTCTGGTTCAAGGCATCATTAACCGCAAGCTTGAACGTTCCTCTATTCTTGAAGAACTGCTTACTTATGTAACCGTTCAGCAGGGTGAACTTCGTATCAAACGCTTCTCCTCGACCAGTATTCTGGAAGTAGTCCACATCTGCCGCAAGGCGGATGTTACCTGGAAATACATAGCTGATATCCAAGGTTGGATTTAGCGTGTAGTAAGTTGTGTTTTGTTCAGGTTGTGCAGAGTATGTTGCTCGGTTCAGGGAACCATTGATTCCGGCAGTAAAGTCGAACTTGTCGAACGTTGCTACAAGCTTATAACCATTGGTTAGACTAACATCATTGGTGATGTTCTCCAGCCCGCGGGTAATGTTTACCCCTCTTGCATAAGCACCACCAAGATTAATGTTCAGGTTTAACTTGTTTCCCGGAATAATTGGGACGCCTAAGCTACCGAACAAGTTACCTTGATAAACACCATCAACGTTAACCGGACGAACGGCAATCTTACCAAAGTTCTCATCATTTTCATCGGTAATGATGGAGCTGTTGTTACCAAAGGCATTTACCGTCTGATTGATGTTCGCAAAGATGAACAATGAACGATAGTTCTTAAAGTCAAAGTTATTATAGAATATACTGAGGTTATTGGTAAAAGAAGGCTTCAGTTCGGGGTTACCAATTGCAATGGTCTGTGTATTAGAGTTATCCAACACTGGCTGAATCTGTGAAATTGAAGGCTGTTGAGTCCTACCGCGATAGTTAATTCTTAAGCGTTTGCTGTTGCTGAAAGTATAACGGAACTGCGCACTTGGCGTAAGATTATAGAAGTTCTGATTGATGATGTTTCCAGTGCTCAGGTTCTCATTCTTCCTATCGGTGTTTTGTACTGCTAACCCCGCGTTCCAGGTGTACTTCTTCGCTGTCTGGTTGAAGCTAAAGCCCAGCGCATTGGTGAAGGTTGTATTTTCATAGGCGTTGGTATAAGTTGGATCAAGCAGGTCATACCTGGAGGTTACCTCGTTGAAGTTGTAGGTAAACCGTTCCGAGTTGTCGTAGTTGTAACGGTTCTCATAGTTTACCTCCAGGCTCATCGTTTTAGATAAGGGCTCTGTATACACCAATCTGGAGGTATTTCCGAAAGACTTACCATTCTGATCATTGAACTGATTGGTAAATTCCTGGGAGGTACCGGTCTCATTGGTGGTATTGTTCTCTATGCTGTTGTAGTTTTCAGAGTCACTGTTATTTACACTGGTATTTACATTCAGAGAGAGTGTTCTTCCAGGGCGCATGAACTTTCTTCTCAATAGTAGGTTGTTGGAAAGTGACGGCGTTGTTCCCTTGTTCTCAAAGTTCTGTGTACCTACCGTGGTGTACTCATTATAGTTGTTGATGTAAGCATTACTACGAACCAGGTCTATGTTGGTGTAGCTTAGATTCGGTTGAATCCTTATGGAAGTTAAAGAATCAAGTTTTGTATCAAAAAGAAAATTCAAACGGTGATTTAGACGCTCCGTCGTACTGGTAAGATCTTCATCAAAAGTGGTTACCGTGTTTCCAAGTAAGTTCTGACGGAAGCTGTTTTGCTCATTAAAAAGGGAAGTATTGTTAAAGAAGTAACTACCATTAAACTGGGTTTTACCCTCGTTGTAAACATCCGCAAAGTTAAAACCCGCTGCATTGGTCGTGGTGATACCTTGCTGTGTACCGCCTCCGCCGCCCATCATGCCGCCGCGACCACCGCCTCCACCGAAACCGCCACCACCACCACCGAAGCTTTGCTTGTTGACGTTGTTAAACTGGGCTACAACAGACATCTGCTGATCACCATCAAACTTGTTCACATTGATGTTTGCGTCATAACGTTCATCCGTGCCATAGCCCACACTGGAGTTCCCGAAATAACCTTTCTTTTTATCTTTTCTGGTGGTGATGTTGATGATCTTCTCCCGGTTACCATCATCGATACCCGTAAACTGTGCCTGGTCAGATAGCTGATCAATGACCTGGATCTTATCAATCATGTCTGCGGGAAGGTTCTTGGTAGCCAATAGCGGATCATTTCCGAAGAACTCCTTGCCGTCTACCTTTACCCGGGTCACCCTTTCACCTTGCGCCTTCACAGAGCCATCCTTATCCACCTCCATTCCAGGTACCTTCTTCAGTACGTCTTCTACAACGGCATTCTCACGAACCTTAAATGAACCCGCATTAAACTCCAGGGTATCCTTTTTAACAATCACAGGCGGCGCATCCCCTTTAATTTCAACAGTATTGAGGTTTAAACCATCATCTCCCATGGAAAGCTCGCCCAGATTCACGTTAGCTGATGTTGTGGTGATGCTGAAATCTTTGTTTACATTTTGCAGCCCAAGGAAGGCTACATATAACCGGTATGCCCCTGGCGCCAATCCATTGATGGTAAATACACCTTGTGCATTGGTGGTCGTGGTGCCAACCACACTGGAATCCTGGAGACTTTTGACCGCAACGGTCGCATATTCTACCGCAGACTTGTCTTTAGCGTTGTTAACCTTTCCGGTCACAGAACCATTGCGGTCCTGGGCACGGGCACAAAAGCCAATAAGTAATAAGAGAAATAGTGTAAAGGGTTTCGTAAAAGTTTTCATGTATGACCTAATGTAAAAGTACCCCATTAGGACTGCACAAACCCTTTAAGGTTTACTATAGACGATTAAATTAATAAGTAACATTTAAAATACAATGTACTTAGCTGCGCAAACACTGTGAAGCGAATTTCACAGCACAGCAGTAAATAACTGCCACAGAAGCTGTTTAGCTATGGGCGCTATGTGCCTTGGTTTTGCTGCTGCTCACCTTAGGACAATCGCAGCCGGACTTAAAAATTCTGCAGGCCGTTAAACTGCTTAATAAGCAGCAGGCCAGGAAAATTTTGATACTATTTTTCATAATCCATTTTATGCAAAAGGACATAACTGAATACGCCCATCATCACGCCAATCATATCACAACCAAAATCCCACCATTCGGCAGAGCGATAAGTAAAGAAAGTGGCTTGTAAGAACTCGATTCCGGCACCTATACCTGCTGTGATCAGGATGATCTTGAAGATGGTTAAAGAGCGAAAGCGGTAATTATGCTGATAGTTTATCTTTCCATAAAACATCAGCACGGTAAGCACATAAAAAAAGCCGAGGTGTACAAGTTTATCGAAGCCCTCAAAGAACAGGCCGCTGCTTGATGCACCGTCAGTTCGCATGCAGCAGAAGATCAAAATAAGAACAGTCCAGGCAATTGCCCATGCCTGGTACTTTAATTCTTTTATCAGCTGCATTTATTAAGCGCCAACTAAAGCCTGATATGCTTCAGCATCTAATAAACCATCAAGTTCTGCAGGGTTTGAAATTGAAACCTTTACCATCCAGCCTTCGCCATAAGCGTCAGTGTTTACCAGCTCAGGATTGTCGTTTAACGCAGGATTGGTTTCCAAAATCGTTCCGGTAACCGGCATGAAAAGGTCAGAAACAGTTTTTACAGCCTCTACAGTACCGAAAACATCATCCTTAGTTACTTCATCACCAACGGTGTTGATGTCAACATAGACGATGTCGCCAAGCTCACGTTGTGCAAAATCCGTAATTCCAATAATAGCCTGTTCGCCATCAACCTTAACCCATTCATGGTCTTTTGTGTATTTCAACTCTGCTGGAAAATTCATATCGTGTTTTGTTTTTGTCAAAGGTAATTAATCTGGTCCTTTCTGCAAATGTTAATTCATTCTGCAAATGCTAGTTTAAGGTCACCCGAAGGCTAAATCCAAAGTTGCTGTATGCCGTATTATAGCTCAGCGAAGTATAGGGTTTAGTAATGTTAGAATCATAGAACAGGCGCACATTAAAACGCTGGTTCAACATGTAATCCACGCTTGGACGCAGGGCGATGTTTTTCGCTCCAGCGGATACTTCCGCCTCATCCACATCTGCGCGGTAGATCACCGTTTTATTATCACGAACCGCAACATCCAGTTTAATGTCCATATTGTTGTCCATGCGGATCTGCTGAAACAGCCCGAACGGGAAGCGGAACTTATTGGTACGATAGCCCAGACCAAATACCATGTTGTTCTCCGACAGCTGCGCCAACTGATTGTTCGCGAGACTTAGCCCCAGCAAGCGGTTTTTGCCGATCTCGAAGTTTGCCGTGAGGTTATTCTTCAGACGTGTATCTACCCCGATCAGCGGAGCGAACTGTTCCGTGATCGTCACCTGACTGTACTGATACTGCGGAAGGAAGTTATCATTCAGATCCCTGCTGCTTACCGAGCCATTACTTTCCTGGTATTGCTGCAAAGAATTAAAGCTGTTTACCGCATAGGTGGATCGGTAAGAATGCCTGATATCGATGGACTTGAAGGTCTCCTGCATGAAGGCCAGCCTTGACAGCCCACCGTAGTTGATCCGCCAGTTTGGCAATGGAATCTTTGGAAAGCCATGCAGCCGCACCCCCGATGCATCTTTTCCGGTATATGCCGCCAGGAAGGATGCCACGATAACATCCTGTGCATGCTCATTATAGCCATCGGCAAAAGCCCCATTCCGCCCCGCCGAGTTTACATTTTCAGCACCCAGACGTTGCGATATAACCGCCCGGTTCGCCATAAACTTTTGATACAGTCCGGAAGCTGTGCTGCCATTCTTATCGGAGAAGGCGGTTCTCAGGGAAATGAAAGAGATGTTGAAGTCACCCGTAGTATAAGGGCTTAGGTTTTCGAAGCCTCCAAGTTCATTGCTGTAGCGGAAATTACTGGAGTAGTTCATGGTACGGTTGCGGTTCGCCGTTAAGGTGATCCGCAGATCCCGGAAAGGCTCTACCGTACTGGTGAGGCTCAGATCTTCCCGTAAGGTGTTTACATACAATTGCGACTGCAGTGTATCCCGGGTCAACCAACCTTTAGCCAATGCACTTGCCCGCAGGTCCCGCTGGCTTCCCAGTACGAAGCCAAGCCCCGGCGCGCCCGTCACATCGTCGATACCCAGGTAATCTGCCTCCGGTAAATAGCCCGGCAAGAAGGTTCCCTTTGTCTGTGTAAACGCCGCATTCACCGTCTTGATACTGGTCAGCAGTCCTACAAAAAACTTTGTTCCCGTGTTTTCCTTTGCCGCAACGGCCCGTTTGATAAAGCCGAACTTGTTGTACAAGGTGTTCAGGTTTAATGTCGGATTTACCTGTATGTTCCTCGAATTCTGAATGGTGTTACCAAGGCTGATATTTGGGTCTCTTAAGGTCGACAAAGGTTCAGTCTGCCAGTTGAAGTTCGTACCATACCTCGTTGCCACATTGACCCAGTTCAATCCAGGGATCTTGTTGATCGGCAGGTTGTAGGTGATGTTCACATCGTGATTGTAATCCGTTGTTCTACCCAGGCGCTTCAGGTTCTGCCAAAGGGTGTCTGTCTTCAGCCCGTTGATGCGGCCTTCCGGCTCATCGATAATGGAGTAATTGGTTGCATCGAAATCCAGCGTCAGCGACCGGGTAAGATTCCAGGAAATACCATACACCCGCGTCACCAAAAAGTTCTTGTTATAAGTCGTATTCACCGGAATAGAGTTCGCCGGATCATTGTTGCGTAAACTGTTTTCAGAGTAATAGCGATCGAAGTCAATCCGGAAATTAATGGCGCTTGGCAGCAAGCTAAAGTTAATGTCCCTAAGCAGCGCCAGTGTGTTCGACTTAATCAGCTTTTCAAAGGGCTGATAAGACTTTGCCTGTGCCGCGTAGCGGTATTCCAGTGAAGCACGGTAGCTTTGCTGAATATTATTTTCATTGATAAAATCCCGGTGGAAATATTTCGTATAGGCATAGCTGAGGTTCAAGTTTTCAATATCCCATAACCGAACCTTTTTATCCGGGTCGGTACGCTCCTTATGCACATTGCTGAAGTTAATACTGTTGCGGGTCGTATAATCTTGTGCGTAATTCAGTATTGCTTTTTTCTCCGCCTTAGATGCAACATCCAGGGCATTCTTTAGCTCGATATCCGGTGTTCTTGGGTCATACTGCGGCGTGCTGATCTGCGCAGAGGAGCTTACAAACATCGGAATTACCAGTCCGCTCTTCTTCGGAAAGAACTTACCGAGTTCCAGGTTCGAGGACACATCAAAAAACGTGTTATCTGCGCGGTTACGTTCCGAAACCCGCTTCTCTATAGAACCAAAACCCACGGTCGACTTACTCGCGGAAATGTTTATATCTCCAAAGTCAGCCAGTTTAGCCGACATACCCGCTGTAGCCGCCCATCCGCCACGTTCGTCGAACTCCGTTAAACGCAGCTCATTGAACCATACCTGTGCATCTTTTTCCAACCCATCATCACCGGGGCGCAGATCCACATTGCGAAGTGGATTCTTTAGGCCAAGCATATAGAGCCGCACCTTACTCATGTCTGGTTGCCCCTTTACCGTGATGGTGCTGTTGCCATCTGTGTAGTCGAACGGCACGTTCACTGGCCATACCTGCCCATTTGGTAGCTTAGCATTGTTTCTCGCAATCTTAGCTTTTTGAAATAGTTCCAGTTCAATATCCAGCTTGTTCCGCTCGGGCCAGATCGCGTTGGGGTCACTGGTATTTGGCTGAGTCACGTATAGCGGCTGCGAATATTCGTAATAGTTGTCCTGATTGTCCGTACCAATGCGGATAAAGGCGCTTACGTCCTGATCATTCAACACCCTGCTACCAAGCGCTTCCAAATGCACATACATCTCCAGCCGCTTGTAAGATCTGAAATCATTGGTTCCGGTCTTGAAAGCTGCCCGTCCATAACCGTCACGCAAGTTTCGGACGTTCAGCGACAGCGACTGCTCGTTTTGACGGGTATCACCGCGATAGTTGTTATAGTCACGTTCACGCTCAATGCCTGGGGGTACCACGTACGGAATAGGCGTCCGTTTACCATTCTCCTCAATGTTCACCGTTGCCAGCTCTACAGTGGAATTATCCGGCGCCGCTGGGATAAGTGCAGGATCTACAATCAGCTCCATGCCGGTGTTGTTCGCATTATACTGGCGCCAGTCGCCCCGCACCAGCTGGATCTTCGCAAATCTCAATACGGTGGTATCTGCAAAATCGGTCAGGAACATCCGTATAAAGCGGATGGACTTGAAGTCCTGAATATTTCCATACTTCTGATCGTAGTTCGCCAGCGGAATACGAAGCTGGTACCAGGTTACGGGTTGCGTCTGCCCATTCGCAAGTTTAACCTGCGAAACCACTTTATCGGTCACATAGTTCCTGCCCACTTCAAGATCACCGGGCCGCATGGAAACCTTGTATTGAAAATACTCGTCAGACTGCGTCATGTTATTATCCCGGTTCACGTCTTCGCCATCAGGCAAGGAGGTTGAAGCCGAATTCTCCAGTCCCAGATCAGCCATCGATTGCTGGGCGGTTTTAGAGTTCCCGTCCGGACCATTATAGTTCTCATAACGTTTCAATATCCCTGCACGTGCCTGGTCTAATGCTGGCCCACGGTAAAAAGAAAAGTTATCCGAAGATGGATCTGCCGTCAAAGCCGCAGATGCATCGGGATTTAGCTGTGCCTTGATCTGGTTCAATGCCGCATTAAACTTCTGCTGCTCCTGAAGATCCGATAAACCATCAAGACCTACATCCTGCGCGCGTCGAACATCAGGGTTATTGTCAAAAGCCTGAACTACGGGCTGTAGCTTCGGCACCCTGCCCCAGTTCGTTTCATCGAACTTCGATGGATCATTATCTGCAGGAAGCCCATTTTCCAATGATTTCCGGCCATCCTTCAGAATATCCTCCGAGATATTGCCCAGGTTAAAATACAGGTCACCGGCATTCGGATTATTTGGCTTGTAGATGTTGGGATCCATCACCCACAATTCCAGGTATTCAATGTTCAGGGATTCAAAGTCATTACTTTCAATTTTCCGGAATAAACCGCCCCAGCGCGAACGTGGATTGTTTAGTTTGCCATCAGCACCAAAACCGGTCGGTGTATAATTATATGGCCCACGCAAATTTGGATAGAAGGCAACATCCAGCGTCGGCAGGTTTACAGCAAGGCCGGTGGCCGTCTCCTTGAAGGGAAAAACTTCCTGCTCAATGATCTCGCGTACATAATGATTTGACAGTTCGTTACGATCCGCCCTCAGGTATGATGGCAAGGTGGATGCAGTACGATTATAGAAGCTCGGGTCGATGTTATAAAATGCAATCTTAGCGCGGTTATAACCATAGGTCAGATTGTCTATAAGTTGGGATTCCGGGAACATCTGCGGCGTTCCGGATAGCTGCCAGGAAATCGCCCCTTTTAAGTCAATGACCGAGCGTGCAGCTTCAAAATCATCCAGGTAGCTGGTGCCTCCCTTACTACCATCCGCATTCAAGGCTTTCGGATGTCCGGGAATCAACTGTGCAAACTCACCAAAAAACGTTACCGCAGAGGGTGCCTTCGTGGAGATGAACGGGAGTTTATCCACCATCCGTGTCAGGAACCGCGAAGGACTGCTGTAGTTGAAGTCCATACCCCAGATGGTATTGTTGATCGGCTCCTCGCCGAAGTTCACCTTTGCCGTTAGTGGCTTCTCGGAAAGGTTCATGATCGTTGCCCCGAGATTAAGCTTGTTGTTTGCACGATAATCTAACCTTGTTCCAAAAAGTGAACGCTGCTGCAAGCCAAAAAGCTCACTGTTCTCGGTGGTGATCCGTATCGGCTGCCCCGAATTCAAGATCGCCGTGTTCAAGATCTTAACCCGACCGGCCATATAGTCTACCGTGTAGTCGTTACCTTCCTGCAGGGGAATATTTCCCGCAAATACTTTTACTGAGCCTTCAGGTACATTGATAGAATTCAGATTGAAATCAGAGGAAACTTCACTCTGATAACCGCCTTTGATGATGTACCTGTTCTGTCGGGTGAACAATTGACGTGCAACAACTTGTGTGGAATCGTATAGTGCTGGGAAGGTGTATTGTGTTGCGAGCTGGGCTTCCGCAGGACTAAACTGCGCTGCAAGATCATTTCCAAAAGGCTCAATCACCGGGAAGATGATGCGCCCGTTTAAAGGATCTATGGTGATGTACCCTTTACGATTGTTTGATGCGAAATCCGTTAGTGATGCATTAGATGTTGTTGAGCTGTTGCTGCCAAAAGGCATTTCCTCAGCTTGAAAGTCAAAGAAACCGTCCGGTTTTTTCTCCTCCTGCTGGTTTAGCCGGTCTAGTCCGGTAATGTCTATCCAAAGCCTGTTTTGTGTTCGCTGGCCTTCCGTAATCGCTGGGCGTTCAATCCCGGAGTTTTCATCAATCCTGAAAATGTCCAGTTTGAAATTTTGCCGTGATATCTGATAGCCGCCAATGGAATAAATGTTTTTCATCATCAGGTCCCAGGTTGGCAGGTTCGTCTTCGTGGTTTCGTTCTTCAGCAACTTGGCATAAAGGACATTTGGCGTACCCTGATTGAAGGCGAGGTCTGTTGAGAACTCACCCACCTGGTACTCTACACCATTGAACGTGTACCGATAGGCCACAGCCAGGACTTCGTCTGCATTTAAAGCATTGTTTAATGAAATATAACCCAGTTGCGGATGGAAAGTATATTCCCGGTCGGTAAGCTTCCTCGCATAGGTCAGTTTAGCGAAGTTGTCGGTAGCTCCATTGGCCTGGAAAAATGAAATCACATCATTCGAATTTGTAGAACGGGCACCAGCAGGTAACCTTTCCAACAAATTGTTGGAAGCCCGTGGAAAATTAGGTGCAATGAAACCCGATGGCACCGTCGAGTAGCCAGGGCCTCCTTGAATTAAGGCGGTGTTATATGGACTGTTCTCTCCCAGATCCATAAACGCCAACACATCCCTGGAGTCGGTGGTGGTGCCAGTTTTGTTGGTAATCCAAACCTCTAACTTGGTGATGTTGATCGCCGAATTGATGGTCGGCGGGTTCGCCAGTGTTTTGTTATAGTTGTTCCTGAAATATTGTGCTAAGAAGTAATGTTTGTTTGCTTCGTAATTGTCGCCGCTAATCCTGAACTCGTTCTGCTGCGCACCATTCGCAATGCGAATTTCCCGGGATTGCGATTTCTGTTGTGAAAAAACGCTGGTTGCGGTAAGTTTACCAAACTGTAGCTGTGTTTTGATACCGAACAGCGCTTGAGTTCCGGTGATCAGTGCGGTATTTAAGGGCAAGCTAACATTCCCCGCTTCTATCTTCTTGATGATGTCATCCTCACCTCCGGTAAAATCGAGCTTAATCTGGTTCTCAAAGTCGAATTGCGATTCCGTATTGTAATTCATATTCAGCTTCACGTTGGTACCGATGTTACCCATGACATTCATCTGAATACGTTGATTGAAATCGAAGTTTGACTGTACCCGCTGACGTTCGTTAAAGAGTGGATTCTCGTTTTTATTGATCCGTCCGAGCACGGTGAGTTCAGCTTCACCCCGCGCTTGTATATCAATCGTGTTCCCACCAAATACCCGCTCAAAAGCCTTACTGTTAATGGTGATCGGCGCCAGAATACCGGTTCTTCTATAGTCTTTGACTTCCGTATCTGAAAAGCTACGCCAATGCTGCTCCTTGATCTCGGCCTCAATAAGTCGTTGATACTCTTCTATAGTAAGATACTGTGGGTTGCTCAGCAGGCGACCACCTACCAGGTTGCGGATGATATATCTTTTACCAACAGGGTCGTATTCTACTTCCCGTTTATAGTTACTGGGCAGCGGCGTATACAAGCGCAAACTGTCTCTTACCCCAAGGCGCACGCGTTCCCAAATTCCGAGAGCATTCGTTGTATCAACAGGTTTGGTCAGTCCAGGTGTTACCTGAGCGGAAACCTGTTGTATGCCAAAAGAAATAACCAAAAATAAAATTAAGGTAGCTGTTTTTCTCAATAGCAATAAGGCTAAATAATTATAGGTTTTTTAGGGCAATCTTGATCATTTGTTCCACGGTAAGATCGGTACCGTTATTTTTCACCACCTGATCGAGCGCCTTCTCTGCAGGTTGTTTGGCAAAGCCAAGCATCATCAATGCAGAAAGCGATTCTTCTCTGACGGTGGTATTCAATGGTGCGGCGATCAGTGATCCCGTACCTTCTTTTTTAAGTTTATCTTGTAGCTCCAACACCAGGCGTTGTGCCGATTTAGCACCTATACCTTTTATGCGTTGGATCAGGGGCAGGTCGCCATTGACAATGGCCGCCTGAATTTCATTCGGCGTAATGGATGATAACATCATCCGGCCGGTATTCGGCCCAATGCCAGACACGGAGATCAGATGAAGGAATAGCCTGCGCTCTCCCTCATCTGCAAAACCGTATAATGTATGTGCATCTTCTTTGATATGCAGCCAGGTATACACCTTACAGCGCTCCTGATCTGCCAGCAAGCTATAGGTGTTCAGCGATATGTTAATGTGGTAACCGATTCCGCCGGCCTCAACAACAATATAAGCCGGACATTTAAAGGTTAGTTTCCCATCAATATAATCGAACATCGTAAGCGTTGTATTTATCTTTATTAACTGTTTTTTGCTGCTGCTTCTTCTTCCTTCACCTGTACATCTACTACAGCGATGGTCACCATGTTCACGATCTCTCTCACGGAGCTACCTAACTGAACAATATGTACTGGCTTGCGTGTACCCAATAAAATCGGACCGACAGCTTCTGCACCACCAAGCTCCTGTAAAAGCTTATAAGCGATGTTACCAGACTCCAGGTTCGGGAACACCAAAGTATTCGCCGGGCCATCTACCAGTCTGCTGAATGGGAAATTGTCTTTTAACAATTCATTGTTGATCGCAAAGTTACCCTGCATCTCACCGTCAACCAAAATCTCCGGGTGTTTTTCATGAAGGATCTTCACGGCCTTTTTAACTTTATCAGGAACAGTTCCCTTGTTCGAACCGAAGTTAGAATAGGATAACAATGCAATTCTTGGCTGAATGTTAAACTTGCGTACAGCACTGTTCATTAACAGCGTAAGGTCCACAAGCTCGTCAACCGTAGGATCCACATTCACGGTGGTGTCACCGAAAAATACAGGACCTTTTTTGGTCATCATCATATACATACCAGCAACGCGGTTTACACCTTCTTCAATACCTATCACATGCAGCGCAGGTTTGATCGTGCTTGCATAATTCTTGGTTAAACCGGAGATCATTGCGTCAGCCTCACCAAACTCCACCATAGAAGCTCCAAAGTAGTTGCGGTCGCGCATCAGTTTACCTGCATCCAGCTGCGTTAAACCTTTACGTTGTCTTTTCTTGAACAGCGCATCTGCAAACTTCTTGCTGCGTTCCGGTTCCTGCATTGGATCAATGATCTGAACACCTTCCAGTTCCAGCGCATGTTCTTCGATGATCTTGTTGATCCTTTCTACATTGCCTAAAAGAATTGGAATCGCAATATGTTCTTCCTTTACAATTTGAGCAGCTTTAAGGATCTTATAGTTATCGGCCTCTGCGAATACCACACGTTTAGCGGCAGATTTCGCACGGCTGGTTACGGCACGCATAATGGCGTCTTCACCACCTAAACGGCCTTTTAATTCTTCTTTATAGGCATCCCAGTCCGTAATTACTTTCCTTGCAACACCAGACTCGATCGCCGCCTTTGCAACAGCAGAGGAAACATTCGTCATTAAACGAAGGTCCATTGGCTTAGGAATGATGTAATCACTTCCGAACTTCAGGTTCTTAGCGTTGTAAGCCATGTTAACGGCTTCTGGTACTGATTTCTTGGCAAGGTCAGCAATTGCATGAACTGCAGCAATCTTCATGGCCTCATTGATGCTTGTTGCTCTTACATCAAGTGCACCGCGGAAGATATATGGAAAACCTAATACGTTGTTCACCTGGTTAGGATAATCTGAACGGCCCGTAGCCATAATCAGGTCCTCACGGGAGCTGATGGCAAGGTCGTAAGCAATCTCCGGATTCGGATTCGCCATTGCGAAAACGATTGGGTTCTTCGCCATGGATTTCAACATATCCACAGACACACAGTCCGCAGAAGAAAGACCGATAAACACATCTGCATCTACCATCGCCTGCTCCAGCGTGTCAATTTCACGGGCGGTAGCGAATTCAGCTTTGATAGCATCCAGGTTGTCGCGTGTAGCGCGGATCACACCTGAACGGTCGAGCATGACAACATTCTCTTTTTTCGCGCCTAAGGAAACATAAAGGCGGGTACAGGAAATTGCGGCAGCACCTGCACCATTTACCACGATCTTTACCTCTTCAAGGTTTTTACCTTGCAGCTCACAGGCGTTTAATAATGCCGCTGCAGAAATAATCGCCGTACCATGCTGGTCGTCATGCATCACTGGGATGTTCATCACTTCTTTCAGGCGGCGTTCTATTTCAAAGCACTCCGGCGCCTTGATGTCTTCCAGGTTTACACCTCCGAAGGTTGGCTCCAGTGCTTTAACAATACTTACAAATTCATCTATGTTTTTCGTGTTCAACTCCAGGTCAAACACATCAATATCTGCAAAAATTTTAAAAAGAAGGCCTTTACCTTCCATAACGGGTTTACTTGCTTCGGGGCCAATATCACCCAGTCCAAGCACCGCTGTACCATTACTGATTACAGCAACAAGGTTTCCCTTTGCGGTATATTTGTAAACATCTTCAGTGTGATCAGCAATACGCAGACACGGCTCAGCAACGCCAGGAGAGTAGGCTAATGTCAAATCTCTTTGTGAGGCGGTGGGTTTAGTCGGGATGACCTGGATTTTACCCGGTCTACCCTGCGCGTGATAATCTAATGCATCTTGCTTCTTATTCGTTTTACTCATTATACTTTCCTTCTTTTACTAATGCTAATCATTTGCTTCGTGAACGGACAAAGTTACAATTCTTTTATCCGGCAACCACAATAAAATTCAAGGTATTAAAATGCGGAAGTGCTGGCACACAATATAATATTTACCTGCAGCATCGCCGAGGGGCTAAATGCCTTACTTATAATTTAGAGATTTTGTTGCCAATGAAGACTTCAAAGTTGCCTGTAAACTCAACACTGGAACTTATAAGAGGCATCCACGGCTCATTAATTGGACTAACAAAATCTAAAAACCCGTATAAACAAGAAAAGCCTGCAAGTTTTAACTTACAGGCTTTCTTTAAGATTTGGCACCGACCTACTCTCCCACGTGTTACCGCAGTACCATCGGCTCTGGTGGGCTTAACTTCTCTGTTCGGAATGGGAAGAGGTGGACACCACCGATATAGGCACCTAAATATTTTTAATGTTATTTAAGCTATCTATCTTTTCGATTGATTGGTATTCAATAACAATGACATATTATTGAAAGAAGTTAGTTTTGAAGAACAAACAACAGTATTCTGCTTTTGAAAGCTTCGGATGATTAGTATTACTCGACTATGCTGTCACCAGCTTTACATCTGTAACCTATCAA
>NZ_JCAJXC010000009.1:0-164809 GCF_059278965.1 Pedobacter sp. NEAU-ZC8
GTTTTTGGCTGTTTTTGGCTGGTTTTCTTGGGTTCGTGAAAATATTTTTAAATTTTTTCCTCCGGATGATAGTGTAGGTCTGCGTTAAACCGCATATGTGCTGGTTGTAATCTCCTCAGTTTTTGATTATGGCGGGGTGTTGGTTAATCTATTAATTTTTAGTTAGTTGGATGATAATTCTGGCGGCTTTTAGTTAAGGATGCTTAACCATAAGTATTGGTTTTTATGGATGGTATTTGGTTGTTTTGTGCTGCTTTGGTGGGGGATGCTGGGGGCTTAGTGTATTTTTTAGGGGCTTACAGTAATCAAATACGTAGCCAAAAGGTGTATATACCGTATAAATATTTTTAAATATGGTATAAATCCCAAAATGTTGCGTAATATTGCATTGTCAAACAACAACAAAAACATCACCCTATAAAATCACACAAAATGAGGTCTACCAGCCCAATCACAAACAACAAATTCAAAGCAGCAGCATTAGCACTAGCTTTATTCGCAACCACTTTCACCGCATGTAAGAAATCCGCAGATGAGGATTTTGCACCACAGGAGTCCGTAAATCAAAGTGAAACCGTAGTTTCCACAGATGACCTGGGAGAAACCGCAGAGAAAGGCAGCTACCACTTAAAAGACCATACTTTAAAAGGAACCTTCAAGTTTCCGATTGGTGCGGCAGTAGTAAAAGAGTTACTTGATGATCCTTTGTATGCTAAAACCTTAGTTAAAGACTTCTCCAGACTAAGTTCTGAAAGTAACTTTAAATGGGGTGCTGTGCACCCGTCAATTGACAAGTATACTTTTGCAAAAGCGGACGCAATTGTAGCCTTTGCAGAAAAGAACAACATGAAAGTTCATGGCCACACCTTGCTTTGGGCACATGATGGAAATGAACCGCAATGGGTTAAGAATTTTCAAGGTGATAAAGCAGCTTGGGAGAAATTGATGAAGGACCACATCACCACTGTTATGACACACTTCAAAGGTCGTGTACAATCTTGGGATGTTGTAAATGAGCCAGTTAAAGAAGGTGGTGTTTATACCAACAGCATCTGGTACCGTAAGCTTGGTAAGGACTGGGTAATCAAAGCCTTCAAATACGCTCAGGCAGCGGATCCAAAAGCCAAACTTTTCTTGAATGACTATGGCCAGGAGTATGGTGGCAAGAAAATGCAGGAGCTTTTGAATATTGTAGATGAAGCCAGGAAACAAGGTGTTACCATTCATGGTATGGGCTTTCAATTGCACACAGTATTGCGGATGGAAACCAAGCTTATAAACAACAATTTAAAATTGGCAGCAGATAAGGGATTATTGATACATATTTCTGAGTTGGACATCTCTGTGAAATATGGCATGCCGAAAACCTTCCCGCTTAGCGATGCAATGGCAAGGGCACAAGGCGCTAAGTTCAAAGAGATTGTTGCAGGTTACCTGAATACTGTTCCTAAAGCGCAACAATGGGGTATCACCACCTGGGGTGTATCAGATAAAACTTCGTATTTCAATAAAGGATATGTAAACGCTGATCACGACTATCCATTATTATTCGGAAAAGACTACAAAGCGAAATGGGCTTACAGGGGTTTCATTGAAGCAGGTCTGAACAGATATCCAGGTTCATTCTAAAAAGAAAACATTAATAAATGCTTATAGGGAAGGTGGCTCAGCGATGAGTTGCCTTCTTTTGTTTAATGACGTTTGTTTCGTATAACCAAACAGGAATTTACCAATTAGCGCTGCATAAAAATGCCCCCAAAAGCATTGAGCTTGTGGGGGCATCTAGAGTTCAGCCTACTTAGTTATTGTTCTGGGATGTTTCAAGGGGTTCAGCATAGTCGCTCCATTGCGCAGTTCCTTTCGGTTCTGCACTTTTAACTTCTGTGCTTCTTACCTTGCTCAGCTCTTTGTTTAGCTTTTCCGTTTTTGAAAGTTCGCTCTTTTTGCTGTCTTCCATTTCTGTTAATCCATTTGTTTGCTTCACATGTGCAACCGGATCAGCAATGTATTCCCAGTCTTTGCCCATATCTGGCATTTCACCTTCATTCCATGGACCGCGGGGGCTTTTTTCTGGTGAAAGGTTGAAATATTGCTGGGTAAAACGTGGGTCAGCCTGTAGTACGCCTGGAGGGAAGTTAGGCTGGATTGTCGATAAGGCGGCTTCGAACATCTTGTAATGCGCCACCTCACGGGTCATCAGAAATGATAAGGTGTCTTTTACGTAAGGATCGTCTGTAAATTTCATCAGGTGTTCATATACCAGCTTCGCTCTGGATTCTGAAGCCAGGTTACTCCTTAAATCTACAGTTAGGTCGCCGTTGGAGTGAATATAAGATGCACACCATGGAATACCCTGACTGTTTCTTAATGTTGGTCCGCCACCGGTAATGATTGGAAACTGTGGATTGGCATGTAACGCCGCATGTATGATATTTTCTTTTGCCGCTTTACCATCCAGCACTTGCATGATTTCGCTTTGGTCTGCAGCATCTTTGAGTTCACCGTTTACCCCTTTTAGTAACATCTGGATGGTTGCACCAACAATTTCCAGGTGCGAGAACTCTTCCGTGGCAATGTCCATCAGCATATCATATTTGTCTGGGTGTGGCTGCTTAGCGCCGAAGGCTTGCGTAAAGTACTGCATGGCTGCGGCAAGTTCGCCATTTTCGCCTCCGAACTGTTCTAATAGAATATTCGCAAATGCCGGATCCGGTTTTGATACGCGGGCATTAAATTGTAGATCTTTTGAATGATGGAACATAGTTTTTCGTTTTAGCGTAGATGTAGAAATTGGTATTATATAGCCTTAACTATTTCGAAGGATAATTGGTTTAGAACTTCCACTATTGATAATGATTATAAAGAGTATGCGGTAGGTAATATTACCTGAATTTCAAGCGATGCCCCGGTCCTGAGCAGCTTGAACAAATCCCTTTAAATTTTATTTTTTGTTGTTGGTTTACAATCTTAATTTCGTTAGCTTTGTTATGCAAGCATAGTAATTAATGAAACAGCAGGAAACAGTAGATTATTTTTTAAAGGTGGTTTGGCAGAATGTATCAAACGTTTATAACCAGATTGCTTCGGGCTTCGGAATTACACAATCTATTGGCTACATGTTGATTAATATTGATAAGGAGGGCACTGCAGTTTCACAGTTAGCGGCATTGCTTGCTGTAAAAGCAACCAGCCTTTCCAGGATGTTAAATAACATGGAAGAACTTGGATTGATCTACAGGGAGGCATCACCGTCTGACAAGCGTTCGGTAAAAGTTTACCTGACGGAGTTTGGTCGCGAGAAAAGAAAGCTCGCCAAAGAAGTGGTAATAAATTTCAATGAATACTTAAATGAAAGCCTGAGTGCCCAGGAAAAGAATAATTTGATCAAAACGCTGGAGAAGTTGAACAAACTCACCTTAGCATATACAAGTACGATAGAAAATGATGAACAAAAGAATAAATAAAGTCGCCGTTTTGGGCTCTGGTATTATGGGCTCCCGTATTGCCTGCCATTTTGCAAACATCGGAGTGGAAGTTTTATTACTTGATATCCCTGCAAAAGAAGGCGATAAAAACAGCATTGTAAATAAAGCACTTGATACTGCAGTGAAGACAAACCCTTCACCAGTTTATTCCAAATCTGTTGTTAACAAAATCAGCACCGGCAACTTTGAGGATGATATGAAGAAGATTGCCGCATACGATTGGGTTATCGAAGTGGTGGTAGAAAATCTGGATATCAAGAAGAGAGTTTTTGAGCAGGTGGAACAATACCGTAAGCCAGGCAGCATCATCTCATCGAATACTTCGGGCATTCCGATCCACATGATGGCGGAGGGAAGATCGGAAGATTTCAAAGCGAATTTCTGCGGAACACACTTTTTTAATCCGCCAAGATACTTGCGTTTACTAGAGATTATTCCTACGCCATACACAAAACCAGAACTGGTGGATTTTCTGATGCATTATGGCGACAAATTCTTGGGTAAGACGACCGTGCTTTGTAAAGATACGCCTGCGTTCATTGCAAATCGTGTAGGCGTTTATTCCATCATGGCTTTGCTGCACCTGGTAGAGAAAATGGAGCTTACCGTTGAGGAAGTTGATAAATATACAGGCCCGGCCTTAGGCCGGCCAAAGTCGGCCACTTTCCGTACCACAGATGTGGTTGGATTAGATACGATGATTAAAGTGGCAAAAGGTCTTTACGACAATTGTCCTGAGGATAAAGCACACGATCTTTTTAAGCTACCTGAGTATGTAGCAAGAATGGAAAGCAACAACTGGCTGGGAGATAAAACCAGTCAGGGCTTCTATAAAAAAACTAAAACGCCTGAAGGTAAAACGGAGATCCTGGCTTTAGATCTAAAAACGCTTGAGTACCGGCCACAAGCTAAAGTGAAGTCTGCAACGTTAGACATGACGAAAGCCATTGACAATGTTCCTGAGCGGATGAAGGTTTTCGCTGCGGGCCGCGACAAAGCTGGTGAATTGTTCCGTGCGTCCTTCTTTGGTTTGTTTGAATATGTATCAGACAGAATTCCGGAGATTTCAAACGAGTTATATCGAATTGATGATGCCATGCGCGCAGGATTCGGTTGGGAAATGGGGCCGTTCGAAGTTTGGGATGCTATAGGCATCTCGGAGTCCATTGAAGGCATGCGTAAGTATGGTCATGAGCCGGCAGCATGGGTACATGAAATGCTGGAAGCTGGACATACCAGTTTCTATAAAGTGGAGAATGGGCTTAAGTTATATTACGATATTCCTTCGAAAAGCTATGTGCCTGTTCCGGGTGCAGAAGCCTTTATTGTGCTGGACAACCTGCGCAGTAAGCAAACGCTTTGGAAGAATGCTGGTGCTTCCATCATTGATCTGGGCGACGGCATCTTAAACGTCGAGTTTCATTCGAAAATGAATACGATTGGCGGCGATACCTTGCAGGCCATCAACAAAGCGATCGACATGGCCGAGAAAGACTACCGTGGTTTGGTAATTGGAAATGATGGTGCGAATTTCTCTGCCGGGGCCAATGTGGGTATGATCTTCATGATTGCGGTAGAGCAAGAGTGGGATGAGTTGAATATGGCCATTCGCATGTTCCAGAATACCTCCATGCGCATCCGTTATTCTTCGATACCCGTGGTTGTTGCGCCGCATAACCTCACCCTTGGTGGGGGCTGTGAATTCAGCTTGCATGCCGATCATGTACAGTTGAATGCAGAAACCTATATGGGGCTCGTTGAATTCGGTGTGGGTGTTATCCCAGGCGGTGGTGGCACTAAAGAATTCGCTTTGCGTGCTTCTGATGAGTTTAAAACTGAGCAGATTGCGCAGAACGTACTGAAAGAAAGATTCCTGACGATCGGGATGGCTAAGGTGTCAACATCTGCAGAAGAGGCCTTTGAGCTTGGTTATCTGCAGCAAGACAAGTATTCCATCTCTATGAACAGGAGTCGCCTGATTGCAGATGCGAAAGCAAAAGCAATCGAATTGGCAGAAGCCGGATACACGATGCCGGTGAAGCGCAGGGATATCAAGGTTTTGGGGAAACAAGGGTTAGGGATCGTTTATGCAGGTGCAAATAGCATGTATTCGGGTAAATACATCTCGGAACATGATAAGAAGATCTCCGAAAAATTGGGTTATGTACTGTGTGGCGGTGATTTGTCTGCGCCTACCGAAGTTACTGAACAATACCTGTTGGATTTGGAAAGAGAAGCATTCCTTTCTTTATGCGGAGAGCGTAAGACGCTGGAACGTATTCAGAATATTGTAACTAAAGGCAAACCACTGCGGAACTAATTATTTGAACACATTAAAGAAGAAAACATGGAAGCATATATTATAGCTGGATACCGTACAGCAGTAGGAAAGGCACCTCGTGGTGTGTTTCGCTTTACGCGGGCAGATGACCTGGCAGCGGAAGTTGTAAGGGCGCTAGTGGCCTCGGTACCGAATTTAGATAAAGAGCAGATTAATGATGTCATTGTTGGGAACGCAACCCCGGAGGCAGAGCAGGGCCTGAATATCGGCCGCATGATCTCGCTGATGGGACTGGATACAGAGAAAGTTCCAGGGGTGACGGTGAATCGTTACTGCGCATCAGGATTGGAGACCATCGCCATGGCTGTGGCGAAGATCAGGAGCGGTATGGCCGATTGTATCGTTGCTGGCGGAGTAGAGGTGATGTCGGGTATGCCTTTCGGTGGTTGGAAATTGGTTCCGAATCCGGAAGTCGCTAAAAAGAACCCAGACTGGTACTGGGGCATGGGTCTGACCGCAGAAGCTGTTGCTAATGAATATAAAGTTAGCCGTGAGGATCAGGATGCTTTTGCCTACCAGTCCAACATGAGGGCGGTAGAAGCCATCAAGAATGGTCATCTGAAAGCTGGCGTGTTGCCGATTACGGTAAACGAGACTTACCTGGATGAGCATATGAAAAAGCAAACCAGAAGTTTCGTGGTAGACACTGATGAGGGGCCGCGAGCTGATACAAC
Organism: Pedobacter sp. NEAU-ZC8; assembly: GCF_059278965.1. Taxonomy (NCBI): domain Bacteria; kingdom Pseudomonadati; phylum Bacteroidota; class Sphingobacteriia; order Sphingobacteriales; family Sphingobacteriaceae; genus Pedobacter; species Pedobacter sp. NEAU-ZC8. Next base: position 6,501 of record NZ_JCAJXC010000009.1, read on the forward strand.
AATTGAAAAGCTTTCCAAGCTAAAGCCAGTGTTTGCCGCTGATGGAACCGTGACGGCAGGTAACTCTTCCCAGACGTCAGACGGTGCTGCCTTTGTACTGGTGGTTTCTGAACAGAAATTGAAGGAATTGGGTGTGGAACCAATCGCCAGATTGGTAAGCTACACTGTTGCCGGAGTACCTCCTAGAGTAATGGGGATCGGGCCGATTGCGGCTATACCGAAGGCTTTGGAGATGGCAGGTATGAAGTTAGATCAAATGGATTTGATCGAACTGAATGAGGCTTTCGCTTCACAATCACTTGCCATCGTGCGTGAACTTGGGATCAACACCGATATTCTGAATGTAAACGGGGGTGGAATCGCCTTAGGACATCCGCTGGGTTGCTCGGGTGCGAAATTGTCTGTTCAGTTGTTCAATGAACTGAAAAGGAGAGACAAGAAATACGGCATGGTTACGATGTGTGTAGGTACAGGCCAGGGTGCAGCGGGAATTTTTGAGATGTTATAAAAAATTAAAACGGATGAGCTTGCTCAATTAAATATTACAAGTATGGACACTACAGACAAAAAAACAATAAAAGGAGGTGAATTCTTAATTTCAGAAACGCAGTACCAGGATGTTTTTATTCCGGAGGAGTTTGATGAAGAACAGGTGATGATTGCACAAACCTGCCGTGATTTCCTAACTGCAGAAGTGTTTCCAAACCTGGACCGCATTGATGCGCAGGAGGAAGGATTGATGCAGTCGCTGCTGGAGAAAGCCGGTGAGTTGGGTATTCTCGGGGTTTCTATTCCTGAGGAATTTGGTGGTTTTGGAAAGAACTTCAACACTTCCATGCTCGTTGCCGATATTATTGGTGCGGGACATTCTTTTGCTGTGGCTTTGTCGGCACATACCGGTATCGGTACCTTGCCAATTTTATATTATGGCAATCAGGAGCAGAAAGCAAAGTATATCCCGAAGCTGGGCACCGGGGAGTGGAAGGCTTCTTATTGCTTAACCGAGCCGAATGCTGGTTCTGATGCAAACTCCGGTCGTACTAAAGCAAAGTTGTCTGAAGATGGAAAACACTACATCATCCATGGACAAAAGATGTGGATCACCAATGGGGGATTTGCAGATGTCTTCATCGTGTTCGCGAAAATTGATGATGATAAGAATCTCACGGCATTCATTGTAGAGCGGGATTTCGGTGGTATTACGATGAATCCGGAAGAGCACAAGATGGGGATTAAAGGATCTTCTACCCGCCAGGTGTTTTTCAACGATTGCCATGTGCCGGTGGAGAACATGCTTTCTGAAAGAGAGAATGGATTTAAGATCGCAGTTAATATTTTGAACATTGGTCGGATTAAACTTGCGGCGGCGGCGATTGGCGCTTCAAAAAAGGTGATTGACCATGCAATAAACTATAGTAATGAAAGGGTTCAGTTTGAACGGGTAATATCGAAGTATGGCGCAATCAGACATAAACTTGCAGAAATGGCAACCAAGGTTTATGCTGTGGAGAGTGCTAGTTACCGTGCAGGTCAGAATATTGACGATGCTTATGACGCACTTGTTGCTGGGGGAATGGATGCCAGCAAGGCGAAGTTGAAGTCAACCGAGCAGTTTGCTGTAGAATGTGCTATCCTGAAGGTTTGGGGTTCTGAAGCTTTAGACTATGTAGTGGATGAAGGTGTGCAGGTTTATGGAGGTATGGGCTTCTCTGCTGATGCACCAATGGATCGTGCTTACCGCGATGCACGTATCAACAGGATCTTCGAAGGGACAAACGAGATCAACCGCCTGCTTACGGTGGACATGATGCTGAAGCGTGCGATGAAGGGTGAACTGGACCTGATGACCCCTGCCACGGCAGTAGCATCAGAATTGATGTCTATTCCCGATTTCGGCGAGCCGGATGATACTTTATTTGCTGCAGAGAAGAAGATTATCCAGAACCTGAAAAAAGCAACTTTGATGGTTGCCGGCTCAGCGGTTCAGAAGCTGATGATGAGCTTATCGAAAGAACAAGAGATCTTGATGAATATCGCCGACATGGCCAGCTATGTATATGTAGCGGAATCAGCAATGCTCAGAACAGAGAAGCTGGTGAGTTTGCGGGGTGAGGAAGCATGTGCAGGACAACTGAACATGATGCGCATTTATTTTGTGGAGGCCATAGATGCTGTTGCCAAAGCAGGTAAAGAGGCTTTATGGGCCTTCGCAGAAGGCGATGAGTTGCGCATGATGCTTGTAGGCTTGCGCAGGTTCACCAAAATGGAACCGTTTAATGTGAAAGCTGCAAGGCAAGAGGTTGCACAGCAATTGATTGCTGCAAATCGATATTGCTACTAATCAACGATAAAGAAATTACGCTCACCGTCCTGCATGAATTTGCAGGGCGGTTTTTTGTTGTTGTTAAAAAAGGTTAAAAATTGTTCTCTCACATTTAAAAGACTATTTTTGTCGATATGTTCAGAAATGCCCTTTTTATTGCTTGTACGATCCTATGCATAGGACTCTCGTCATGCGGTGATCTGGTAGAATATAACGAAGATACCCAACTACAGCTGGATGTAGATTCCATTGAACAGTTTATCGTTAAACAGAACCTTAACTTTCAAAAGGATCGAAGTGGCTTGTATAGCCTGATTATTAATCCTGGCAAAGGGGAGTATGAATTGGAGCAAGATGACGACGTTGTTGTGACCTATACGGGGAAGCTGCTGAACGGCATTATCGTTGAACGAGGAGATACCGTGCGGTTAAAGTATGCTGGCATGATAGAAGGTTGGCGGGAAGGCTTAAAGAAAATTAAACCGGGTGGAACGGTGCGTTTGCTGATTCCATCAACCATGGCTTATACGGATCGACAAGTTGGACAAATTCCCCCGAACTCAAGCCTTGATTATACCATTTTCTTTCGATCAATTGTGCGGAAGAATACGACATTGCCGAACACTGAACCGGGAGAGGACCCAGACGATGATCCGGCAACGGATGATGGTGGAGGTGTTATCCTTGAACCTGACTACTAAAAAATACAATCTAAATAAATGATGTTTAAAAAGTTATCTATATATGCTGTTGCCTTTTTTGGCGCAATAACGATCCTGAGTTCATGCGAGAAGGAATACGAGCAAATCGAGACCATCGACGATACCAAGCTGACACAATACATTGCAAGCAATAAGTTGCAGGTTACGAAGGATCCCTCTGGTTTCTACTACGAGATCGTTAACCCTGGAACAGGGGAGAACTTTAAGAATACGGACTCGGTACTGTACAACTTTGTATTGAAATCTCTGGATGGTAAGAGTTATTACGACACGCAAACAGATGCATACAATATTGCAAACCTTGTAGGTTATACGGACAGGATTGTGTTAGGCAGATCAGTTCCTGCGTTCCGGACTGTTATTTCGGCACTTAAACCTGGTGGTGAGGCTAAAATTTTATTACCCTCTTACCTGGCCTTTGGCAGAAATGGCGAGTCTGAGTTAAACGTGCCATCTAACGAACCATTGTTGGTGACACTAACAACATTGTCAGAACGTTCACAACCTGAGCGTGATGAAAACCTGATCAAGGCCTTTTTGGAACGTAATAGTTTAACTGCAACCCGCGATGTATCCGGCGTTTACTACATAATTGATAAACCAGGAAGTGGTAAAGAAATTAATGCACAATCAACGGTGTACCCTTTTTACACCGGGCGATTACTTGACGGAACAGAGTTTGATTCGAATAAGGCAGATACAGCAGTGAACTTTTCACTGAACGGTGGTGTCATTGTTGGGTGGCAACGTACCTTACCTTTGATCAAAGAAGGTGGAAAAATCAGAATTTTAATACCGTCCGGCCTTGCCTATGGTCCGAATGCACAAAGTAAGATTAAAATGAATGCTGTTCTAGACTTTGACATTGAAGTTCCGAAGGTTGTAAACTAAACCGGACCATCATTTAAAGCAGCCTTATATGTACGGAGCATTCTGTCTCTGGCAAAAGCATGATCAACTATCGGTGGGTCATGCTTTTCTTGTTTATACTGGGGTGCCCATTTGTAGATGTACTGGTTGTTTGGGTCGAACTTTTTCGCCTGAAGTTCCGGGTTGAACACGCGGAAGAACGGAGCTGCATCATTTCCGCTGCCGCATGCCCACTGCCAGCCACCCACATTACTTGCCAGTTCGTAATCGAGAAGCTTTTCGGCGAAGTAGGCTTCACCCCAACGCCAGTCGATCAGCAGGTGTTTAGTAAGAAAACTGGCGACCACCATACGTACTCGGTTGTGCATAAATCCCGTTTGGTTCAGCTGCTGCATACCAGCATCCACAATGGGGTAGCCTGTTCTGCCCTGACACCAGGCTTCGAATTCCTTTTCATTGTTCCGCCATTGAATCCGGTCGTAGGCAGGTTTGAAGGCATGGTGCTGTACCTGCGGAAAATGATCGAGGATCATCATGTAGAAGTCGCGCCAGATCAGTTCAGAGAGCCACTTTTCGGCAGCATTCGCCAGTGCGGTTCTTGCCGCTTCACGAATGCTTATTGTTCCAAATCTAAGGTGTAGTCCGATGTAACTGGTTGCATCGTCTGCAGGATAGTCTCGCCGGAGCTCATAACTGGCCAGCTTTTCAGCGAAATTGACATCCGGAAATTTGATGTCCAGGTCTTCAAAGCCCATATCCTGTAAAGATATCACCGGGTATGGCTTACAGGAGTACAGATTATCAAAGTATTTTTCCGTTGGATACGCTTTGATGTAGAAGTCGTTCAATTTGATTTTCCACTGTTTTGAATAGGGCGTAAACACGGTGTATGGCTTTCCATCAGGTTTAAGCACTTCAGCTTTTTCAAAGATCACCTGATCTTTAAGGGTGATAAAGGGAATATTTTTCTTATGCAAAACCGCCTCTACTTTCTGATCTCTTTGCTTCGCGTAGGGTTCATAATCGTGATTGGTGTACACCGCTTTAACCTTGTAGGTGGCAAGAAGATCCATGAAAACATCTTCCGGAAGGCCATATTTGATGAGCATAGAACTTCCCAGCTGCTCCAGACCTGCTTTCAGTTTTACTACGTTGCGGTGAATGAAGACCAGCCTACGGTCTGCTTTTGGTAATGGATCCAGGATGGCTTTATCGAAGATAAACAGTAATAATACCGGATAACCGGACTTTAAAGCCGCATGTAAAGCCGCATGATCTTCAAGTCTTAAATCGCGGCGGAGCCAGCAAATGCATATTTCGTCGTTCATAGATATATTTCTGCCAGGGCATCCTGAAGCTGGTTGTATTTGAAGTTAAATCCGGTGTTAAGTACCTTTTGTGCGGAGGTGTTGGTGCTGGAAAGTGCCACAGCACTCATTTCACCCATTATCGTTTTTATAAGAACTTCCGGTACGTGTATAGGCCAGAGTGGGCGTTGTAGCACTTGCGCAATCCTCCTGGTGAATATTGCATTGGTTGCCGGTGCTGGAGCTGTAGCATTAAATACGCCCTGCAGCGAATTTTCGAGCGCATGAATGTACAGGTTCAGCATATCCTGCAGATGAATCCAGGGGACCCACTGTTTTCCGGAGCCTAATGGCGCCCCCAGAAACAACTTAACGGGCAGTGCCATCAGGGGTAGTCCGCCTGTGGCCTTATCGAGAATAAAACCGGTACGCAGTTTCACAATCCTGAGGTTTTGTAAGGCACCTGCATCTACAGCAGTTTCCCATCTGATACAGCAGGTCGCCAGAAAATCATCCCCCGGGTCGCTGATCTCCGTTAGTACCTCATCGCCCCGGTCGCCATAGTAGCCCACCGCAGAAGCGGAAATCATGGTGTTCACCGTATGACTGCAACTTGCCAATCCTTTGTAGAGCAGCTTTGTGGAGTTTACTCTGCTGTCGAGTATTTGCTGTTTTCGCCTTGCTGTCCAGCGTTTGCTGGCAATATTTTCACCAGCCAGGTGAATGATGGCACTGACACCATCAAAGCAGCTGGTATCTATGGTTTGATTTTCTACATTCCAAAGGAAAACGCGGGTGTTTGGCAAGGGGCGTGCGGTTCTGCTGAGCATCGAAACCTGGTAGCCTTTATTGATAAGCGCTGGTACTAATTTTCTACCGATCATCCCACTTGCTCCCGTTATTAGTACGCGTTTTTCCATATTGTCATAACTATTTTGAGCCTAATTGGTTTTGTTTTCAGGAATATACCTGCTAAATGATGGAAAACAGGGGTGATTTGTTTCGATTGTGTAATTATTCGTCAGCTGATTTCTGCGATCCTAAAATATCGTATATTTTTGTATAACACACACTATGTCCTCGCCCTTGATGAAATCAAAACGCATATTAGTCTGGTTTAGAAATGACCTTCGCTTACATGATAATGAAATGTTGGTGGAAGCTATCGCTAAGTCGGAGGCTATTTTGCCGGTGTACTTTTTTGATCCAAGGCAGTTCGACCACGCTGGTTTTCACAAATCAAGTGTGCTTCGAACCAATTTCCTTTTAGAAAGTGTTGCAGATCTTAGAAGTTCGTTCCAGCAAATGGGCGGCGATCTGTTGATTATTCATGGCTTACCAGAGGACCATATTGCAGGTCTTGTGGAGCAGTATGGTATTACAGAGGTTTACCACCATCGCGAAGTTGCCCCTGCAGAAACCAGGGTCTCGGCAAATGTTGAGGACAGGCTCTGGAAGATTGAGGTTAATCTGAAACACTTCATCGGCCATACTTTATACAATAAAGAAGATCTTCCTTTCCCAATTAAAGACATCCCGGATGTATTTACCCAGTTCAGGAAGAAAACTGAACGCGATGCTATCGTTAAAGCATGCTTTGATGCTCCGACCGAGATTGCCTTTGTTCCCAGTGAAGAATGGGGGCAACTGCCATCCATTGAAGAACTATATGCTATAGCCGTGGCGGAAGCTAATGTTCTTGCATCTGGATTAATAGGTGGAGAACAGGAGGGGCTTAGGCATTTAAGTGACCTATTACGGCCGGACTCCAACATCTACATCAAGGTTTCTGCAAGAAATTCTGACCCTTCAGGTTTCATTTCACAGCTGTCGCCCTGGTTGTCACTTGGTTGTTTATCGCCACGCATGGTGTATTGGCGGGTGAAAGCTGCGGAAGAACGTTTTGGCAACAATACAAATTTCACCAACCTTATTCTTGGACTGTTCAAAAGGGATTACTTCCGCTTTATGTTCAAGAAGCATGGAGCGCCATATCTTGAAAGTACTACGCTGGTTCTGGAGGCAGATGACACGGTCTCAAATTCGAGCTTTGAGCAATGGAAAGCCGGCGAGACAGGCCATGCCTTGGTAGATGGCTACATGAAGTCCCTTGCAGAAACTGGTTACCTGTCTAATTACGGCCGGGTGCTTGCGGCCACATTTCTGGTGCATGTATTGAAGTACGACTGGATGAAGGGCGCCGCTTACTTCGAAGAGCAACTTGTAGACTATACCGCTGCGAGTAACTGGGGCAACTGGAAGTGTATTGCGGATAGTGTATCGGGCTTGAAATCCAAAAATGGCTTCGATGTAGATAAGTACCTGAAGATCCTTAACATTCCTGCGGTTGCTTAGCTTCTCCTTCTTTAAGTAGAATACGGCTTTATTCAATCTAAACGGTTGATTAAAAGGTTGCTGAATCTTCCTGTTTATAAACAAACCTGATTTCCAGTTGTTGTAAGCTCGTGAGGAAATATTCGATAAGCGACATAGAGGGACTGATTGGAATAAAAGCCCATACGATACGAGCCTGGGAGATTAGATACAACCTGGTGCCTCCTAAGCGTACGCCCACCAACATCAGATACTATGATGAGGAAGATCTGAAGATGTTGCTCAATATTGTGGCGCTTAATGAAAATGGATACAAGATCAGCAAGATTGCTCAGATGAGTAAAAAGAAGATTGCTGATCTGGTGCTTCAGCTTAAGACCGATTGGGGTAATGAGTCAGTTCAACTCATCAACCTTTCTAATGCGACCATAAAGTTCGACGAAGCTTCATTTTCTAAGATCCTGGCCAGTTGTATCGCCGAACTTGGTTTAACGAAAACCATGGATCAGGTGCTGTTCCCTTTCATGAAAAAGATTGGCATGTTGTGGCAGATTGGTGCAATTGATCCATCTCATGAACATTTTGCGGCGAATTTGATTCGAGACAGACTAATTGTCGAAATCGACAAGCTTGATAAGCCAAAAGCCAAAAAACCTGAAAGGTTCCTTTTATTCCTGCCCGAAGCCGAGCTTCATGAAACCGGATTGCTTTTTGCAAGGTATCTTTTGAAGAGTTGTGGTCATGAAACACTTTACCTGGGGCAAGGCATACCAGCAACAGATCTTAAAAAAGTTATTGAAAGTTATAAACCGGACTATGGTTTCGTTGTGTTTACCTCCTTAAACCTTGGAAAAGACATCAATAAAATTCTGGGAAGAGTAATTGAAAATCTAAACGTTCCTCTGATTGTAGCAGGAAGTTTAATCTCTGAATTTGATATTGTTGTTAATGATCAATTAAAGCCATTAAAAAATGTATGTGATTTAGTCGGCTTTCTGGAAGAAATATGAAGTATTTTGCCCGTTCTTATTGGTAAAATCCTAATTTTGCATGACTTATAGCACTTGAAACACATGGATAATTTGTCTTATCTCAGCGGTGAAAACGCGGAATATATCGATGCGCAGTACCAACTTTACAAACAAGATCCCCAATCTGTAGAATTTGGCTGGCAGAAGTTTTTTGAAGGATTTGATTTTGGAAGAGAAGCATCAGGAACCACAATAAATGATGTAGCCCCTGAGCAATTTTTAAAAGAAGTAAATGTTTTGAATATGATAAATGGATACCGTCAACGCGGCCATTTATTTACCAAAACAAACCCCGTAAGAGAGCGTCGCAAGCATATGCCGACCCTGGCACTTGAAAACTTCGGTTTAAGCGATGCTGATCTTGATACTGTATTTAATTCTGGTGTTGAAATTGGAATCGGGGCAGCTAAGTTGTCTGACATCATAGCTTTCCTTGAACAGACCTATTGCGGATCAATCGGCGCAGAATATAAGTTTGTTCGTACCCCTGAAGTACTTTCCTGGATTGAAAAGAAAATGGAAAGTGCGCGTAATACGCCGCGTTTCTCTGTAGAAGAGAAAATGCGTATCCTGACCAAACTTAACCAGGCTGTAAGTTTTGAAAACTTCCTTGGAACAAAGTTCCTTGGTCAAAAGCGATTCTCGCTTGAAGGTGCAGAAGCATTGATTCCTGCACTTGACTCCGTAATAGAAAAAGGTTCTAATCTTGGTATTGAAGAGTTCGTGATCGGTATGGCTCACCGTGGCCGTCTGAACGTGCTTGCCAATATTATGCAGAAAACATATAAAGACATCTTTGCTGAATTTGAAGGTAAGGCTTACAGTGCGGAATCACCGTTTGGTGGTGATGTGAAGTATCACTTGGGTTATTCTACCGACGTTACTACAAACAACGGAAAGAGTGTACACCTGAGCTTGTGTCCAAACCCATCTCACCTAGAAACGGTAAATCCGGTAGTAGAAGGTATTACCAGGTCAAAGATCGACTTTAAGTATGGAGGTGACGATTCAAGAATTGCACCGATCTTAATTCATGGTGATGCGTCAATTGCAGGTCAGGGTATTGTTTACGAGGTAATTCAAATGGCTGGTCTGGAAGGTTATAAGACTGGCGGAACCATCCACCTGGTGATCAATAACCAGATTGGTTTCACCACCAACTACAAAGACGCACGTACCAGCACTTACTGTACTGATATCGCCAAAGTTACTTTATCACCTGTTTTTCATGTTAACGGCGATGATCCTGAGGCGCTGGTTTACGCGATCAATCTTGCTATGGAATATCGTCAGCGCTATAAGAACGATGTTTTCATCGATATCCTTTGCTATAGAAGATTCGGACACAATGAGTCGGATGAGCCTAAATTCACTCAGCCATTGCTGTACAAGATCATTGAAAAGCATGCGAATCCAAGAGATATCTATATTCAGCAACTGATTAAAGAAGGCAACCTGCAACCAAGTCAGGAGAAGGAAATTGAAAAGGAGTTCCGTGCCATCTTGCAGCAGCGTTTAGATGAGGCTAAGGCTTTAACCTCTACCTACCAGGATGTGAAATTCGGTGGTGCATGGTCAGAAATGCGTATCGCAAATCCGAATGATTTTGAGACCTCTCCTAATACCGCTGTTAAAGAAGAAACCTTGCTGGATATTGCCAAACGCATCAGTGCTTTGCCTTCTGACAAAAAGTTCTTTAAGAAAATTGAAAAGCTATTTGCCGAAAGAAGCAACATGGCTAACAATACACATGTCTTCGATTGGGCCATGGGCGAGCAATTAGCTTATGGTACCTTGTTGATGGAAGGCAAACGTGTTCGTGTTAGTGGACAAGATGTGGAAAGAGGAACATTCTCTCACCGTCATGCCGTACTAACGCTGGAAGATGCTGAAGAGGAATACGTACCATTGGCGAACCTGGACAGTGCTCAGGCGACCTTTGATATCTACAACTCACACCTTTCTGAATATGGTGTATTAGGATTTGAATACGGTTATGCCATGGCTAACCCGAATGCTTTAACCATCTGGGAAGCACAGTTTGGTGACTTTAACAATGGTGCGCAGATTATCATTGACCAGTATCTGGCCAGTGCAGAGACCAAATGGCAACGTGAAAACGGCTTGGTGATGTTGTTGCCACATGGCTATGAAGGTCAGGGACCAGAGCACTCCTCTGCAAGGATCGAGCGTTTTATGGAACTTTGTGCAGATTACAACATGCAGGTGATTAACTGTACCACACCAGCTAACTTCTTCCATGCACTACGCAGGCAGTTCTCCCGTGACTTCAGAAAGCCATTGGTTGTATTTACACCGAAAAGCTTACTGCGTCACCCTAAATGTGTGTCACCATTGGTAGACTTTACCGAGAACAAGTTCCAGGAAGTGATCAATGATGTGAACGTAAACCCTGCGGATGTAAGGCGTGTATTGTTCTGCTCGGGTAAGATCTACTACGAGTTGTTGGAAAAGCAACAGAACGATCAGCTGAAACATGTTGCTATCGTTCGTGTAGAGCAGCTATATCCATTACCACTCGCACAAATGGAAGCGGTTTACAAAACCTATGAAAATGCTACTGAGGCAATCTGGGTACAGGAAGAACCGGAGAACATGGGACCATGGCCATTCTTATCCCGTAAAACAAGAAAGACCTTCTTTAAAGATATTGAAGTGATCTCGAGGAAAGAAAGCAGCAGTACCGCTACGGGTTATGCGAAACAGCATGCCGATCAACAAGCATATATCATTGCGAAAGCATTGGAGGTTCCTGTAACACAGAATGTAAAGGATATTGCTGATAAATCAGAGAGTAAAGTTTTTAATGTAGATTAAGATATAATACATCAATTATGAGTTTAGAAATAAAAGTTCCACCAGTAGGTGAATCGATCACTGAAGTTGTTTTATCACAATGGTTGAAAAATGATGGTGATGTAGTTGAAATGGACGAAGTTATTGCTGAGCTGGAATCAGACAAAGCAACCTTCGAGCTAACTGCAGAACAGGCTGGAACTTTAAAAACCGTAGCAAATGAAGGCGATACATTAGCAATTGGTGCTGTTGTATGTACGATTGAAGAAGGTGGTGCAGCTGCACCAAAAGCAGCTCCTGCTGCTGAAGAAAAACCTGTTGAAGAACAAAAAACTTCTGCACCAACGGCAACTGGAAACGGTTCAAGTTATGCAACTGGTACACCTTCACCGAGTGCAGGTAAAATCCTTGCCGAGAAGGGCATTGATGCTGGTGCGGTAAGCGGTACCGGTGTTGACGGAAGAATCACCAAAGAAGATGCATTAAAAGCGGAAAAAGCGGCTGCAAAGCCTGCACCTAAGGCTGCAGATAAAGCACAGCCAGCGGTTGCTGCTGCTCCGGGATCCAGAAGCGAAAGAAGACAGAAAATGACGCCTTTGCGTAAGACTGTTGCAAAACGTCTGGTAACCGTTAAAAATGAAACCGCAATGCTAACCACTTTCAATGAGGTGAACATGAAACCGATCATGGACCTTAGAGGAAAGTACAAAGAGCAGTTCAAAGAGAAACATGGCGTAGGCCTTGGTTTCATGAGCTTTTTCACCAAAGCAGTTTGTGAAGCATTAAAAGAGTTCCCTGCAGTTAATGCACGTATCGACGGCGAAGAAATCGTTTATAACGACTTTGTAGATGTTTCTATCGCAGTTTCTGCGCCCAAAGGCCTTGTTGTACCGGTAATCAGAAATGCTGAAAGCATGAGCCTTGCGCAGATTGAGAAATCGGTTCTTGAGCTTGCTTTAAAAGCCCGCGACAATAAATTATCAATCGAGGAAATGACAGGTGGTACCTTTACCATCACCAATGGTGGAGTATTCGGATCAATGATGTCTACCCCGATCATCAATGCACCGCAATCTGCAATCCTTGGTATGCACAACATCATTGAGCGTCCAATTGCCGAAAAAGGTGAGGTTGTGATCCGCCCGATGATGTATATCGCATTATCTTACGATCACAGAATCATTGACGGCCGTGAGTCTGTTGGCTTCCTTGTTCGTGTGAAACAACTATTAGAGGATCCAGCACGCTTGTTACTAGGTGTTTAGATCTTAATATTACCATAAACAAAAGCGGCGCACCCAATCAGGTGCGCCGCTTTTGTTTATGGATAGCGTTTTACTCGCTTGTTTGCTTAATGTTAATGTAGAAGTTAGGGTCCGTCTTAAACGAGTCCTTGTCTACGGTGCTATCTATTGATATCTCCTTCCAGGTTGTTGTCGGCTGGATCAAGGTGTATTCACCATCACCTTTCAACGTAACCTTCAATGGCATATTAAAATCTTTAACCCCCGATTGCCATCTGTAAGCAAGCTTGTTGTTACTGATCTTGTACTCAAAAGTAGGAATATCCTTGTGACGTAAGTATTGATCAAAGATCTTAGACAAGTTCAGTCCACTCTGCTTCGCGATATAGTTTTCGATTTCAGCAGTGGTTACCGTCTTGTGGTAGAAGGTCTTGTTCAATCCGCGCAGGATACTTCTGAACTTCTCATCATCGTTAATCAGCTGGCGGATGATGTGGATCATGTTGGCGCCCTTAGAGTACATGTCCCCAGAACCTTCTTTGTTAACATTGTATTGCCCAATGATCGGAATATCGTTTGCGATGCCTTGTCTGATGCCTTGAACGTAAGCATCACCTGCTGCTTTGCCGTATAAACTCTGGGTAAACAAGGTCTCAGAATAGTTGGTGAAACTTTCATGTATCCACATGTCGGCGATATCTTTTGCGGTGATGTTATTACCGAACCACTCGTGCCCGCTTTCATGAACAATGATGAAGTCGAACTTCAGTCCCCAGCCCGAGCCAGAAAGATCCCGTCCCAGGTAACCTTTTTTAAACTGATTGCCGTAGGCTACCGCACTTTGGTGCTCCATGCCCAGGTGTGGTGCCTGTACCAGCTTGTAGCCATCTTTATACCATGGATAAGGGCCAAACCAATGTTCAAAGCTCTTCAGCATGGGTTTGGTATCCGCGTCCCAATGCGCACGAGCCTTGGTGCTATCTTGTTTAAGCGCCCAGTAGTCGATCGTTAACGGACCTTCTTCGCCCTGGTAGGTGTCAGTCCAATGGGAGTACTTACCGATGTAGAAACTTACGTCATAATTGTTGATCGGATTAGAGACGAACCAGTTATGTTGCATGTAACCATCAGGTTTTTCTACACGGCTCCTTAGCCTGCCATTCGATATCTCCTGCAGATCCCGCGGCGCGGAAATGCTGATCATCATGCTATCCACCTCGTCGCTCTGGTGATCTTTATTTGGCCACCAGACGCTCGCACCCAAGCCCTGACAGGCGACAGATACAAAGGGGTTTCCTGCTTCATCCTTTCTAAAAATAAAGCCACCGTCCCAAGGTGGGCGATTTGCCACCTGCGGCTTGCCACCATAGTACACCGTAAATTCATCTTTACTGCCCTTCTTTATTGGAGCAGGGAAAGTCACGAACACCGCATTAAACTCCCGGGTAAAGGGGATATCCTTGCCTTTGTAGACCACCCGGTCAACCTTAAGGTTGGCGAACAGGTCGAATTGCAACTTGTTAAATGTATCAGTTGCGGTGAAAACAAATTTGTTACTGCCCGACACGGACCTGTCTTCAATATCAATCTTCACATCAAGATGGTAATAGTTGATGTCGTAACAGGTTCTCAAGGGCGTCAGCATGCCCCGAAGGGTATCTGCTCGCGTTGTTTGTTCGCCCTTGTGCAGGACTTGCCCGCTGGCGGAAGCATGGATTAAACAGGCCAGTGCTAAGGCACTTAGTGTTCTTTTGAACATATATTTATATTAATCTTTGAAGTTGTTAAACTACCATTATTTTTCATTTCCCTTACAACAGCGACACTACTTCAAAACCGTCACCACCAATGAAGATGGATTTGCAGCATCATGGTAAATGCGGTGTGTGGCTTTCTGGAAGTCGGAATCTTGGGCGTTGTAAATATCCACGAATTTTTGCGGATTACGGTCTACCAACGGGAACCAGGAGTTCTGCACTTGGATCATGATCTTATGGCCTTTTTTAAAGGTATGGCCTACATCAGGCAGCGTGTAATTTACCTCGGTAATTTTGCCCGGAACAAAAGGCTCTGGCTTTTCGAAGCTGTTGCGGAATTTACCGCGCATCACTTCACCACGAACCAACATCTGGTAGCCGCCCATCAACACGTTATTGGTGTTTGGCTGCGGTGCTGCTGCATCTTCCGGATAAACATCAATCAGCTTAACCACATAGTCTGCATCCGTTCCGGTGGTTGATACCCGCAACTTCGCCATCAATGGGCCAGTTAAGGTAATATCTTCGGTTAAAACATCACTTTCATAAACCTGAACATCTGGTCTACGCGCTGCAAATCGCTGATCATCGATCATATACTCGCGGGTTCTTCGTGGCTGCACACCATTCTGATAAGGCACAGGTTTGTTCGGATCACTTACATATTCATCAAAACTCTCTTTTTCTGCAGGCGCATCGAAGCTAAGTTTGCCATTAGCATGGAAATAAAGCGTTCTGTTTTCCGTCTCTTTAGGCGGCCAGCTGGCGAATTTCTTCCACTCATTACTGCCCGTCAGGAATATGCTGGCTTCAGGAATCTCTGTCGCAGGAGCACCTTTCAGATGATGCATAAAGAAAGGGAACTCGAGGTTATTTTGGTACCAGGTGCTTGTTGGCTGTCCAAACTCGATGTCATTGAAACGCTCACCAGTCCCTCTTGCCCAGCCACCATGAAACCATGGTCCCATGACCAATTTATTGTTGGCTTTGGCATCCTGATCTTCAATGGCTTTATAGGTTGCCAAAGCGCCAAAGGTATCCTCTGCATCGAAGAAGCCGCCAACAACCAACACTGCTGGCTTAATATTCTTCAGGTGTGTACGGATATTCCTGGCTTTCCAGAAGTCATTATAGGTGCCATTGGCCATCAGGTCATTCCAAAACTTAATGCTGTCACCGAAGTATTTCTCTTTGACATTCTTTAAGGCACCGATGCTCAGATAGAACCTGTAGTTATCTTCAATTGGGAATTTGAAAGGTTGAGGACCTTTATCCGGGGTAATTGGCTTAGGTCTAGGTACGCCAAAGCTGGAGTAAAAGTTGAAGGCATCCGTCAGAAAGAATGCGCCATTATGGTGAAAGTCATCACCAATAAACCAGTCTGTAACCGGTGCCTGGGGCGACACTGCTTTCAATCCAGGATGTGCTCCAGGTAAGGAGGCGGTGGAATAAAAACCGGGATAGGAAATACCGTAAATACCGGCTTTGCCGTTGTTGCCTGGTATATTTTTGATTAACCAATCAATGGTATCATAGGTATCTGAGCTTTCATCGATTTGAGTTTTACCTTTCTTATTATCCAGATGTGGTCGCACGTCCACAAACTCGCCTTCACTCATCCACTTACCGCGTACATCCTGATAAACGAAAATGAACTTTTCCCGGATGAAAAGCGGAGAGGGGCCAAGGCTAGTCTTGTATTCAGTTTCGCCATACGGGCGCACCGTATATGGTGTGCGGTTGATCATAAAAGGATATTTACCTTTCTCTTTTGGAATGTAAATGGCGGTAAACAGTTTCACGCCATCACGCATAGGTATCATCCGCTCGATTTTGGTGTAATTATCCCGCACATAAGCTGAATCGGTTTGCCCAAAGAGCATCGATCCGCAAAAGAGGATAAATAAGGTTAGTAAAAGTCTGGTTGTTTTCATATTTGTTGAACTTATCAGGTTAAACTTACAAAAAAACACGCTTATTAGCCCATTGTCATAGTTTTGTGATCTCCCAGAGCATAAAAAACTAAAATCGTAACTTTGATCCCTACTTAGCGCTATGCAGAACAAGAAATGGAGTTTGTCGTACCTGGAATCCCGCTTGCCTTTCCGGCTGCTGTCGCTAATTAAATTTGGCTTCACAGGGATGTCAGGGCTAGTCATTGACTTCTCCGTTACCTGGCTGTTAAAAGATGAACTACACCTCAATAAATTCCTGGCCAATGCTGCCGGATTTACCATGGCAGTCATCAGCAACTACATCATCAACCGGCTATGGACCTTCAGCGAAAGAGAACGAACAAAAGTGAGTCGGCAGTTTGCATCTTTTCTGATGGTGTCCTTAGTAGGGTTATTGCTCAACTCAGGTTTCGTCTATCTATTCAATGAGCAGCTGGGATTGCATTTCTACCTCAGTAAGGCCATTGCCATCATCCTGGTGTTCTTCTGGAACTTTAGTGCCAACTATTTCTTTGTCTTCAAGACCGGAAAGCCTGAATAGCAGCACTCTTATCGCGGATCTACGGAATTGCCAATTAAGCCTGTGTCGATGCCGATTTTCTTTTCGAGTTTCTTAACTTTGGAATATAAAAAAATTGATTATGCAATACGATGTAGTAGTTATAGGTTCTGGTCCTGGTGGTTATGTAAGTGCCATAAGATGTGCTCAGTTAGGCTTAAAAACGGCCGTGGTAGAGAAATATAGTACTTTTGGTGGAACCTGCTTGAACGTAGGTTGTATTCCATCCAAAGCATTATTAGACTCTTCGGAGCATTTTCATAATGCGGCGCATACATTTACTACACACGGTATTGAACTGAAAGACCTGTCTGTGAACATGTCACAGATGATTGCCAGAAAGAACGATGTTGTTGCCCAGAACACTGCGGGTATCACGTATTTATTTAAGAAAAACAAAATTGACACCTTCGAAGGTTTAGGTTCTTTCGTAGATAAAAACACCATCAAGATCAAAAAAAATGATGGTAGCGAAGAGCAGATCACTGCTAAGAACGTGATCATTGCTACTGGTTCTAAACCAACCAGCCTGCCATTCCTTCCGGTAGATAAAAAAAGAATCATCACTTCAACAGAAGCTTTAAACATCACTGAAGTTCCAAAACACCTGGTTGTAATTGGCGGTGGTGTAATCGGCTTGGAGCTTGGTTCTGTATATGCGCGTTTAGGTACGAAGGTATCTGTTGTTGAATTCATGCCAAGCATCATCGCAACGATGGATGCAGGCTTAGGTAAAGAACTACAACGTGTGCTTAAAAAATCTTTAGGCATGGAGTTCTTCATGAACCACAAAGTAACTGGTGCAAGCGTTGAAGGCGAAACCGTTACCGTTACTGCTGACAATGCAAAAGGTGAGCAGGTCAAATTTGAAGCAGATTACTGCATCGTTGCGGTAGGCCGTACTGCTTATACTGAAGGATTAGGACTAGAAAATATCGGCATCAAGACCGAAGAAAGAGGAAATAAGATTCCAGTGAACGAACACCTGGAAACCAGCGTGCCTGGCGTTTATGCTATTGGTGACGTGATCAAAGGTGCCATGCTTGCGCATAAAGCGGAAGATGAAGGCGTTTACGTTGCTGAGCACATTGTTGGTCAGAAGCCACATATCAATTATAACCTGATCCCTGGTGTAGTTTACACCTGGCCGGAAGTTGCTTCCGTAGGTTATACCGAAGAGCAGTTGAAAGCAAGCGGTACCAAATATAAAGCAGGTTCATTCCCATTCAAAGCCAGTGGCCGCGCTAAAGCGAGCATGGATACTGATGGCTTCGTGAAAGTGCTTGCAGATGCAAATACAGATGAGATCCTGGGTGTACACATGATTGGTCCGAGAGCTGCAGATATGATTGCTGAAGCGGTGGTAGCCATGGAGTTCCGTGCTTCTGCAGAAGATATTGCAAGAATCTGCCATGCACACCCAACCTATACCGAGGCGATTAAAGAAGCTGCAATGGCGGCGACAGAAAACAGAGCGATCCATATTTAGGTTCAGTTTATACAAAAGAAAAAGCCGCTTCCACAAGGAGCGGCTTTTTTGTGCTTTAATAAAAAAGAGGTTGCCCGTTTGAGCAACCTCTTTTTTATTTATAGAAAAGCTTAAGCTGTTCTATCAGCTGTATTAATCTGCATGAAGTACATCAGCATGTTCTTCAGGTTTATAATTCGCTTCCAGTTCAGCAAGTTTCTTTTTACCGTAAGCCAGTCTGGTGATTAACACAAACAATACCGGTACGATAAAGATTGCCAGAATGGTTGCCGAGATCATACCCGCTGCCACGGTCCAGCCGATGGTCATCCTGGATACTGCACCCGCACCATGGGAAAGGATCAAAGGAATTACACCCAGGATAAAGGCCAGAGAGGTCATCACGATAGGACGTAACCTCAACTTAACCGCTTCCATGGTTGCAGGAATTAAGCCCATACCCCAATCCACACGTTCCTTCGCAAACTCGACGATCAAGATCGCGTTCTTCGCGGAGAGACCGATCAGCGTGATCAAACCAACCTGTGCATAGATGTTGTTATCCAATTTAGGCAGGAAGGTTAGTGCCAGGATCGCTCCGAATAAACCTAGTGGCACTGCTAAAAGGATGGAGAATGGTACTGACCAGCTTTCGTATAGTGCTGCAAGCAATAGGAATACAAAGACAACAATCAGGGCAAAGATCAGCGTAGTACTGCTACCCGCCTCACGTTCCTCCAAACTCAAACCAGAGAAATTATAGTCGTAGTTCGCTGGTAAAGTCTGTGCTGCTACTTCCTCTAGTGCATTCAAGGCATCTCCGGAGCTATAGCCCGGTGCTGCTGCACCACTTACCTCGATCGATCGGAACAAGTTAAAGTGGTTGATGATTGATGCGGTTTCAACCAGTTTGTGTGTTACCAATGTGCTTAAAGGTACCGGTGTACCCGCTGCATTCTTAACGTACAATTGTCTCAGATCGTCAATGCTGCTTCTGAAGTTGGTATCCGCCTGTGCAACTACCCTGAAGTTACGACCGTATTTGGTAAAGTCGTTAACATAGCTACTACCCAGGTAAGTTGATATGGTGCTGTAGATTGCGCCAACAGAAACACCCATTTTCTTAGCCTGCTCGCGGTCCACCTCAAGTTTATAGTTTGGTGTTCTTGCGTTGAACAAGGTATACGCCATTGCAATCTCGGGGCGTGCATTTGCTGCTCCCAGGAACTTGCCAACGTTTGCTTCAAACTGCTTAATGTCGCCGGTTTGTTTTTCCTGGATCTGTAAAGAGAAACCTCCACTAATACCAAGACCCGGGATCGGAGGTGGTGCTACGGCAAGTACACTACCTTCTTTGGCACCAGCAAACTCCTGCGATACTTTCGCAATGGTACCGGCAGCATCGCCCTCACGGTCATCCCAGTTCTTCAACTGTACGAAGAACGTCGCGGCGTTAGACTTAAATGATCTGTTCAGAATGTTGATACCACTGATCGAAGTAATGTTCAATACCTCTGGATATTTTTTCTGAATGGTGGTTGTGATTCTCTCGATAAATGCATCCGTACGGGCTGCTGAAGAACCCTCAGGAAGGGTAACCCCCATCAGGAATACACCAGCATCCTCATTCGGGATAAATCCGGAAGGTTTGGTCATAAACAATCCAACGGTACCTACATAGATACATGCAAGCATTACCATTACCAGCGGTGCTTTTTTCAAAGCCCATTTTACACCATTGGAGTAGTTTTGAGTTACCCTGGCGAACCATTGGTTAAATCTATAGAAGAATTTATTCAATCCTTTAGAGTCAGCGTTTAAGTTCATTGGGGTTAATAGCAACGAACATAAAGCCGGTGTTAAGGATAGGGCGATAAAGGCGGAGATCAATACCGAAACGGCGATGGTAATGGCGAACTGTTGATAGAGCTGGCCAACCATACCCGGGATAAATCCAACCGGAATAAATACCGCTGCAAGGATCAAAGCGATCGCAATTACCGGAGCAGTGATATCTTTCATCGCTTTACGTGTGGCATCAGGCGCAGAAAGGCCCTCATGGTCCATATAATGCTGAACTGCTTCCACCACCACAATCGCATCATCCACCACAATACCGATTGCAAGTACGAAACCAAACATGGTCAGTACGTTTATGGAGAAACCTAGAATATTGAAGAGAATGAATGTACCGATAATGGAAACCGGAATCGCAAGTACCGGAATTAAGGTAGCCCTCCAGCTTTGCAGGAAGAAGAATACCACAATCGTTACCAGGATCAGCGCTTCAACAAGGGTATGAATTACCTCGCTGATGGATACCTTCACGATGGACACGGTCTCGTAACTGATCACATAGTCCATATCTTTCGGGAAAGACGCTTTTAACTCATCCAGGGCTTTTTGAATACCCTCTGCAGTTTGTACCGCATTACCGCCCGGCGTCTGGTTAATCGCCATCATGGACGACACTTGACCGTTAACTTTAGAGCTGGTAGAGTACGAAAACTCACCCAATTCAACACGTGCAACATCGCGCAGGTAAACTGGTGATCCTTCTGCACCATTTTTAATAATGATGTTTTCAAACTGCTCAACAGAGTTCAAGTCCGCATCTAAAACCACGGAAAACTCGAAAGTCTGGTTGTTATTCTGCGGACGGCCACCCACAGTACCACCCGGCATACGGCTGTTCTGTTCGCCAATGGCAGCGGTTACGTCTGCTGGCGTAAGGCCTAAGTTTGCAAGTTTACCAGCATCTAACCAAACACGCATACTGAATGGTTGTCCGAAGGACTGCACATCACCCACACCGGGGATACGTAATAATGCGTCCCTTACATAAAGGTTCACATAATTGGAAAGGAATTTCTGATCGTAGGTGCCTTTTGGCGAAACAAGACCCACAACCATCAAAATATCGTTGTTGGCTTTCCTGGTAGTCACACCCAAACGTCTTACCGCTTCCGGCAATGCAGGCTCTGCAATCCCCACACGGTTTTGAACATCCAACGTGGCAATGTCAATGTTTGTACCTACATCAAAGGTTACGGTAATCGCTGAACGTCCATCAGCAGTACTGTTTGAGGAAAGATATTTCATTCCCGGCGTACCGTTGATCTGACTTTCAATAGGAGTGGTTACCGTTTGCTCCACCGTTTGTGCATCGGCACCGGTATAGGTACCTGAAACGTTTACCGTTGGTGGTGCAATGTTGGGATATTGACTGATCGGTAGGGTTGTGATCACAATCGTACCAACCAGAACAATCAATATGGAGATGACGATGGCCGTGACCGGTCGCCTTATAAATACTTCTGATATCATATAGCTGAAATTCTATTTAATTATTTTGCTGCTGCAGGTTGTTGTGCGTTTGCTTGACCCGGAGGCGTTGAAGTAACAACGGCACCATTTCTAACATTCTGTACACCGTCTACAACAATCGTTTCACCTTTTTTCAAGCCTTCACTTACCACAACATTGGTTTGGAACTGTCTGCCAAGTTTTACAAGGCGTGCTTCTGCTTTGCTGCTATCGCCAACAACAAACACGTTAAACTCACCCAGTTGCTCCACAACGGCTTTGTATGGAATTACAAGTTCTTCTTTCTGGCCTCTGTTTAAAGCCTGTAGGTTAACGTTCATTCCGGCAAATAATCTACCTTCTTTATTTGGATAGCTGATCCTCACTTTGATGGTACCGGTTTGAGGATCCACTGCACGGTCAATTGCAACGATCTTTCCTTGTGCACGGTACATTGTTCCGTCCTGACCCTGAATGCTGAAAACCGAATCTGCTACTACAGCGTTGTTTTTCTGTAAAGCAAGGAAACGTGGAATCTCACGTTGGTTCACGGCAATATCAACCGCAATTGGGTCGTTTGTAGAAACCGTATTTAGTACTGTAGTGCCAGGCGTAGCAAAAGCACCCAGCTTCACCTGAGAGATTCCGATGGTACCGGTAAGAGGCGATACGATCACCGAGCGCTGTAAATCTGATGACGCAGCACTTAGTTGCGCTTCAGCAGCAGCTACCTGCGATTCTGCATTGGCAAGGTCGGTAAGGGCATAATCTACACGTTGTCTTGCTACGGCATCCTGCTCTGCTAACTTGGTGTAACGTTCTGCATCTTTTTTGGTCCTGTCGCGGTTCGATTTTGCAACGGCAAGATTTGCTTTAGCAGAATTGTATGCCGCCTGATATTTTGTGCGGTCGATCTCGTATAACTTCTGACCTTTAGTTACCCGCTGACCATCCTGAACAAATATTCCCGTAATATAACCGCCAACTTGAGGGCGTAATTCAACTTCATTAAGTGCTACCACAACACCAGGATACGAATCTACGGTTGTAACCGGTTGTTCGTCCACGGTATAGGTGGTTACCGGAGTTGCAGGAGGCGGGCCTTGCTGTGCAGGTTGCTGACCGCCACCACAGGAGGCTAATGTAACTGAGCCCAAGACCAGGACACCTAGCTTTATTCTATTAAAATTATTCATTGTATGGGTTATTGATTAACGGTTATTGTTCCTAATGCTTGTTTTACGTCTAGTTTTGATGCCAATAAACTATATAGTGAATTCAAATAGTTTAATTGTGCGGTACGAAGGTCTGTTTCTGAGGTCATCAGATCCAGATACGTTTTAATACCCTCGTCATATTGTAGTTTAATGGTGTTGTATACTGATCTTGAGATCTCCACATTCTCCCGGTTGGTTCTAAGATCATTCAGGTTAGCCTTATAGGTTGCAATTGCTGCCTCATATTGCGAGTTAATCTGATTTTTCACGTTCTCCAGGTCAAGATCAACTCTTTGTTCCTGTAACTGTGATTTTTTAATTTCATGCGTACGTTTGCCACCCTGGAAAATCGGAAGCACTAACCTTAATCCAATGATGGAACTTGGATAGTTTCTATCATAAAGGTTGCTGATTTCCTGGTTCTGGTAGTTGAAACCATAATTGTAGAAACCAGATAAGGTTGGTAGGTAGCTCCATTTATTATAGCTGGTGTTAATGCTTTGCAATTGGCGCTGTGTTTCTAGCAAGCGGAATTCCACACGGTTCTGGTAATCCAGCATCTGGGTGGTATCGATCAAAACATCTTTCTCCATATCAGCTGCAGTGAACGACAAGGTGAAGTTCTCTTTGCCCTGGTAGCCGATAAGCTCTTTCAGGTAAGCATATTTATATTTTACCAGTTCTTCTGTACGTTTTTTATCTGCAAGTGAATTACTCAAGCTGATCTGCGCACGTTGAAAGTCGGTTTTGTCTACCAGACCCGCCTCATACTGTGCACTAGCATCTTTAAGTTGCTTTTGTAAGCGGGCAATGTTCTCGTTGATGATGTTTAACTGTTCATTGCTGGTCAGAATGTCGTAGTACGCCTTACTTACTTCTACAACGGTGTTAATCCTGTTGGCTTCAGTATTCTGTCTGTACTGCTGTCTGAAATACTTGGCAGATTTTGATGCCTGAATTAAGCCGGCGTTTAAGAATTGCTGATCTGCCTGCAATACCAATGAAGAGGTGTTTTTGGCACCGAAGGTTAATAAAGAAGAAACCCCGTTGGTGGTAAGCACCTGTGATTGCTGCTTAAAGTTGTGGTTAAAGCTACCTGAAGCATTGATCTGCGGTAACCATCCAGACAAGGCAGATTTAATATCACGGTCGGCAATCTCTTCGTCAAGCACGGATTGTTTCACTTCCGGTCTGTTGCTCAACGCGTAATCAATGCACTGTTGTAAGGTGGCATTGGTAAGTGGCTGTTCTGCTTTTACGATGGACTGTGCGAATACCGATCCGGGGAGTAGGAGAGGTATCCATAAAAGCATGGTAACTAGTAAATTACGTGATTTCATATATGTATTAAAGGTATTGAGTTTAAATTGTTTGATCTTTTATTGTTTTTTGATGCCGTCCCATATCATGCTGATTACCACCTTGATGTCTTCCTCCGAAAATACCATGTGTTCCCTCAGGTGAAAGTTCGCCGCTGCCACTAGAGTTCCTTTAATGATCGGCATGAGCAACTTGGCATCGATGTTCTTGAAGTACTTGTTCTTTATGCCATAATCAAAGAAACTGATCACGTGCCTGAACCTTTCTTCATGATTATCTGCCTGGCTTTTTGCATATGGAGAGTTTGCATATTGCTCCAGAAAGTACAGCGAGTCGGGGTTACTCAGATAAAAGTTATAGTGGTTGAGCATGCATCGGGTGAACCGCTCTTTATAAGGCTGCGTTTCATCATCTCCAACCAACAAGGCAGCAGCAAGACGCGTACTTTCATGCACATACAACGCGTTGATCAATGCATCCTTGGAATCAAAGTAATGGTATATCGTTCCAGCAGCTACCCCTGCATGTTTTGCAATCATGCTCATCGGCGTACCGTGGAAGCCATACTGACGAATAAGCGCGAGTGTACTGTTCAAAACAGTCTCACGTTTGCCACAAATATCTTCTAATTGAACGTTCATTCGGCTGCAAAAGTAAGGGTTTTTCTGAGCTTAAAACATCCGAAGATCGCTTATGACCAAAAAATGATGTTGAACAAAATTAGTTAATGACATGAATTTTGTAAAAGGGCAATAAGCTAACGGTAGCTATTGCTGTACAAACGGTCGTTAAGCTTTGGGGAGGTTGCTGTTGAGATGCTGACCAGACGCAGATCAGATACAAATCAGACACACAGGCCGGTGCGCTTCATGTGCGTTCTATGTGCCTTTCATGTGGCTTTGATGTGCGTTTGATCAGAAGCTGATGATATTGATTGTCATACCTGGCTAAAAACAAAAAAGGCCGTGTCAAAAAGTTGACACGGCCTTTCCGGAAAGAAAAATACGATTAATGCGTATGTTCCATTTCGTATTCTTTGACCTCTTTATGATCGTAAGGCTCTACCATGAGTTCTTCAATGGTTACGCCTTTTTTATTATATCCAAGTTTATCAAGGATCCTGTCGAAGATCATATACATTACCGGAACGATGATCAGGGTTAGGAAAAGTGAACTTAATAATCCACCGATAATTACCCATGCCAAACCGTTTTTCCATTCCGCACCGGCACCACCTGCCAATGCAATTGGAAGCATACCAATTACCATCGCAATCGTAGTCATCAGGATTGGTCTTAGACGGGCGTGGTTAGCCAGAATTAATGCTTCGTGCGTACTCTTGCCTTCGGCCTTCATCTGGTTGGTAAAATCGACAAGGATAATCGCGTTCTTCGCAACCAAACCGATCAACATAATCAAACCAAGGATCGTAAAGATGTTCAGGGCGTTATTGGTTAAAGCCAGCGCAAGTAAAGCACCGATCACCGAAAGTGGGATCGAGAACATCACCACAAATGGATACACGAAACTGTCGTACAAGGTTACCATGATCAGGTACACCAACAGGATAGAAGATAGTAAGGCGATACCTAAAGTACCGAAACCTTCACCCTGGTTTTCTGCATCACCAGCCCAAAGATAACTTACACCTAAAGGCTTCTTTAACTCACCGGTTTGCTCGAGACGTTCCAATTCAGCTTCGAATTCAGCCACAACGGTACCGGTAGGACGGCCAATGGCCTGAGCCTTTACGGATACAGATGTACTCTTATCACGTCTTTCCAGCTGACTAGGTCCTGAACCCTGTTTAATAGCTGCAAACTGCGAAAGCTTGATCTGTTGTCCTGCGTTATTTACGAAGATCAGGTTGCTCACATCGTTGATGTCTTGTCTGTTAAAAGCCTGATATTGGATATTGATGTCGTACTCGTACTCACCTTTTCTGAACTTACCGTCAGTGTTACCACTGAATGCAGTTTGCATGGTTAAACCCACGGTTTGTAGTGAAAGGCCCAAAGCCGCCATCTTGTCGCGGTCTACCTGAACGTTAATTTCCGGGCTACCTTCTTCAACAGACAGCTTGATCTCTGCAGATCCTTTGATCTTGCGTAACACTTCCTGT
The DNA here is from genome assembly GCF_059278965.1 of Pedobacter sp. NEAU-ZC8. Lineage (NCBI taxonomy): Bacteria > Pseudomonadati > Bacteroidota > Sphingobacteriia > Sphingobacteriales > Sphingobacteriaceae > Pedobacter > Pedobacter sp. NEAU-ZC8. The sequence goes on from NZ_JCAJXC010000009.1 coordinate 32,853, forward strand.
GCAGCCGTTGCATAACGCATGGCGCTATCCAGGTCTGAACCCATCACCACAAGTTCGATCGGGGCATTCTCGGCAATACCCAGAATACTGATCGGTACCGTTTTAACTTTAACACCCGGTAGGCTCTTCGCTAACTCACGACTAACTTTGGTCGCGTAAATACTGGCCTCATCAGCGCGATCTTTACGGTCTACCAGTCTTACGTTGATTTCCGACTTGTATGCAGTGGCCTGTGTACCTCCAAAGTCACCACTTGCCTGACCTACCGTTGTGATCAACTGCGTGATTTCCGGCTTTTTGGTTAGGAAAGCTTCTGCTTTTTGGGTTGCATAATTGGTTTGTTCAATAGATGCATCTTTGGGCATTTCCAGCTGAACAAGGAACTCGCCTTTATCACTCTTCGGGAAGAACTCGGTACCGATGTATCCGGCAGGGATCAATCCGCAAGACGCGACAAGCATCAGGAATACCAGTCCGATGGTTTTACCCCGGTTGGCAAGCGACCACTCCAAAATTCCAGTGATCCAGTTGGTGAATTTGTGTAGCTGCTTTTCAAACCACAAGATGAATTTTCCGAATGCATTTTTACCTTCAATACGCTCCAATTTACCGAAACGGGAGGAGAGCAGTGGTACAATGGTAAAGGAAGCAACCAATGATAACATGGTCGCAATGATCACCACCACACAGAACTGTCTTAGGATGTTTGATACTAAACCAGTACTGATGGCGATCGGGAAGAATACTACCACAATTACCAGGGTAATGGATACTACGGTAAAGCCAATTTCGCTTGTAGCATCGTATGCGGCACGCACCTTGTTTTTACCCATCTCCATGTGACGGTAGATATTTTCCAATACCACAATGGCATCATCGACCAGAATACCCACTACCAGGGAAAGTCCAAGCAGCGACATCAGGTTCAGCGTGAAGCCAAACATCTGGATACCGATAAAGGTTGCGATCAGGGATGCTGGAATGGAAACCATTACGATCAGCGCGTTCCTTAAACTGTGCAGGAAGAATAGCATCACAAACGCTACCAGGATTACTGCAAGTACCAAATCGTGGATTACCGCGTCGGCAGATTCCAGGGTATATATTGAACTGTCGTTTACGACATTGATCTTAAGGTCATTGGTTTTGTAATCCTGCATCAGCTTTGCGATGGTGGCATGTACACCTTCACTCACTTCCACGGCATTCGCGTCAGACTGCTTAATGATCTGGATAGCGATCGCACCACGACGGTCGATACGGGCAAGTTTGTCAACTTCCTTTTGTCTGTCCTGCACATCAGCAACGTCGGATAGACGAATCTGAGCACCATCGGGGCTGGTTGCAACAACCAGGTTGCGCAGTTCGTCGATGTTCTGGTATTTACCCGAAAGACGGATCAGGATATCCTGTTCGTTGGTTTTAACACTTCCGGTAGGGAAATCAAGGTTCGAGCTCAGGATGGCCTGTTGTACCTGCGGTACAGAAAGGTTGTATCCTTGTAGCTTGTCAGCCATTAAGCCCACCTGAATTTCACGTTCCTGGCCACCAATCAAATTCACCTGTGCAACACCGTTTACACGGGATACGATTGGTGCGATACGGTTGTCGATCAGGTCATAAAAGGAAGCATCATCCATATTTGCTGAAGCAGACATGGTGATCACCGGAAGGTCATCCAGGGAGAATTTGCTCAGGGATGGCTGTTCAACATCATCCGGAAGATCTGCCAGGATGGAGTTTACCTTCCTTTGCGCATCATTCAATGACAGGTCGACGTTAGCTTTATCGGTCAGCGTAATGGTTACCACCGACAAACTCTCGTAAGAAACTGCATTCAGCTTCTTGATGTTCTCCATTGATGAGATTGCATCTTCAATTTTCTTGGTAACACTATTTTCCACCTCACTTGGTGACGCACCAGGGTAGATGGTAGAGATGGAGACCACGTTATTGCTGAACTTCGGCAAAAGCTCGTAGCTCAATGAGAAGTAGCTCAGCAGTCCCAGCAAGGATAGTGCGGTGAACACCACAATTACCAATGAAGGTCGTTTGATTGATATTTCTGTTATTTTCATCAGAATCTTTTTTAATGTTTATGAAAGCTATGCTTTCAATTATTTGATCACGGTTACCGGGCTGCCATCAACCAGGTTAATCTGCCCGCTTACGATTGCGGTCTCACCTTCTTTCAAGCCATCAAGAATTTCAACCTGATCACCGATGATCCGGCCGGTTACCACTTTGCGTACCCGCGCGGTATTTCCATTTTCCAGTACAAAGATCTGGTTGCTGCTAACGCTACCAATGAATGATCCACGTGGGATAGTGATGGTAGGTGCCTGATTAGGGAACTTGAAAATTGCAGTACCATACATACCCGCTTTTAACTTGTTCGACTTGGTGTTCGCCACTTCGATCTCAATTGGGAAGTTGAGTGTATTGTCTGCTTTTGCAGCGATAAAGGTGATTTTTCCGGTGAAGCTATCCGCAGGAAAAACATTACTTTTTATCTGAACCTCATCACCTACATTAAGATTGGCTACCTGGTTCTCGTTCACATTTACCCTGAGTTTAAGTTTGGAAACATCCACCAGCTCAAATAACTGGGTACCTTGAGCGGTTACAAATGCACCAACTTCGATATACCTTTTATTTACGATACCATTGATGGGGGATTTGATGTTTGCATCACTTACACGACGGGATGCACTTTGCAACCTTAATCTTGCGTTTTTCACTGCAAGGCGTGCCTGGTCCAACTGTTGCTGGGTAACACCGCCTGTAGTAAATGAGCTGCTATATCTGGCTTCGTCACGGATAGCATTTTGCAAAGCAGCTTCAGCGGTTTCTCTGTCCGTGTTCAAAATTTCGGCATCGATAAGCGCAAGCACCTGACCTTTGGTCACGCGGTCACCTTCGTCTACCATGATTCTGGTTACCCTTCCGGCATTCTCTGATAGAAAGTTAATCTCGGTGCCGGGCACAAAATTACCGTTGGCACTAAAGTCTAAATCCACGGCTTGTTTTTGAACTGAAGCAACACGAACGCTTACAGCACCACTACCTTCTGATACGATTGCAGTCTTGGCATCATTGTTTTTCTTGTTGTTATTTAGAACCAGCCATATGCCCACAAGTGTAGCGACAACAACTAAGGTTATAATAATTCCTCTTTTCATTTTAATAGTGATTTTATATTTCCGTTTGATTTTATAAGTTGAATTTCGGCGATCTTATAATTAAGCAGCGCCTGTGTATAGCTGTTCTGTGCTTCAGTTAAAGCATTTTCGGTATCCAGCAGATCTGTCAGTGCCGCCAACCCGTTGTTATAGTTGTTCTGCGTGCTTTGATAGATCTCTTCTGCAAGCTGAACGTTCTGACGTTGCGAGTTGATGGTATTGATGCTGTTGCGCAATGCAATTTTCGCATTCTCGTAGGCCAGGTTTAATGCGTTGGTTGTTTCCCTGCGATCTTCCTCTGCTTTTAAGATCTCAACATTCGCCTGTCTTACTCGTGAGCGCGTAGCGAAACCGTCAAAGATGGGCACCCTCAGGGTAAGGCCAATTGCGGAAGCGTCATACCAGAAAGCGGTGCTGTTGCTTTTGCGTTTAAACAAATCAAATTTATCACTCTGTCCGGTGGAAGAATAGTTTGCAGTTAATGACAGGGTAGGGTAGTACTCGGAGATATAAGCTTTTTTCTGAAGCCCCAGCAGTTCACGTTGCACGTCAAGTAATTTGATCTCTGTTCTGCCGCTTAAATCCACCGTATCTGCCATCGAAGGCAATCCTTTAACTTCTGTAAGTTCAGTGGTAGGAAGTTCAATCTCGGTTTCTACGGGCATACCCATGTAGAATTTCAGCTGGTTCTCCAGTTGCGTAACTGCATTGATCACCTGGTCGCGCTGATTCTCAAGATTGGTTAGGTTAACCTTGATACGGTCTACGTCGATCTTCTTCGCTAATCCATTCTGATACTGGTTCAGGATTATGCGTTCTACAACACGCACATTTTTGATATTGGTGTCGATTACATTACGTTGTTGGCGGTTTACCAACACCTGATAGTAAGTATTTGCAACTTGTTCAATGATCTGCTCCTCGGTAAGGTTCTCGTTGAGGAGGTAGTACTGTTCGCTGGTTTTCGCAGCCTTAAGCCCGGTAAACACCTGTTGATTAAAAAGCTGTTGGTTGAGCTGTACACCGCCGTTGGCATTCCATTTTCTTCCGAGCTGGAAACTTTGATCGCCTACGACCAACTGGCCGATGATCGGGTTGTATGTTAATCCGCCGTTACCGGTGATTTGCGGCAAGGCTTGTGCTCTCACTTCCTGGGTTTTGTACTTTCCGGCTTGGATGTCTAACTTGGATCTACGCACATTACTGCTGTTCTCAACGGCATAATTTACCGCATCACGGAGGGTGAGCGTTTGTTGTGCCGAAACATAGTTTGATAAAAGCAGCCCCAGCAGCAATAGCGGAATGACTTTTAACTGTTTAAATTTAATCTTCATTGTTAATTGTTTCTGGTTATTGTTTTTTTAAGCCTTTGACAAATAAGTTGGCAAGGGCCAGCTGCCTTTCAAGCATATTCTTTAAATCTTTTTTACCCGGCATCAGTTCTTTATTGCCTTGCATGATACATAATGAGGTCAAGCCATCCTGACTGTTCATGTACAGATCCGCAATTCTGTTGCTATCCTGCGCTTCGATCTCACCTCTTTCAATGGCTTCCTGAAAGAGTGCTGCATGGAAGCTCAATACCTTAGAGCGCATTTTCTCTACAAAGTTTCGCAGCTCCGCAGAATTTAATGCCGAATCCGGAGCGCCCCCACTCAAGTGAAGCATATAGTATTTCTGAAAAAAGCGGTGTTTGACCTCAATAAGCCTCGGAATAATCACCTCAATAGAGCGATGGTCTTTGTTTTCCTTGATTATTGCCTCAAAGAAATCATTGAAGATCTTTTCTACAACTCCGAGTATGAGGCTGGTTTTGTCCGGAAAATAGTAATATAATGAAGGTTTGGATACGGAAAGGTCCTCAGCAATCTCATTCATCGTAGTCTTATTGATTCCGAAATGAATAAACCGCTTGATCGCGCCTTCTATAATTTGTTCTCTTTTTTTATCTGTCTCTACCATTCTACCTTTAAACTTTCTGACTTTTATTATATTGTAGTCAAAGGTACGACCATAAAAGTTGTTATGCTATCATAGCATATTGCTCATCTGGAATATTGCATTTCTATGACGCTATGAAGCTGACAGGCCTGAAAGAAAGATCTTTGCGAGGAATTTTTCTTTGATGAAGATCTGTTTGAACTGCTCCTGACTAGGGCAGATGTTTTTATGACGGCTGAGGATATTGAAGTGTATTCCGCTGAGTGCTTCAACAAGTATTTCGGTTGTTAGATTGATATTGTCGACCTGGAATTCACCTTTTTCTACCCCGCGGCGCAGTAAGGAAGCGATGATTTTAAGCTCAAAGGCACGGGCTCTGGAAAATTTCTCATAAAGATCATCCGGTAGTTCGGGGCCGATGAGCTTATTAAATTCCATCAGGTTGTAATACTTTTGAATGTATCCCTGTCTTTTTTGAAGGACCATGAGCACACCTTCAGTGCAGGTATTGGTTTTTTCGACAGATTTAAGAATGTCTTTGCTGATGGTATGCATCAGGTGCTCAATAACGCTCACGTAAAGGCTTAGCTTGTCGGGGAAGTAGTAGTAGAGGAGGGCTTTTGAAAAGGATATATCTTTGGCGATATCTGTCATTGTTGTTTTTGCCAGTCCGTAATGTGCAAACCGCAACAAAGCAGCATTGATGATAAGGTTTCTTTTTTTATCCTGATTTTCCATTAAATATTCCTGTCCAAAAGTGTTGAGCGTAAACTATGCAGTAAATTTATTATTTAGTAAATGATATTTAATACTGTTCTTTAGAATTACTTTTGCAAGCATTTCAAAAAGCAATAAATGGGCCCTGTTATAAAAGAAAACGTATCATTAGTGAATTATAATACATTTCGTATAGATGTATCTGCGAGATGGTTTGTGGAGATTAATTCGGAAGCTGATCTGATCAGCGTGTTACAGTCTGATTTTATAAAAACGAAACAGGTGCTTGTTTTAGGCGGTGGAAGCAATATGTTGTTTACAAAGGATTATGATGGACTTGTACTCAAGATTAGTATTCCCGGTATAGCGGTGTTGGAACCAGAGGGACAAGGTAGCAGTGATGAGGTTATTGTGCGTGCCGGAGCTGGCGTATCCTGGAAATACCTGGTAGACTATTGTGTAAGTCATGGTTATGGCGGTATTGAAAATCTGAGCCTGATCCCAGGAACAGTAGGGGCTTCGCCGGTGCAGAACATCGGTGCCTACGGTGTAGAGTTGAAAGATATTTTCAATTCTTGTACTGCGGTTGAGATTGCAACTGGTGCAAAGCGGACCTTCGGTTATGACGACTGTGGCTTTGGTTATCGCGAAAGTGTCTTTAAGTCTTCTTTAAAGGGTCAATACATTATTACCTCCGTAAGTTATCATTTAAGCAGGTCGGCAAAGCTGAACGTGCAGTATGGTGCGATCCAGCAGGAGCTTCAACAACGGGGGATTGAACAGCCCAGCATAGCAGATGTTGCAAAAGTGGTTTCAGAGATCCGGGTGAGTAAGCTGCCTGATCCTGCAACCATTGGAAATGCGGGTAGCTTCTTTAAAAATCCAGTAATCTCTATGGCTGAATTTGAGCGCGTGCAGGCGAATTTTCCAGATGTTGTAAACTTCCCGGATGGGCATGGTAAGGTGAAGCTTGCTGCAGGTTGGTTAATTGAACAATGCGGATTTAAAGGTATGGTTTCCGGGAATACCGGTACCTGGAAAAATCAGGCCCTGGTGCTTGTAAATCATGGCGGCGCTACTGGACTGGAAGTGTATAATTTTTCAGAACAAATAATTGAGGCTGTGGCTGATAAATTTGGAATTTCGCTCGAAAGAGAGGTTAATATACTTTAAATCCGAGTATTTCTTTCGATATCAATCCGGTAACTACCTGAATCCGGAAAGCTAAATTCATTTGGTACATATGTTGTATAACATTTAAGTGTGCAAGATTAAACAAACTTGGAGAGCCACAGATATTCCAATTCGAGTTTGTTTTTGCATTTAAACCTTTAAAACTTAAATCATTATGACAAAAAATGAATTTAATCTTCAGCTAAACAACCATGCCGGTTCTCTACAGTCATTCGCTTTAAATTTTACTAAGGACGTGGAGGACGCTAATGATCTGGTACAGGACACCATGTTAAAGGCAGTAACTTATTACAGTAAATTTAAAGAAGGTACAAATCTTAAAGGTTGGTTATTTACCATTATGAAAAACACCTTTATCAACAACTACAGACGTCTGGTAAAGACAAACTCGCTGATTACCCAATCAGAGGAAATTTCATCATCTAATCTGCACTATAGTGCAACAAAAAATACAAGCGACAGCAAGTTTATCATTGGCGACATCAATAAGGCGCTTGCAACTTTGCAGCCAGAATATTATGTGCCTTTCATTAAGTACTTTGAAGGTTATAAATACCATGAAATTGCGGAGATATTAAATATTCCGATCGGCACGGTGAAAACCAGAATTCATGTAGCTCGTCAGATCTTGAAAAAATACCTTAAAACTTATTCTAAAGATGTATTGGGTGCTGAAGTAGTTTAAAGCTAGTTTTCTTTTAGGAATGCCAGATGATGTTGGTTTTTTGTTGATCAGCGGCGGGTTAATGGGATTAAATCCTATTTTTGAAGCTAATTCTGTTACGCTGAATGAGTACTTATCTGATATCCCTGGCCGTATTGCTGGTCATTTCCCTGATCCTCTATATTCAATCTTCCCAAGGCAAATTATGGAAAGCTTTATTGCCTGCCGTATTTGGGGCAGGGGTGATCTTTATGATTGCAACACTGGTGCTTAAAAGGATAGCGGTGTTTAGCTACGATCTTTCCCGCTTTGCAGGCGCCGATAATTCTGGTATCCCCTATGAAGTTATTCTTAGTGCTTTTGTGTTTCCATTTGCCGGGATTGCGATTTACAACTTTTTAAACGCAAGATTTCCTGCTCAGCCTTATGAGAAATACAGCCTGGCATTAAGTAATATCCTGATGGGGCTTTGTATTGCGATGATCTTTTTTGCTTATACCAAATGGTATCCGGTTTTTACATTTGCTTTGATGGTCCTGACCTTGTTTCTTGTTGAATATAAAAATAAGATCCGCTTCATGTACCGCTTCTACCGGGCCTACCTGGTTTTGGTGTTGGCGTATTTAGCCGTTGTACTGCAGTTTCATTATTTGGGCTACTTCGGGTTCAATGAACAGCATACCATTAAGTTCAGGCTTCTCTATGTGCCTTTTGAGAGCTTCTTCCTGTTGCTTAGCATTATGCTGATCGCTGTTTTTCTTTTTGAGGTGTTTAAAAAGCGCTACAAGCTTATTCAGGAAGTTGCAGGTAACTAAGGTTCATTAAGGAATGATATATGAATAGTTATACTAAGCAGCAGCTTGCATTGCGAAATGGGCAGGATAAGCCGGAGATCTGGGTCGCTTTTGAAGGTAAGATCTACGATGTGACCTCGAGCCGCTTGTGGCGTAATGGCAAGCACTACGAACATTGGGCAGGGCAGGACCTTACGGACGAGCTGAAGGATGCGCCGCATACGCATTCCGTATTTGTGAAGTTTGAAGTAATTGGAGTTTTAAACTCCTGAAAGCTTTGCTCCCAGGAGTTTATATGGTGTTATGGTTCGATCGTAAAAGCGCTTAGTTTTACAAATTCCTGGATTCTACCAGCAACTTCAGCTTCTGTAAGGTTTAAAATACGTTCTGTACCAAACTTCTCTACACAGAATGATGCTAAGGCAGAGCCATAGATGATGGCATTCTTCATGTTGTTAAAATTGATGGTTCCAACCTTGGCAAGGTAGCCGATGAATCCGCCTGCAAACGTGTCGCCAGCTCCTGTTGGATCAAAAACCTCTGCAAGTGGTAATGCCGGTGCAGAGAAAACCTGATTTTCATGGAATAATAAAGCGCCATGTTCACCTTTTTTAATGATCAGGTACTTAGGACCCATGTTAAGGATTTTCTTTGCAGCTTTAACAAGGGAATATTCTCCGGATAGCTGACGTGCCTCCGCATCATTGATGGTAAGTACGTCTACCATGCTTATGGTTTCCAGCAAATCGTCCATGGCTACGTCCATCCAGAAGTTCATGGTATCCAGTACAATCAACTTAGGTCGCTTCTGAAGGCGCTTGATGACCGTTTGTTGAACTTGTGGCGTTAGATTGCCTAACATCAGGTACTCGCAGTCCTGGTAGCTTTCTGGAATGATGGGATCGAAGTCAGCGAGCACGTTCAGCTCTGTAGCCAGCGTATCGCGACTGTTCATGTCGTTGTGGTATTTTCCAGCCCAAAAGAATGATTTCTCTCCAGCTTTAATTTGCAGTCCTTCGGTATTGATGCCGTGCTGATTGAAGGTATCGATATCTTGTTGCAGGAAGTCGTCCCCAACAACACCAACGATTTTCACTTTATTATAGAAGTAAGAAGCGGCTAAACTGGCGTAGGTAGCGGCACCGCCCACGATTTTATCTGTTTTTCCAAAGGGCGTCTCGATTGCGTCAAAAGCTACAGTACCTATGATTATCAGGCTCATATAAGTTGTGTTAAAATATTTGTAATTTTTTTCTTCGCAAAGATTGCATAAATAATTTAAAAGCCCTAATATTGCATTCCCAAAACGAACGAGGCTTGTTGTTCACGATAGGATAAATTCTTTTGGATGATCAGCTTCCCGAATAGCTCAGCTGGTTAGAGCATCTGACTGTTAATCAGAGGGTCGCTGGTTCGAGCCCAGCTTCGGGAGCAAAAACCCTGCAGAAATGCAGGGTTTTTTTATGCCTGTTTTTTCGGGAATCCGAGGTGTTTTCGGGATCAAGTCAAAAAGTTGTGGACTAGGTCTTATATTTTTAGCTTTGGTGGTTTAGATTTCTCACTTCATGCAGGACGGATACCACACCTTAATAAGCTTACTACTTCCCGATTTCATTCTTGACTTTTTCGAACTCAAAGAAGTGCGCAAAGAAGAAGATATATTTCATTTGGATTTGCAAGAGGTTAATATTACTCCGAACGTACCCGATGGAGAGAAACTGCTTTCGAAAGGCTTTTTCCCCACGATTACCGTGCAGGACTTCCCAATCCGCGGGCACAAGGTGTTCCTCCATATTAAACGTCGTCGCTGGCTCAATACCAGCACAAACAAAGTGGCTTACCGGGATTGGAATATTGTTGCAGAAGGCACGCGAATAACTGAGGGATTCGCGGCTTTTTTAAAAGAAATCAGTCAATACCAGCCCTAATTCGGTTCATACTGTAGGTGGCTTCTATGGGGTAAAAGGAAAAACACTTCAGCGGAATTATCGCGAGTCATTAAGCGGATTCAAGGACTGGAACCAAAGGTCGCATGCAAAAGATTGGCTGCTTTTCCCCGAGAACTTAGGCACTCAGTTGTCCATCGATGAAACCTCGTTATCTCATGGGGAACTTTATACAATACTAACAAATAAGGCTGCTAAGGGTAAAAAAGGCGCCATTGTCGCCATTATTGCTGGCACAAAGGCAGATACTGTCATAGAAGTGCTGCAGAAAATTCCCGAAAACTTGAGAAGGAAAGTCACTGAGATTACCCTGGATATGGCAGGTAATATGGAGCTCATTGCAAAGCGTTGCTTCCGCTCAGCAGTTCGTGTGACTGACAGGTTCCATGTTCAGAAACTAGCAACCGAAGCGCTCCAAGAGATGCGTATAAAATACCGCTGGGAAGCCTTAGATGCAGAAAATGAGGCCATAGACCAGGCTAGGAAAGCAAAGAAACCCTTCCATGCAGAAGTACTCTCAAACGGTGATACATTAAAGCAATTACTAGCCAGGAGTCGATACGCATTGTACAGAAGACCTGAAGCCTGGTCTGCAAGTCAGAAAGAACGAGCTGATCTACTCTTTGATAAGTATCCTAAACTTAAGCAAGCTTATAACCTTAGCCTCAACCTAAGCAATATCTTTGAGAAAACTACCGACAAACTTTACGGTCTGGCAAGACTCGCCAAATGGCATGAGGCAGTAAGACAATCGGGCTTTAAATCCTTCAACACGATTTCAAGATCCATTCAGTACCATTATCAAACCATCCTGAACTACTTTGATAGTCGATCTACGAATGCTTCAGCCGAGTCATTCAACGCTAAAATAAAGGCATTCAGAAGCCAGTTTAGAGGAGTAAGAAGTACTGAGTTCTTCTTATATCGCCTTACCCAACTTTATGCTTAAAAACAACCTTACTCCACAACTTTTTGACTTGATCCTGTTTTCGTCTAAACTTCGTCTCTGCGTCATACTTTCTCGAGATTATTGCTCCGCAATACTGGAATTATCCTGCATTTTATGTCCTCTTGGTTGGATCAAAGGCTTAGGCTGTTGCAGCTTGAACGGTGCTTTTGGGGGAGATTTGATCGTACCTGCGAATTGTTTTTACCGACCTTTGATATGGTTCTGACTGAGGTATTGCTACTTAGCAATTTTGTGAAATAACTTTTTGCAATAATAATTTAAAAACCATAATATTGCGGACCCAAAACAAAGGAGGTAGGTTACTTCGGTAACAGCTCATCCGTTTAGGCGCCAGCTTCCCGAATAGCTCAGCTGGTTAGAGCATCTGACTGTTAATCAGAGGGTCGCTGGTTCGAGCCCAGCTTCGGGAGCAAAGCCCTGCAGAAATGCAGGGCTTTTTTTGTTTCTCTCATTTTCAAACGATCCTGCGGATCAAGAATCAAGTCGAGTACTACTGCTTCCAGACGCGTGCTTCGTCTTTAACACGGTTCTGTTCATAACATTAGGTTCTGTTCATAACATTATTGATTTTTCTTCTTGATGTTTTGAAGTTTACCTATCCTTCTTTTTGTTCTGAACGTTCAGTTTGCGTTAAATACCGTATGACGGTAATTGCCTGCCAAAAGGGTTTTCTAATGTGGAATTTTGATCAGCCTGACCCATTAATTTTAGCTATAGACAGAACCTTCTTAGCTCCAGGCGCATTGCTAGACGATTTCCGTCGCTCCTAAAAGTTTCATTTTAAATTTATTTTCAGTTCATCTAAGTGTATTTGCGGTAATACGCAGGCGGTGGGTAAAAACATCTTATTTTCTTTCGGACTTTATTTGATTTGCGATATTGTGTTGTTAATTTATTTAAAAATGCATGTCATTGCTTATGCTTTTGTTAATATTAAGGTGTATGAAAATACTCATTCATCCTTCTTGGTTTATGTTCGTGTCTTAGTGTAAGTAGTTGAGTTTCTGATTGCTGTTCGATTGATACTTCACGTGATTTATACCGTATAAATATTAAATTAATTAGTATTTGTCGTATTTAGTTACGTACATTTGCAGTGTTAAACAACACAGTATCCATCCCTATATTCAACAACAATGAGGTTTACCGGCCTGACCTTCCTAACACAACGCAGCATTAGATTTGCTGCCTTAGCAATTTTTCTATTTTCAACTAGTCTTAGTAGCTGTTCTTCTTCCCTGGAAGATGAGTTAACTCCAGTAGAAACCAAGGACAACCTTGTTGGTGATGTTAAAACACCTGGGAAACCTGCGGGGGAGGACTCCAGTGCCGATGGCGAGGGTTCTTCAACACCTGATGGTGGCGACGAGGAAGCTGGGAATGATACAGAAAAAGGTGAGCCAGGTTCAAATGGTGGCGATACTCCTGGGTCTTCCACCCCAGAGAGCCCTGCAATACCGACGGCACCCGTGCCGCCTGCAGTAACGCAGCCAAAACCATCAACTTCTACTGTGCTAAAGAACGTGTTTGACTTTCCTGTAGGTGCAGCAGTGGTTAAGGAATTACTGGAAAACCCGCAATACGGGAATACTGTTGCCAGAGAGTTCTCCAGATTGACCTCTGAAAGTGATTTCAAATGGGGCAATGTTCACCCCTCTAAAGATAAATACACCTTCGCGAAGGCTGATGCTGTGGTTGCTTTTGCAGAAAAGCACAACATGAAAGTTCATGGCCATACATTGGTATGGTCGCATGCCACAAATGAGCCTAAATGGGTGAAAGAGTTTCAGGGTGATAAAGCAGCTTGGGAGCAACTGTTAAAAGATCATATCACAACCGTGATGAGACATTTCAAAGGTCGGGTACAATCTTGGGACGTGGTTAATGAGCCTGTTAAAGAAGGTGGTGTTTACACCAATAGCATCTGGTATCGTAAACTTGGAAAGGATTGGGTGATCAAAGCTTTCAAGTATGCTCAGGAAGCGGATCCGCAGGCAAAGTTATTCTTGAATGATTACGGCCAGGAGTTTGGTGGTAAGAAAATGAAAGAACTCCTGAACATTGTAGATGAAGCCAAAAAACAAGGAATAACAATTCATGGGATGGGTTTTCAACTGCACACTGTCCTGAGAATAGATACAAAACTAATCACTAATAATCTAAAGCTTGCCGCCGATAAAGGTTTATTGATTCACATCTCCGAACTGGACATTTCAGTGAAATACGGCATGCCGAAGACCTTTGCATTAACTGCTGAACTTGAAAAAGCACAGGGCGTTAAATACTACGAAATTGTGAGTGGGTACATGAAGGTTGTTCCAAAACATTTGCAATGGGGTATCACAACCTGGGGTGTATCTGATAAAACTTCCTATTTCAACAAAGGTTATGCGAATTCAGATCATGACTATCCTTTATTGTTCGATAAAAACTATAAACCGAAAGAAGCTTACTATGGCTTTTTGAATGCCGGGCTCGGCAAATAATCACACGCCCAATTTCTAATTATATATAGTGGGGATGGTACAGTTAAGTGCCATCCCTTTTTTAATATGCATTTTTTTCACCTTTGAGCACATTTAGAACAGTCATGATCACGATTTTGATGTCTAAAAAGGCAGACCAGTTCTCCATGTACCAGATGTCGTGTTCTACACGCTTTTCCATTAAGCCAAGTTCATTGGTTTCGCCCCGATAGCCATTTACTTGTGCCCAGCCGGTAATTCCAGGTTTCATATAGTGTCTTACCATATACTGATCTACCACTTCACGATAGTGCTCTGTATGCTTTAGCATATGTGGGCGGGGGCCGACAACACTCATGTTGCCAAGCAAGACATTGAAAAATTGCGGTAGTTCATCGAGGCTTGTTTTTCGAAGAATGCGACCGATTCTGGTGATTCGGTCATCATTTTTACTCGCCTGACGAAGATGGCTATCCGCATTTACGCGCATGCTGCGGAACTTATAGCAATAAAATTGAACGTTGTTGCGCCCACTGCGCTCTTGTTTGAAGATCACAGGGCCTGGGCTCTCCAGTTTAATGAGCAGGGCCAGAATAGGGTAGAGCCAGCTGAAGATGAAGACAATTACAAATAGGCTGAAAACGATATCGAATAGCCGCTTCACTACACGATCGTCCATGTTATCCTGAACACAGGAGCCAGTCAGGTTGATGACTTGAAAATCATTTAGGCTGTTTAAGCTTGCCTTTTTATTTAAGATCTGGCTGTAGTCTGGAACAAACTTTAGCCGGATACATTGATTTCGTGCCTCAGTAACCAGGCTATCGATGTCCCTGATTTTATCAGGAGCAAGTGAAATATAGACTTCATTGATTCCTGTATTTACCGCCTCCCGTATCTGCTCTTTAAACCCTTCAATAAGTTCAGCTGTATTGGAGCTTGTTGGCTTGTTGTTTAGAAATCCTGCAAAGCTGTATTCCTTTTCATGCTTTTGGAAATAATTTGCCAATCTTATGCTTGTGGGATTTACACCTAAAAGTGCTACCGGTGCCCTCATTTTTAAACTTCTGGATAGAATAGGGAAGATAAGGGTCGCGAAATATCGGTTGAGGAGCAGAAGTACACCAGAGGAACCATAATAAAGCGCACTGAAGATCCAGTCGAAAGGAAACCCTTTAACTGTATTGTACATTAAAAAGAACATCAAATGCAGACAAATGCATTTCAAAGTGGTTAAGAAAAGCATCTTGTGTTGGATGGTCCTCCTGTTATATAGGTCAAGCATTTTAGCCAGGAGAAACCAGCCCAAGGTAATCAGCAGGCTGAAATCCAGGTAATCAAACTTGGAATAGGTTGAATTATGCAGGAAAAAGGTCGCATATAGCGCAAAATTTATAATGGCTAAATCACTTAAAGCAATGGTTAGTCGAAATAAGTAGTTATAGCGATTTTGCATGATTGAAAGCTAAATGAACTTGAGTTGTTAATTATCAATTTACCAATAATTATTTACTCAGGAATAAATTTAGCGCCAGAATTCAGGCTATAACTGCAATACTGGGCAGTTGTGTAGGTCTTCGAGAAAGTTTGCGGGAAAGTTTGTGAAAATTGTGGTGGCGACAATAATGATGGTTTCAGGCTCCAGAATAATCGTCTGAGTTAAAGACAAAAAACCAAAAGTCTTATTGCTTTCTGGGTCTGTTATATGGCTGGACGCTGAATTTAGCTGGGTTGGCGATTTTTTACACACTCTTTTACGATAACCTACACAACAGGTCTATCGATACTATTTTTTCAATAGTTTAAAATAAATTCGTTCAGAATTAAAACATATTCTATTTGGAATGCCTCGAATAACGCAGCGATGTATTCCAAGGATTTTGGAATCCCAGTAGAACTAGAATATATACATAATACCTGAATTTTGAAATATATGGATTTGCATTATGGCCAAGTAGTTGAACGTATCATTCGCCGTAAAGGTTACAGCATCAGTGAACTTGCCCGCTTAACAAATGTAAACAGGAGATCTGTATACAACTGGTTTAATCAGAAACATTTGAAATCTGAAATCATCTTCAGGATCGGAAATGTGATCAATCATGATTTCTCAACAGAATTCCCCAGCCTCTATCCAAAAGATGAGCTGAATAAGCATCATCATTTCCTAAATGATGAAAACGAGCAGATCAATTCCACCTACTGGAAAGATAAATATATAGACCTCCTCGAGAAGTATAATCAGCTTTTGCTTGACTTTATGTCAAGCAAAGACTAGTATTTACTGGTAGGGCCTGCTGGGCTTAACATGCACCTTAACAGGAAAGAAACTTCACGAAGAAACTTAAGTTGAGCTCTCAGTTCAGGAACAGAGGTATTTGCATTGGCATTATCGATCAGTTGATCTGAAATGATCTGGGTCATTGTGTCAAATTCGTTCTGATTTGCATCCATGAACAAATCACATTGTTGCATGAAAGTTTCGATTTCTCTCAGATTTAGAGAATAGTTGATGCCATTAAGGGTTATTGTTTGTACTTCTTGTTGATTATCGATTACCATTGCCTGTTCAATTTGAGTGTTTATTACTTGGATTAACGCTTTTTTAAGCTAAAATCCTTCGGGATCTTAATTGCTGTTAAGTAGTTAACACTGCAAATTTATTTATTAGTTGCGGATAATCCTATTGTTTCCAAAAAAAATATGCGTTTTATACTTTTAATTTTGCGGAAAAAACCCAGTTATTGCATCTTCATGACCTTTAATATCTCCTCGACGTACTTTCTGTCATTCGCAAGGCGCGGAACTTTGTGTTGTCCGCCTAATTTGCCCTTGCTTTTCAGCCAGTTATAAAAAGTTCCCTGAACTGCGTTATGTACCTGTGGACGCCGCAATGCCATATCTTTAAATCGCTTTGCATCGTAGTCTGAATTCACCTCCCTTAATGTATTATCAAGTACGTCAACAAAGCGCTCGAAATTATCGGGTTGTTTATCGAATTCGATAATCCACTCATGCCCGCCGACATCGCATCCTTTAAAGTAAATTGGACAAGCAGTGTAGTCCTTGAATTTCGCACCCGTACTTTTACATGCCTGACTAACTGCGCGCTCGGCATTGTCGATGATGACTTCTTCACCGAAAGCATTAATGAAATGTTTAGTCCTTCCTGTGATTTTAATCCTGAAGGGGTAGATGGAAGTAAATTGAATCGTATCGCCGATCATGTAGCGCCATAGTCCTCCATTTGTAGAAATGATAATGGCGTAGTTTTTATTCAACTCTACTTCGTCAAGTGAAAGTGTCTTTGGATTTTCGGCTTCAATATCTTCCAGAGGCAGAAACTCGTAGTAAATACCATAGTCCAGCATAAGTAACATTTCGTCAGAGTTTACCTGATCCTGAATGCCGAAGAATCCTTCAGAAGCATTGTACGTCTCCAGGTAGTACATGTAATCACATGGAATAAGCTCTCTAAACTGGTCGCGATAAGGAGCAAAGTTCACTGCACCATGAAAATACAGCTCGAGATTTGGCCAGACTTCCAACAGGTTTTTCTTTCCAGTAATCTCCAGTACCTTTTTAGCAAGCACAAGCGTCCATGTTGGTACACCAGAGATATTGGTTACATTCTCCTTGATCGTCGCCTCTGCCATTTTCTCCATCTTCTCTTCGTAATTATCCATCAGTGCAATGGAAATCGCCGGAGTGCGGTAATACTCCGCCCACATGGGGAGGTTCTTAATTAATACAGCTGAAAGGTCACCATAGAACGAGTTTTCGTTAAGTTGATTAATCTGGTGACTACCACCGAGTACCAGTCCTTTTCCGGTTAGTATCTGGTTGTTGGGCCTATTGTTGCAGAATATGGAGAGTAAATCCTTGCCACCTTTGAAGTGGCATTCTTGTAGCGACTCTTCAGATACGGGGATAAACTTACTTCTGTCGCTGGTTGTGCCGGAAGATTTAGCAAACCACTTAATCTCCGTGGGCCACAGCAAGTTCTGTTCTCCCTTGAGCATGCGCTCAATGTAAGGTTTTAGGGTGTCGTAGTTTTGTATGGGTACCCGCTCTTTAAACTGATCGGGGGTGTCTATTGAATTATAATCGTATAAACGGCCCCACTCTGTATCAGAGGCCGTGGTAATTAACTCGTGGAACCATTCTTCCTGGACATCCAGTGGATATTTCATGAAAAGCTCAATCTGGTGGACGCGCTTCTTCATATACCAGGTAAAAAGAGAGTTGACTATCGCCATGTTTAATATTTGGTTAGTTTACAGCGTTTTCTTTCGTAGTACAAAATTAGATCCCAGGTAAACTTTCTTTACCATCTCGTTAGCAGCCAGTACTTCCGGTGTGCCTGATTCGAGAATTTTCCCCTCGAATAACAGGTAAGCCCTGTCTGTAATGGAAAGTGTTTCCTGAACGTTGTGATCTGTGATTAATATACCGATATTTTTTTCTTTTAGTCTGGCTACAATGGTTTGAATTTCTTCTACCGCAATTGGATCGACACCAGCAAAAGGCTCATCGAGTAATATGAAATTAGGGTTGGCCGCAAGGGCTCTGGCAATTTCTGTACGGCGCCTTTCTCCGCCGGATAAAAGATCGCCCCGGTTTTTCCGTACTTTATGCAGGCTGAACTCGTTAATCAGCTCTTCCAGCTTTTCATGACGTTCTGCTTTATTCAGGTCGGTCATCTCCAAAATTGCCATGATGTTATCTTCTACAGACAACTTGCGGAATACTGAAGCTTCCTGTGCCAGGTACCCTATTCCTTTTTGTGCTCTGCGGTACATGGCATCCTTGGTGATGTCTTCGTCTTCTAAAAAGATCTTTCCCTCGTTCGGCTTAATTAAACCTACAATCATATAGAAAGAAGTGGTTTTACCCGCACCGTTTGGACCCAGCAGACCAACAATTTCTCCTTGACTCACGCTGAAAGACACGTCATTAACAACGGTCCGCTGTTTATATTTTTTTATTAGATGCTCAGCTCTTAATATCATTTATCTTCTTAATCAGTGTTGATTCCCTTAATGTTCAGCTGTATGCGGTGCTGATCTTTCCAGATGTTCTCCTCTATGGTATAACACATAGAAAATGGTTTTTCTTGCATTAATATATGTTCATATTCAGCAAGACCAAAGCCAATACAGTCAAAAATAGGCGAATTTTGTTGTTTTACACTTAATTTGATATGATTGTCACCTACGATGAATACCCTGCCAACCAGTTCCAGGCCACGACTCACAAATACAGGCGCCATGTTTCCAGGCCCAAAAGGAGCCATTTGCGCAATGATGCGCTGGAATTTAGCAGTGATTTGATTTAAATGAACATCGGTATCAATACCAATTTCCGGGCATAACATCTCCTCGGTAATCGTTGCGGCAACGGTTTGTTCAAAACGTTCTGAAAACTTGTCAAGATTTTCCGGTAACATAGACAGTCCGGCTGCAAACTTGTGTCCGCCGAATTGTACCAGCAAATCTGAACAACTTAGCAGCGCTTCATAAAGATCAAATCCAGGTACGGAGCGTGCCGAACCAGTTAGATAGCCGTTCGAGTGCGTTAACACGATGGTAGGCCTGAAGTACGTTTCCGTCAGCCTGGAGGCCACAATTCCAATTACGCCCTTGTTCCATGCTTCATTGTAGACTACCGTTGTTTTTTTGTTCATCAAGATCTCACAAGTGCCGATCAGCTCCAGCGCTTCAGCAGTAATGTTCTGATCTGAGGTTTTCCTTTCCGTGTTCTGCAGGTTTATCAACAGGCTTTGCACATCTGCACTTTCTTTTTCCTCGCAAAGCATCATTTTCACCGCTTCACGTGCATGATCCATCCGGCCTGCAGCATTGATCCGTGGTGCCAGCGTAAATACAACGTCCGTAAGGGTGAAAGATTTTTTTCTGCCGGTGGTTTCCATTAACGCTTTCAATCCTGTACATGGATTGTTATTAAGCTGTATCAACCCATGGTAAGCCAGGATCCGGTTTTCGTCCACCACAGGCACGATGTCTGCCGCTATGCTCACCATAACCAGATCCATATACTTCTGGTAGCATTCGGCGCCCAACCCATGTGTCATGCAATATGCCTGTGCAAGTTTAAAACCGATGCCGCAACCAGCAAGTTCTTTGAAAGGGTAGTTGCAGTCGGCACGTTTCGGATCAAGTACCGCTACCGCGGAGGGCAATGTAGGCCCTGGCAGGTGGTGGTCGCAAATGATGAAATCGACGCCAAGCGTATTCGCATAGTCGATCATTTCAACAGACTTGATACCGCAGTCTAAAGCTATAATCAGGGTAAATTGGTGCTCCGCGGCATAGTCTATGCCCTGTTTAGATATTCCGTAGCCTTCTTTATGGCGGTCGGGGATGTAGTATTCGATCTCAGTTGTAAACTGTTTGAAGAAGCTGTAAGCGAGTGTCACCGCTGTTGTGCCATCTACGTCATAATCGCCGTAGATCAGAATGCGCTCCTGTGACGCGAGCGCAAGGTCAATTCGCTCCATTGCCTTGTCCATGTCCTTCATCAAAAAGGGGTCATGCAGGTCTTTTAATGAAGGCCGAAAAAAATACCGGGCTTCATCAAAGGTTTTAATGCCTCGCTGCACAAGCACTCCAGCAAGGCTAGGGTCTATATTCAACTGTTGTGCAAGCAAATCTCTCGTTTCCTTATCGCCTGCTACGGCCTGCACCCATCTTTTTTTCATTTGCAATAGTATTGTTTAGCTCAGGTCAAGAACATGCGATTACCGCAATAAAAAGCCTGCATCTTCGCTAAGCTAATGCGGTTTCTTATCTTTGCAGCCTGATTCGTAAAGATATCATTAATTATTCTTCTTATTAAATATCTACATCCATTGAAAGTTTTCACCTTAAATGAAGGATCCTATTCTGTAGATGCTTCCAAAAAATTCGTTCCATTTAATGCGGATACCGACAATCCGAAAGATCGTAAAGGTTCTTTATTTATACATGTCCAGCCTTTTCTGGTTCAGTTAAACAACTCTTTGTTATTATTGGATACCGGACTTGGTTATAGCGACGAACAAGGGCAACTGATTCTCCATAACAACATTAGAAAAGCTGGTTTTAACCCCGATGATATCGAATATGTATTGATGTCACATCTTCATTTTGATCACGCAGGGGGGATGATCCACCGGGTTGGTGACGAGATGGAACTGAGCTTTCCGCATGCGACCTACTTAATTCAAAGGGGGGAGTGGGAGGGTGCTTTTACCAATGCCTCTTCCTCGTACAAGCCGGAGATCTTTGAATTTCTACAGCGAAACGCACAGCTGGCATTCCTGGATGAAAGTGGCGTTTTCAATGAGCATATTCATTTTGAACTAACGGGTGCTCATACACCTTATCACCAAACATTCCTCATTACCGAAGGGGAAGAAAAGGTCTTTTTTGGCGGCGATGTATTGCCCGAGCCGGAAGAGTTGCAACGTAAGTTTATTGCTAAATATGACTACGATGGGCGGAAAGCGATGGAACTTCGGGATGAATATGGAAAGAAGGCTGCTGCAGAAAACTGGAACTGTTTATTCTACCATGCTAAAACTAAATCCACAGGTTACATCAAGTATAACGAAGGACAGTTTACAATTATCTAATTAGTCGGTCAGGCTGTCAAATAATTCAATAAGGCGATTGATGGAAAGGGGTTTAGAGATAAATCCCTTTACTGTTTTATAGGTTTTTGCTTTTTCAATATCATTCTCATAAACGGAGCTGGAGAGCATATACATATCAACACGTTGTGATATGCCCAGGTGATCATAAGCTTCCAGAAATTCCCATCCATTAAGAACGGGCATGTTAATGTCGATCAATACCAATTGCGGAAAACGCTCGTTGTTTTCAGATAACGAGCGAAGATAGTCGATTGCGAGTTGTCCATTTGTCTTGGCAACCATGTTGATGTTATAGCCCGTCTTTTCTACAATTTTCTTTATAATAAAGATGTTGATATCATCATCATCAATCACCAGCAAATCTATTTTTGAATCCATCATTGATATTGAAAACAGGAATTGGTATAATGTTTAAATATATAAATTAGATGCGAAATTGATTAAGATAGTTAAAAAAAGGGCCATTTGTAATAAATGGCCCTCATTTTTTAAATTTTAAACAAGTTCTTCCGAGTAACTTTCTATTGGAGGACAAGCACATACCAATGACCTGTCGCCGTAAGAATCATTAACACGACCAACTGCTGGCCAGAATTTATGATCTGCTACATATGGCAGCGGGAAGGCTGCCGTTTTCCTGCTGTAAGGATGTTCCCATACATCGCCTGTAACCGTTACTGCGGTATGCGGTGCATTCTTTAAAGGATTGTCTACCTTATCAGATACGCCACTTTCTACTTCAGCTATTTCTTTTCTGATGCTGATCATCGCTTCGCAAAACCTGTCAAGCTCATGTTTAGGCTCGCTTTCTGTTGGCTCAACCATCAGCGTTCCAGCAACCGGGAAGGATACGGTCGGTGCATGGAAACCATAGTCCATCAAGCGTTTTGCGATATCAACCACCTCTATACCAAATGCCTTAAAGGCTCTGCAATCCAGGATCATCTCATGCGCACAACGGCCCTGACTTCCAGAGTACAACACTGGGTAGTGTTGTTCCAGACGAGCTTTCATATAGTTTGCATTAAGAATAGCATATTTTGTTGCGGCAGTTAGTCCTTCTCCACCCATCATAGCAATATAAGCATGCGAAATGATCAGGATGGAAGCGGAACCCCAAGGAGCAGCAGAAACCGCGTGAATAGATTTTTCATTGTTAATATCTACAACGGCGTGGCCAGGGAGGTATTTTACCAGGTGCTGTGCAACACCGATCGGGCCCATACCAGGACCGCCACCCCCGTGAGGAATACAGAAGGTTTTATGTAAGTTCAGGTGACATACGTCAGCACCAATGTTAGCCGGAGAGGTTAAACCCACCTGAGCATTCATGTTCGCGCCATCCATATAAACCTGCCCGCCATTTTCATGAATCACATTACAGATCTCGATAATGCTTTCCTCGAATACGCCGTGGGTAGATGGGTAAGTAACCATTAAGCAAGACAACACCTCTTTGTATTGTTCTGCTTTCGCTTTAAGGTCGTCCACGTCGATATTACCATTCTCCAATGATTTCACCACGACGATCTTCATGCCCGCCATTGCTGCAGAAGCAGGGTTGGTTCCATGTGCTGATGAAGGAATCAACGCTACATTACGGTGGTGATCACCACGATCCTGATGGTAAGCACGAATGACCATTAGTCCCGCATATTCGCCCTGGGCTCCCGCATTTGGCTGCAAGCTCATCGCTGCAAAGCCGGTAATTTCACTTAACCATTTATTAAGCTCATTGAAAACGGAATAATAGCCAAGTACCTGATCCGCTGGTGCGAAAGGGTGTAATCTTCCAAATTCAGCCCAGGTAACCGGGATCATTTCAGAAGTTGCATTCAGTTTCATGGTACATGA
Organism: Pedobacter sp. NEAU-ZC8; assembly: GCF_059278965.1. Classification (NCBI taxonomy): domain Bacteria; kingdom Pseudomonadati; phylum Bacteroidota; class Sphingobacteriia; order Sphingobacteriales; family Sphingobacteriaceae; genus Pedobacter; species Pedobacter sp. NEAU-ZC8. The sequence goes on from NZ_JCAJXC010000009.1 coordinate 56,237, forward strand.
ACCTAGTGGAATCATGGAATGAGTCAAAGAAAGGTCTTTGCTTTCCAATGACTTAATATATCTAAGCATCTCGTGCTCAGAGTGGTGACTGTTGAAAACCGGGTGGGTCAGGTATGCTGATGTACGTTGTAGTGCAGCAGGAATAACGGTATTGATATTTTCCGTTACAACTTCTACACGATCAGCACCAATACCTTTTACTTTCGAGAAGATCTTAGTTAGAAGTTTAACATCTTCAAGGGAAGTCGTTTCATCTAAAGCGATGGTTACGATATTACCCTGATAGTTCAGGTTGATCTCGTTGTCAATACATTCGCGGTGAATGGAATCTTTAAGATCACCAAGATCAAGCTGAATGGTATCGAAATAAGCTTTGTTCAATTGTTTGTAGCCAATCTGCTCCAATGATGCTGCAAGCGATACCGCTAAACCGTGTGTGCGTTCTGCGATAAGCCTTAAGCCTTTAGGACCATGGTAAACAGCATAAAAACTTGCCATAATCGCCAATAGCGCTTGAGCAGTACAGATGTTTGATGTGGCTTTATCTCTACGGATGTGCTGCTCCCTGGTTTGGAGCGCCATACGTAAAGCATAGTTGTTATTGCTATCTATCGTTACACCGATGATACGGCCTGGGATAGATCTCTTATATTCTTCTTTGGTGGCGAAGTAGGCGGCATGTGGACCACCGAAGCCCATCGGTACGCCTAAACGTTGACTGGTACCAACCACGATGTCGGCACCCCATTCACCTGGAGGCGTAAGCAGTGTTAAGCTTAGTAGATCCGCTACAACGGTCAACTTAACGTTATTATCGTGTGCCAGGCCAGCGAATGCAGTATAATCAAATACTTCACCATTGCCTGCCGGATATTGAACGATCGCGCCAAAGAAGCCATCGCTAAGATCAACAGATTCATGGTTGCCGATTACCAGTTCAATACCAAAAGGATTGGCACGGGTTTTAAGAATGTCTATAGTTTGTGGGAATACCAGTTCAGACACAAAGAATTTCTTTGCCGACTGGTTTTTTCGCAAGCTATATTGCATAAACATGGCTTCCGCAGCAGCTGTACCTTCATCAAGTAAGGAAGCATTAGCGATCTCCATTCCGGTAAGGTCGAGCACCATGGTCTGGAAATTCAGCAATGCCTGTAAACGGCCCTGCGCAATTTCAGCCTGGTAAGGCGTGTACTGGGTGTACCATCCTGGATTTTCCATCACGTTGCGCAGGATCACTGCAGGCGTGATGGTGTCGTAATAACCTTGCCCGATATAAGATTTAAATACCTTATTAAGAGAAGCGGTTTGTTTCAGACTTTCAAGATACTCCTTCTCAGATTTCGCTGCAGGCAAATTCAAAGCTTGTTTCAATCTGATCTGCTGCGGTACGGTCTGTTCGATGAGCTCATCAAGAGAACCAACACCAATAGTGGATAACATGGCATCAGTATCCGCTGAATTGGGCGCAATATGACGGTCTTTAAAGTCTTCTTTATAATTAATATTTAAGCTCATGATAGCAATAATAAGTTGCCGCAAAGGTAGCTATTTTCCAACCCATACGCAACGTAATTATTGTTTGTAAGCTTAGTTTGACAATTGCCGTAAATACAGCTGAATGGTGTTTTCCAGGCCTAAATACAGGGCGTCGCTGATCAGTGCATGGCCAATACTTACTTCCAGTAATCCGGGGATGTTTTCGGCAAAATACTTCAAGTTATGCAGGTCCAGATCATGGCCCGCATTAAGGCCTAGTCCTAATGCATTCGCAGTCTCAGCGGCTATAATATAAGGCTTTATGGCCTCCTTCTTATTCTTAAAGAAGTCATGCGCATATGCTTCTGTATAAAGCTCAATACGATCAGTGCCCGTCAGTGCCGCAGCTTCCACCATGTCAACGACAGGATCTACGAAAATAGAAACCCGGATACCAGCTTCCTTAAACATCGCCACCATGTCTTGTAAGTAGGATTTATGGGTGATGGTGTCCCAACCGTGGTTGGATGTAATTTGTCCTAAAGCATCTGGTACCAGGGTGACCTGTGCAGGTTTATTGGCCAATACAAGATCGACGAATTTTTGCTCACTGCAATTCCCCTCAATGTTGAATTCGGTGTTGATCACTGCTTTAAGATCAAAAACATCCTGATAGCGAATATGGCGTTCGTCTGGTCTTGGATGAACCGTGATGCCTTCTGCGCCGAAGCGCTCGCAATCCAGTGCAACTTTAACCAAATCCGGGTTGTTACCACCGCGACTGTTTCTCAGCGTTGCAATCTTATTGATGTTTACAGATAGTTTTGCCATGCCCAAATATAAAGTTAATCGTGAAGAATAAACAAGCAGCGTAGCTCAAGGTTTTTGGCCAGCTTGCAATGCAGTAGGGGTACTGGCTGCTAAAGCGCTTCCCATTAAACACTTGGTGGTGTAAGATGAAAATGTTAACTCACAAAAAAGGGGAAACCGAAGTTCCCCCTTTTCCGAAAGATATGGATCGAATTAGTACCTGTAAGTGTCTGGTTTAAATGGACCTTCAACTGGAACACCAATATACTCTGCCTGATGTGGATCAAGTACATCCAGTTCAACACCGATTTTAGCAAGGTGTAAACGGGCAACTTTCTCATCCAGATGCTTAGGCAAGGTATATACTTTGTTTTCGTATTTACCAGGGTTGGTCCAAAGCTCAAGCTGTGCAAGGGTCTGGTTGGTGAAAGAGTTAGACATTACGAAACTTGGGTGACCAGTTGCGCAACCTAAGTTCACCAAACGGCCTTCTGCCAATAGGATGATGTCTTTACCATCAATGGTATATTTATCCACCTGAGGTTTGATTTCTACTTTTGTATCACCATAGTTCTCATTTAACCAGGCAACATCAATTTCATTATCAAAGTGACCGATGTTACAAACGATCGCCTTGTCTTTCATTAATTTGAAGTGTTCAGGACGAACGATGTCGCAGTTACCAGTCGTGGTCACAATAATATCTGCTTCTTTCACAGCGGTCATCAGTTTTTTAACTTCATAACCTTCCATTGCAGCCTGTAAAGCACAGATCGGGTCAATTTCGGTAACGATAACACGAACGCCTTGTGAGCTTAAAGATTCTGCAGAACCCTTACCCACATCGCCATAACCGCAAACAACGGCTACTTTACCAGCCATCATCACGTCAGTAGCACGACGGATCGCATCTACCAATGATTCGCGGCAACCATATTTGTTGTCAAATTTAGATTTGGTAACCGAATCATTCACGTTAATTGCAGGTAAGTGCAGGGTACCGTTTTTCATACGCTCATATAAGCGGTGAACACCAGTTGTCGTTTCTTCAGATAACCCTTTGATCTCAGCAATCAGTTCAGGGAACTTGTCAAAGACCATGTTGGTTAAGTCACCACCATCATCAAGGATCATATTCAATGGTTTCTGCTCTGGACCGAAGTGTAAGGTTTGCTCAATGCACCAGTCAAATTCCTGCTCATTCAAACCTTTCCAGGCATACACCTGAATACCAGCAGCAGCAATTGCAGCGGCAGCATGATCTTGAGTGGAGAAGATGTTACATGAAGACCAGGTAACTTCAGCACCTAGTGCAACTAAGGTTTCAATTAAAACTGCAGTTTGGATGGTCATGTGAAGGCATCCTGCAATGCGCGCACCTTTAAGTGGCTGCGAAGGACCGAATTCTTCACGCAAAGACATTAAACCTGGCATTTCTGCTTCAGCTAATCCGATTTCTTTGCGGCCCCATTCTGCCAGTGAAATGTCCTTAACTTTATAAGGAACGTAAGTTGTCTCTACTGATGACATATTGAATTGTTTTAAGTTCTTGTTTTTCAATCGGTTATAATGTTTGTAGGTTTTGTTTGCACACTATTTGCACACATCTTTGTAGAATCTCCGATTTTCTAATACAAAAGTAGGCAATAGTTTAAGCAAATTCAAAGTAATGTGGAAGGGGATATGAGTTTGATATTCATATGATACTTAAGAAGAAATCCTCTAATTTTAACATAAGGATGTTGAATGCTATCAGTCAAAACAACAAAGAATAAGTTCCAGCTAAATGAAGGACTTCCGGACCAACCATATTATCTCCTATAAATTCACGAAATTTGTAACAAAATCAGATAATTATATGTAGTATGTCAAATGATGTGTATAATAGTGGAGTGGTAGATGTTATAGTAGAAGGATGATCTTTTTTTAATTATGTTTGAGCAGTTTCCCTAGAAAATAGAATTTAAATGGATATAGCAAACTTCGTCGAAATCAAAACCATACACCTAGCCTTTATTGGGAATTTCAACCCAGCAATAATACAACCCTTTTGGTTGGCTAATAAAGGTTTAATCAGGGAGTCGGAAGCAAATGATGTCAAAGTCGAGATAATCCATAACGAATATGTGCGGTTTCATTTAGACTGGGTTAAGATTGAAGTTAGACAGGATCGGTTTGACGTTCAGTGTACTCAGGAGCCTTATTTTGACATTGTTAAAGATCTTTGTGTAGGTATATTTAACTTTCTTAAAGAGACGCCTTTAAAAGGTCTAGGGATAAATCATATTTGGCATTGCAATCTGAAAAATGAAGATAAGTATTATGAGTTTGGCAATAAATTAAGCCCCTTGTCAAACTTTAATTTTTTAAACGAGGGACGTATGCTTCTTCTTGAAGTGATAGAAATGAAAAGACCTGACAAAAGAAATGGAAATTATCGGGTTCGTATTGAGCCTACAGATAAAGCATCTTCCCTCTATGGTGTCGCTATTAATATTAACGACCATTATTCGTTAGAACCAAATCAATCAGGCAGAGAAGGGGAAATCATTCAAATTTTAGAAGAATGTTTTAAATCATCTTCGGAGCGAACAACCAAAGTAGTACAAGGACTGTTGGACAATCTCAAAATTTAACCATGAGCTATCAAACCCTAGTTAGGACCAATTCCATTCAAAACAGAAGAATTAGCGAGGCCGGTGAGTCAGTGAACTTAGAAAAAGCGTTTTCATCAAACTTTATTCAGAGTTTAAAGGAACAACATCTCAACGAAGCCAAACAAGAAATGCCGGCAGCAATACGAGAAACGGCAAATGTTGCTGTAGATAACCAGCGTGTTTCAACATTAGGAGAGAATCCTGTAATAGAATATTCTAACTTTTACACCCAGACTCAAAGTTGGAGGGGGACAATTTTTGAAGTTAGTGATGATGGGTTTGAAGCAAAACTAGAAGACCTAAATAAGTTTGGAACCTATGAAGTTGCTGACTTTCACATAAATGAAATTTCAAAAGAAGATAAACCGATGATCAAAATTGGTGCAGTCTTTTACTGGAGTGTTGGTTATGCAAACGATAAGGGGCAAGTAAAGAAGGAATCTATAATAAGATTTCAGAGGCTACCACATTGGACTCAGCGCGATATAGATAGAGCAGTCGATAGATCAAAAGATAAGAATATTTATTCTGAATGGCTATAGTCACATTTGACGCTCCCAATAGTGAGACAGGAGAAATAACCCTAATAGGAACCGCAGGAGGATATGGTGAGAGTATCGTTGTACATTTAGGAAACAATAATTGGATTGTGGTAGATTCTTGCCAAGATCCTGAAACCGGAGAGTCGTTACCATTAGCTTACTTGAGGTCGATAGGTGTAAATCTCGAAGTACAGGTTAAATTGATCATATGCACTCATTGGCATAATGATCATATAAAAGGATTATCTGAGTTATTGGGGCAATGTGCTTCGGCAAAAATGTGCTTTGCACCATGTACGGACGTAGATAAATTTAGATTATTTCTGGAGTTGGACCGGAACAAGGTTAAAAGTAATCGGTCGACTGAAGAATTCTACAAATGTTTAAAAATCTCAAAGGACAGAGGAAATGAGATAATTCGGGCAATTAGCGATCGATCAATATTGAACGATCCGGAAAATAGTTCGCAAGTTTTTACATTGTCTCCTTCGGATGCTACTCTCACCGCGTACGATAATGAAATATCTACGCTTATTGATGACATTAGACCTTTCAATAAAGTGGTTGTCAAAAACCCAAATTCAAAATCAGTAGCGATTTTAATTTGTATGGGGAAACACAAAGCTATTCTTGGTGCGGACCTAGAGGTTTCCCCAAACGAAAAAGAAGGATGGATAAACATCCTAGACAATTCTACCGTATTAAATAAAGATAAACCAGCGTCGTTCTTTAAGGTTCCTCACCATGGTTCGGAAACAGGTTACGAAAAACGTATTTGGAGCGAGTTATTAGCAGAGAATTCCACTGCAAAGCTTACTCCATTTGCTGCTAGCAACCTTCCGAGACAGAAAATGTTGGACATTTATGTTACTCATACAAAAAAGCTTTATAGTACTTCGAGTAACATCCAGTATGGTAAAGCCAAGAAGAGAGATAAAAGTATAGAAAAGGCGATTAAGGATTTTAGGCCCTCATTAACCGAAGTTAAATTTTCTAAAGGAATCGTTCGCTCTAGAATTACATTGAGCAATGAATCAGCTGAATGGATAACTGAGATTGATGGTACTGCAATTCAGTACTGATGTACGTGAATACCCTACCGTATGTTTCTTATTTAACCACTTTCCAACCAATCCACCAAATCCTTTTATCGGAAGAACAATCTCCCATGCTTTTTAATATACGGCACCTGGTTCTTATTGACCATAACCTGCAGCGCATGTGGTGTTTTGCTTAGAAATGCTGCAGCCTGATCAATCTTAAGATAAACATCACCCACCTGAGTATGCTGCAGCGATGCTGCATGAATCTGCTGTAAGAAATATTCAATGCTCCTGAGTCTTTGCTCAATTATTTCAAAGGATTGTCCATAGTAGCTGCGTTATACCCTCTAAAGTAGCCTCAAAGCTATACAAATGTCATTTATAACAGAGATTTCTCTAAATATCTAAACTATTTATGATCTAATTGACGGGATTATAAGTTCCGCCTTAGTGTCTACCATGGACATTATTTCCTGCGATGAGGATCATCCTATGGCGACCAGTAATAACAAGATGAATGAATTAGTCAGTGAACTATCAAAGGCAAGACAGGATATGATTGAGCTGCAAAAGAGAATAATTAACCTATTTGATGAGAATAAGAAGTTGCTCCAGCGTATGCATCAAAAACAACCCAATGCTAAGTTTGAGTAAGAACACCTTCCTTTTGATGTGGAAAACTTGCCTGGCCAACAGTGTTGTGTTTCGGATTAACACGGTAATTTAGTGGTGTACTTAAATAAGAGACATGGGAAAATTCGCAAACCAGCTTAGTGATGCTGCCACCAAGAAAGTAAGGGAAATTATGTTGGAATTATTACCAGACGAGCTGAGAGAAAGGCTACTCAGTTCCGGGGCAATAGTAACTTTCGATGTTGAAAACAACAATGTTAAGATAGCTAACTGTGATCAATCATTGATTGATGAGTGTTTTGCGGTATGGAAACAGAAAAGCGCCTAGAACTAAAAAGCCCTTACTATTGATGTGGTAAGGGCTTTTTGTATGTAAATGGCCTATCGGCAATTTTAGATAGGTCGATTTACCACTTATCTTCTTTGGCTGAAATTATGCCGGTGGATACAGACTGTAGATAAGCATTAAAAAACAGTTCTAAATTATCCCTGCCGTCTTGCTGCTTAAGTTCGCCTTTGCTGTTATAAATCTCCTTATGGTTGCGCCCACTGCCGCCGATAACTGATGCGGTCCTGTAAACATCCCCGGTTTTGGTATTCATGCTGTTAACACTCGGTTGAAACACTCTCATGCGACCGTCTTTAAATTGAAAGGTTATTGTATAGTTAACATCCCAACTAGGGTTAAGGTAAAGGACTTTCATTTATATAGCCCGCTCAGCAACGGCATTAACGGTAATGCTTTCATTTTCTACGGTGCTTAAAACATCTTAAAAGATACGTAAAGTGAGGATAGATACAGTATAAAGCACGTTTGTATAATTGAGCGTGAGTCAAGCCCCCAGTGTCAATGACAATAAAGATTTTTGTGCTGTCTGCTGCGGATACAAAGAGCTCTGCCAATATATCAGCCTATCAATATAATAATGTATCCACGTATGGATATATCCTTGGGACAATGTACCGGTGTGGATCAGATGAACAATATAGCAATGTATCAACGTATGGTGTTCAACTGCTGCATAATCTCCGCTTACCTTTGCTGTTTTACCAGTAAGCAATTACATGCCAATTAAATTGCTTTTCGTACTATGATGCTTGTGCCTGTAACTTGCACATCCAACCATCGTAAGCTATTCATACCGAAATTGAACTATTCATGATTTTAAGTGATTAGATGTGATTTAGTTCTATGGAATAAAAACAGGAACTATAATGCTTTGTCATAAATATCAGTTGCCCAATTGATTAAGGTATGTTTGTCTAAACAGCTTTATCAAGAATGAACCAATCAAATCAAGTCCCTGAAAAGCCGATATCGCAAAAGGATATTGCATCTTTTTCAAGCATCACAATGCAGACGCTAATTAAACTAAGGAATGAAGGTAAGGTGCCTCACCTCATTGTAGGCAGGAAAGTCATGTACCAACCGAGTAAGGTCGTAGAGGCATTAACCCTTTTAAGCGCCCGACCATGAGCATTCCTTGGAAATTTGAAAATCCAGAATTGGATAATGCATATATGAAAAATAAATGTTTGAACAATAAAAGTAAGGAGGATACAAATTGAGTTGGATAGCCGCAGGTGTTGCCGCAGGAGCAACCGCATTTAAAGGAATTTCAGGGGCAGTACAGGTTAGCAAAGGAAAAAAAAGAGCAGCAAATAACATCCGTCCCATTTATACGAAACCAACTGAGGTTGATCAGGGATTATCTTTAGCCGAAAAAAGTTACCAGAATGCTGTATTACCGGGCACCTCACAAGCGATAAACAATATCTCAGCTTCTGGAGCCGCTGCATTAGGATCGGTAAGAGAAGCTGCATCAAGTTCAGGGGATGTTTTAGATGCCATCACAAAGGTAAACTTCAACCAGGGCCAACAGTTCAATGACCTTGCAGTTCAGCAAGCTCTATTCAAACAGGAGCAGCTAAAAAATCTCCAACTTCAGCTTGCAAATAGCGCACAGTACGCAGATAAGGAATTTAGTTATAACAAAGATCAACCATATCAAGATGAAGCCGCCGCAGCTTCCGCTCTAATTGGCGCCGGCAATCAAAACATTGGTAGTGCAGTAAATGAAATTGGAACAATAGGAACCACAGCCATGATGAATCAAGGAACAGAACGTAAGATTAAAGAAGTACCTCAATTGACAAATGTCCCGTCAATGTCTTCATCTATATTAAATTCAGGCTTAAGCAGTAAGAAGATGATTTACGATCCTTACACAAAGAAGATGAAATTTCAGTAAGGCACTATTTCCAAATTATCTAAAAGTCCGATGCAACTAACATTCAATTAGACGCTTCAATAGACCGTTGAATGTTGTTGCTCGGTACTTACATCGATCCTTTAGGAAACGGTAGGTGCCATTAATTTAAGTTCGTATTACAATCTTCTTTATTCAATATGGTTATGTTAGATTAGCAAATCATTTGAATCTTAGAAGATTCTTGATCTACCCAAAATGGAAGCCAATAGAGAAATCTCGATCTTAAAGGACGAGCAAAAAGCAAAATTAGCCTTAAAAAAAATACTTGTATCCAACCTAGCCAAAATGAATAATGAGGACCGGCAGGTAATCAACGAAGAATTAGCGAGGAACTCAGGGTTTAGGCAGACGCGGGAAATTGTAAGGTAAATGGATGATAGGAATCCTAATGATATAAACGATGTGCCAGCATTCCCGGTGGCAAACTGACACATCTTTAATCTTCCTTAGTGATATCTAGTTCCTAAACATTCTCTGAGCAGATTGAATTTCTTTGCTACTGATGTTAAAATACCGATTTGGACCATCTTTGATTGATTTAAATCCTTCTAGTTCGAAGGCTTCAATAAGAGTCTCGTTATTACAGTATTTGTAACCTTGGTCTTTCCTGACGGCTCTGCTTACGTGCTCAAACAAGTGCTTCAAGCCGTACGAACTCGTCGCATGATAGATGTTTCTAGCCTTACTTGGAAATACAGCTTGAATAACTGCTCTTGCTTGCTCTACTGTTAAATGTGGATGGGTCTCTTTAAGGAAGGCGAGTCGGCTTACAGAACACAAGAGTTTATCGTCTTCATGAACAGATTGTTCCCTGCCTGACAAGTTAAACCAAGCTGGAATTTGTTCTTCAATATCCATTACAGCATCTAGGTCCGGATCTTTACTCCAGACCTCAACAACATCAGTATGTATCAAACGCCGCTTTGCGTCAAAAATTGGTTTAGCAATAAAGCGTGGCTCCTGCGTGTGTACAATGAATGGACCTTCGGATTTTGTTTGGGTGGGGTTAGTCCACAGGAATTTTGGGTACTTACGTGCCATAGAGTTTCTTACCAGTTTTGGTCAGGTGGTGCCCCTGTTTAAATGAAGAACTAATCTGAGGAAAATAAATGGTCTTTCCTTAAGGTTAGACTGAACTCGGTATGAGTCTTTGAGCAGCTTAGTTCAACCAGGGTACTTCAGCGGTGTCGAAAATAGTTGGGCAAAGGGTGCAATTGTAAGACAGGTACCGGTATTAGTTTACATTATGCTGGTAATCGTTACGTTAGGAAATTTTCGAATAATACCCAGCCGTACAAACTTCATCGCCCTCAAGGTACCAAACGTCAAAATAGGTTTCATCATGAACGTGGACCGGGAACCTTTCCCCCAGTTTGAGCCCGAGTGACTGCATAGAATTTAGAAGTTCATTAGAAACTTCTACTAATTCAGCCTCTCGTTTTTGCAAGAAGTATTTAGCTTGCTCAATCTGATCCTGCTTAGAAAGTAGTTGTAAGTTTCTATTTAAAGGGTCATCAATTTTTTTTAATTCATTAAGCTCATTTTTAAGATCATATTCAATTACTCTTTTTTCTTCATCATAACTGTTCTTTATACTTAAAAATGCTGCAGCTAATTGTTTTATTTCCATAATAACAATATAGATTCTTTTACAATAAATCCAAGCTGACAATCACCTATAATTTAAAAATAGACAAGAGTAGCCTAATATAGATTTATCTGCCATGCGATAAACTTTTTCAAGACTTATTTGAAAGATCATTTTTATATTGGAGGAACTAATTAAACGTTCTCAGAATGAAGATAAAACACGGAGACATCGAAATTAAGCCGGGAAAACCTTTTGCAAACTGCAAACTCGACAGGGAAGATAATGCAAAAGTACTGACTCAAATAGTTAACGCCTATGGCGATGGGTTTGTATTAGCGGTAAATAATCCATGGGGAACAGGTAAAACAACCTTTATAAGAATGTGGGAGCAATATTTAAAAGACGAAGAATTTAGAACTTTGTATTTTAATGCCTGGGAGAATGACTTTGAAAGTAATCCTCTGATAGCTATCATGTCTGAACTGAAGACTTTAACCAATAGGTCGGACGATGCCACATTTAAAAAACTGGTAAAAACAGGGGCGTTGATAACCCAAAATATATTACCGGCTTTGGCTAAAGCGGTTGCAAGTCGATATATTGATATAGAAGTCATCTCTGACACTATAGAGAATCTCACCAAGTCCGCAGTGGATATTCTGAAGGATGAGATTGATGAATATGCTCTAAAGAAGAAGGGACTGGTTGAATTTCGAATACAGCTTCAGTTGTTTGTCAAAGAAAATAATGGATCCAAGCCACTTGTGTTTATTGTTGATGAGTTAGATCGATGCCGGCCAACATACGCGGTTGAGGTTCTCGAGCAAATTAAGCACTTTTTCAATGTTTCTGGAATTGTGTTTGTGTTGTCTATCGATAAAACGCAGCTCGGTCACGCTATTAGAGGTTTTTATGGAAGTGATCTTATTAATTCTGATGAATATCTAAGAAGATTTATAGACTTGGAATATTCTATCCCTGCTCCGGAGCCCGAATTATTTACAAAGTACCTGTATGACTATTTTGGCTTCAAAGAATTTTTCAAATCCGAACAACGATCCAGAACGGCACTAAAGGATGACGGTGCTGAATTCTTGCAATTTGCGACCTTGCTTTTCAGCACGATAAAAATTACACTTCGGCAGGAAGAAAAAATGTTTTCACATGCACGCCTTGCACTGAAAGCATTCAATCATACAACATACTTGCTACCGAGTGTCTTTATTTTTCTAATCTATATTAAGGAGTTTCATCCTACGGTGTACAAGCTCATCCAAATGGCTGATGTACCGACACAAGATATCTTAGATCAACTAAAAAACGTTTTCCCAAAAAACATCCGGGCAAATGATCTCCAGATTTTTGTTGCTACAGAGGCATATCTTGCATTACTTTATAACAATGCGTATAGTGAAGAAAATAGATCGGCAAAAGATTTGATTCAAGCCGTTACTGGAACAGATCAAAAGATACTAACGTTCAAATCCAACTTCGAAGGGCAAAATTCAAATACCATATATTATCTAGAAAGCTGTATACGCGTTTATTACGGACTGAAAATTAGCCATTTGACTAACAAAATTGATATGATTAATAGGCTAATTATCTAGAATTATACGTCCACTATTGGACACTAAATTTCGTTGAATGCAAAAGAAGTAAGGAAATGCAATTTCCTTACTTCTTTTGACGCTCGTACATCTAAACGGCTAGTCCATTACCACTATCTAACGGTATTTTTCTCAATCCAGTCTTCAACATCTGCCCGATTGTATTTCACTTCCTTAGAACCGGCTATCCATTTTAAAGTTCCTGCAGCCCTGGCGCACCGTTGAATATGTGGGCTAAGTTTGAACTCAGAAGCAACATCTTTGACCGTTAATATTTTCTGCGTTGGGACTGTATATCTGTCCTTTTCCGTTAGCATTGATAACATAACCATGCACCTGTCTATTTTGCGTTCCAGTCTGTTGAAATCTTCTATTCCTGGTATTTCCATTGTACGAGATTTTGCGTTTATGAAATGGGCTGAACTCCCGTCCAGCCCATACTGCTTTAAATGTGAATGCTATATCTGGGATTATAGTTACCCTGGTTAGTATCTCAATAAATTTAAAAGTTCTGGGCTGGATATTGAACTACCAAGCACCGCAATCATTGATTCATCAAACATCCACAATAGTTGCTCATCATTAGGATTTTGATTGGTACCTATGTATTGTCCGTCTTTCATATTAACCATATAAATTTCTTTGCTTGCAAAATCTTCATGGGAATAAGAGACTTCAATAATATCTCCCATAAATAAAGGTAGCCCTGCCTTAGAATTAAATGGCGTGGAAGGAATTCTGATGCTATTAATCACTTTTACAATTGGAATAAAAAACATATCGCTTTCGATTGCTTTAATATTCAGATCATTTAATGTTGTGTTGATTACTTCGTTGAAGGTTGTTGAAGTAGCATCAATTGTTTTTTTGTTTCCGTTTAGCATGGGATTGAGTTTTGTCTTTTAAACCAGGTCGCTGCTAAACGGCCCAAAAGGATTGATTAGGTACTTTCAACCTATCGCCTGGTGTTATTGTAGATGAATGAATTTAGTTAGGAGTTTCTTTCCCGTTTAGCATTACAAAGGAACTGTTATAAATTAACGTTCACAAATAAAAACATGAGACAACATGTTGTAAAACAGCATTTTGAATAAAATTAAAACATATGTTTTATAAAAATAACATAGAATTTATTGACATTTTGTAAAGCATTGTTGCCTAACCAATTAAGCAGGACATTTTAATTTTGTCATAATAGTCTTAGATTAGCGTGCATGATCAAAAATAAATATGCACGTTCAAAAAGCACGACTTAAAAAGCTTGGATTACTGTCCAGCGATTATCGGATATGCATCTTATAACTAAATTGATTCATCGTTATAGAGGTGCAGTAGCACTTTTAATATTATGTGGCCTTATCGGAATGGCTGGATTCCTGTCAAATGAAATTGTCGGATCCTGTTTCGATCTCAATACCAGTTCCGAAATACTGAAAGCTGTTTATGGCTGGCTTTTATATATAATAGGAATTCCTTGCTTTCTAGTGCCCTGGTATATTCTTATTCTTGTTTGGAGAGACATAAAGAAACAATATTTAAACGGTTAACAAAGAACTACCGCTTCATCTTAAGTAATTTGCTTTCCAACAACAGGTTTAAACTTTGCACTGCACGTTTACCCTCTACAGTAATAACATAAGCTATTAATGGTACATGCTTGCCAATGTTCGTAGGTCGTTTGCAATTAACCGAACGTATTAGTCCTAATTCTGTTAATGTCCGTAATACCTTGGTAATTACGCCGAAGGAAAATCCATACATAAGTCTCAGATCAGTCTGAATATTTTTAGTGTAGTGGTTTAAATGAAGTAACACAATGAACGCAGCACGAGCCACTGGAAGACCTCTAAAGTTTGTATTGAGGATTATGTTGAGGTCACGGGTTTTAGTTGAGTAGAACGGACCTAAAAGAGCATAGGTACTTAACTGTGTATTTAATATTGTGGCAGATGTTGTAAGGTGGTTACTGTTGATTGGTAGCTGGTTATTCATGATCTGTTATTTTGTTTTTATATTCTGGTGCCGGTATTAACCCGGTAAAATGGATTGTAAATGGTGCCTAAATTGGTGCCTGTGTTTTGATACCGTATAGACATTCATCGTTTAAAGGCTATAGAGTACGCATTTTAAGTTAGCGTCGAATCCCTAACGGATTGCATGTTTGTTTATTCACGCTTACTGTCGTTGACTGGTTTGTATGTCCTTTGTCTGTGATTCTGGGGCCATAATGCGTTCAATCCTGAAAGTCAAGCCACCCGGTTCTGAAAAACGCACTTTGGGAAAGGGGATCATATGGGGGTATCGTATATAGTAACTGTCAATGCATACTTCCATCAAATTATTTCGTTCGGGTACCCACCCCATTTTATGACGATATTCCAAGCCAACCAATAGAATAAGAGAGCACACCCTTTGAAAAAAAATTAAAAAAAAATTTTTTGTGCAAGACTATGTTGACCATTAATCCAGTGGGACGCTATGTATGAAAGGGAAAATTTGTGCTCGGATGTTTTTATGAGCAGCGTCCCAATAATCAAGATCATAATCAGTGTCAGGAAGAATGAATACAAATCCCTTACAATGCTTAGTTTTTAAAAACTTGTTAATCTTCTTGTAAAATGGTGTTTGAAAAAGCATATGGTATTGCAGCATTGGATTAGACTTATAATCCTCAACATAAAAGCCATCAATACAATCTTCCCATTCTGATAATGAAACAACTTTTTGGTTTATAAAATACTCTGGAGTTAAATGATCTGGTAGATCAAAACCTGCTTTAATTAATTTCTTTGCTTCTTTCTTTGTAAGTGGCTTCATGTGCTTTATATAAGGTTTAAAGTGGTGTACGAATTAAGGTACTTGTGAAGTGCTTACATCGAAAATGTTTTTTGAATATCTGAAAACTTCATACGAGCTCCATCAAATTGTAATCCCACAGTATCGATTTCGCCATTTCTATTTTTGGCAAAAATTATTTCTGTCATACCGACTAGACTCTGGCCCTGTTCATCCTCAGTAATGCCGTAGTAATCAGGTCTGAATAAAAAGACAACCTGATCTGCATCTTGCTCAATGGAACCAGATTCACGTAAATCGGAAAGCAACGGCCTTTTTCCATTCATTCCGGGCCTAGTTTCAACAGCTCGACTCAATTGAGAAAGTGCGATCACTGGAACATTTAGTTCTTTAGCTATCGCTTTTAGTCCTCTTGAGATACTGCTTATCTCTTGCTCTCTATTGTTTTTGTACTCAGATTCACCTTTCATCAATTGCAGATAATCAACTAAGATAAGCCCGATTCCATTATTTCGTTTGAGTCTCGCGCACTTGGATCTTAGTGCTTGGATACTTAAGGATGGAGTGTCGTCTATAAACATGTTACTGCTGAATAGATCGTTCATTTTATGCATTTCTTCATAATGCCATGGTGAAAGGCACCTGTCTTTGATTGTTTTTAACGGAATGCCAGATTCTGCAGAAATAAGTCTGTCTGTCAATTCCTCCTTACTCATTTCAAGCGAAAATATAGCCACCGGTTCATTACCAATTACCGCAGCATTCCTTGCAATATTTAGCATAAAGGCAGTCTTTCCCATTCCTGGTCGTGCCGCTAGAATGACTAAGTTGGATCTTTGCCATCCAGAAGTTATCTGGTCTACATTGCTAAAGCCAGTTGCGATGCCTGACAATCCATTTTCCCCTTCGGTTTCATAATGGAGCAATCGAGACTTTATTATATCGTTCAGTTCAGAGATATTGCCTAAACTTGATTCTGTGAGTTTCTGTATTGAGTTTGTTAGATGTTCCTGTAGTGTAAAAATGTCATGAGTCTCCTCATATATGTTCTTGATAATCTCACTAGCTAATCTTATAGTTTCCCTTTCAACATATTTTTGCTGTATAATCCCAGCGTGATAAACAATGTTCGCGCCTGAGGATACTCTGCTAGTAAGATTGGTCACTGCAAATGGCCCACCAACTTCATCTAAGGATCCCTGTTTCCTTAACTCAGCCGACACAGTGATAATGTCAACTGGATTTGACTTCGATACAAGCGATTTAATAGCTTTGAATATTTTTCCATGTGCTGCTTTGTAGAAACTATTCTCGTTTATAAGGGAGGCTATTTCATGGTAGGATTCGCTCTCTAGCATTAATACTCCTAAGACGACTTCTTCAACATCCAGTGCTTGCGGCGGAACTAAACTCTTTATGTCAATATCTCTCATACACTGTTTTTATAGTTTACTGATCCTTTTGGTTTTGCTCCGAAGACAAATCCACTATTTTCTGAGGCAATTGAAGCTGCCTGGTTGGTTTTTAATTCATCATTCCACCTTTCTTGACCTAAATAGGTGGTCGGATGTAGATGCTGGTAGTCAGCAAATGGTTTGTATTTCACGTAAGCATCAATGGTGTCCATTATTTTCTGCTTATCGACTTGCTTTATCGCCACCCACAGAGTGCGCGCTTTCTTCTTAGCGACCTTTACCGGGTATTTACTCCAGAATAATTCAAAGTCTATGTTCTTATCTTCCTTTAATGCTTCTTCATTAAATCCGTCAAGAGAAAAAATGGTAATATCTTTTGTTTTCTTGTTTAGTTGTTTAGAAGGTTTAGGTATATGCACCTTGCTTGATACTTGCTCTTCCGTGTGCATGCTACTTGCATGCGACTTGCTTGATACTTGCTCTTCCAAATTTTGGTAAAGCACATTTATTGAGAATGATGCAGCCTGGTGTTGGTTTTTTGACTTATTCCAGATTAAGTATTTTTTATTTACGAGTTCCTCTAATGCTGAATAGTAAGTTTTATGATTTGCAATTCCGGTCATACTAAGGACCTGGGCATAAGTAGCGAGAAATGGATCCTTCCATCCACAGCTATTATTAATTTGCAATAGGGACAGGTAAACTACTACTGAAGTCGATTTTATATAACACCCACCTTCACCTTGCAGTTCCCAGAATGCGTTTAACTGTCGGATATAATTGATTCTGTCCATAGCTATAACCATTTATAAGAATGTATCACGGTAAATGCGAGTGATCGAATTCGTGATATATCTGCGTTGAACTTATTCGCAAATTCTATTATTTTTTCTTCGGTAAAGTTCGCCTGCTGTGTTTTCAAGAATTTAATGATTTGAAAGTCAGAATATATTTTGGTTGTTTTTTGCATAGCAAAAGTTGATGTTTAAGTAAATGAATGGTCTACCTTATGTTTCAATTCGATGTGCTTGCAAAACGGTGAATCTACTTGGAGGAATTTGCCACGTCATTAAACTTCTTACATTTTACCAATGCATTTAGCTTTAGCGGAATAATGATCATATCACCCCCCGCTTTCACTATTTCCAGACAGCCATTTTTCCAGATAATCACGATCAAAGTAGTGTCGAGAACCTTTTTTAAAAGATTTAAGTTTACCCTTGGAGATTTGAACTCGTAGTGCATTGGCACTTTTACTGGTAATGTTTACCGCCCCATTCATATCAACGTACTTTGGCACTGGCAGAAGATTGTTAGATTCTTTTAATTGATCCGGAAACAGATCTTTACATAGCTCGGAAAATTCGGCCACAGTTAAACTGTATAGTGGCCTATCGTTCAATTCAATCATTCTTTCTCTCCTCTCTAACTTCCGTTCTCCTAGTGATCCAATTTCTAATCTCCAACTCGTCAAACTTCAACCTTGATAGGAACTTACTGTGAGGGATCTCTCTTTTCATGCATAGATTGTGGATTGTCCGTTTTGCCAATCCGGTCATTTTACTCACTTCGCTAACATTCATAATTTTAATTCTAATGTGAAAACCTGAGCTTTTTCCACAGTCAAAACTCTGTGAACAATAGTGGTTCTCTGGTTATTAGATGTAAAGTTATGTGTAGGTAGTGTATAAAAGTGTACGCTCTTTTCCACAAATAAAACGGATTAATTACTGAAAACACAGAATGTCATAAACATATAATCAAGTCCTACCAAAGAGATACTAATCTTATCATCCTTTTGTACTGTTTATTGCTATGAAGCGGATGTGGATAACTTTTCCAAATCATAATTTAAATAACCGAAGCACAAAAAAAGGGCGTAAAAGCCCAAGTATTAATTGATAAAAGATTAGTAATAATTGTTAAAGTGCATACCCTTAAATAAAGGTCCTTAAAGTTGTTTTGAGTACGTTTCGGATGAAAGGTTGGGAGCTGCAATGTGTAGCGCTAGGCAATCCTATTTTTGTCGAGCAGATTGCTTTGGTATTCTGATGCTTTCTCAGTGGTGAAGCTATCCAGGTAATTCTGAGTTGTTTTAAGATCTGTGTGACCTAACTGTTTCGATATAAACGCAAGCGGCACCTCGTTATTCATAAGGTTGGTAGCAAATGAGTGACGTGCATAATAGGTGGAAATATCTGTAGTAATTCCAAGCTTCCCGGCAATCCTTTTTAAATTGATGTTTATGCTGCTTATTGCAGTCCTTACTTTCTGCAGTATTTCTTTCTCTGACGCATTATTTGGGATTATATTGAAGATGTAGCCATTATGGATTTTACGGGCGCCATGGCGGTTCATGATAGCAGCAAGGTCGTCGGATAGGTTTATAATAATCTTATTGGCGCCGCCGGTCTTGTTTTCTGTTTTTTTGCGGATAAATGAAAACTCCTTGCCTTTGATGTCGGACCACTTCAAACGAAATATGTCAATCACATTCATACCGCTTGATAGATAACTAAAGATGAAGACATCCTTTGCAAATTGCTCCATGTCATTTTCCGGCTCATAGTTGTAGATCAACATTATTTCACCCATGGATAGAGCCCGTTTATTCCCCGTGCCTTTTGGGATTTTATACCCCAGCTGATTGTCGGCCTTATAGAAAGGGTAAGCGCTGCGGTTAATATCGTTGCTTGTGATCGCATCATTAAATACCGATCGTACTCGGATCAGGTACATACCCAGGGTGGTTTTACCATATTCCTGAATAATATCACCGGCTGCGGTCTTGCGTTTTAACTTAAGCGCCCACTTCTCAAAATCTTGTAACCACATAGGGGTAATGCTGCTTATAGGAAGTTCTGCAGATTTATTTAATGTAGCATTATACCGGGCCAATAATACTGCAGCTTGTTTATAAAGGTTCGAGTTGCCATGTTTGTCATCATCCCGCAGCAAGTTGGCTTTATTATTAAGTAAGAACAGCAGATCTGATTTATTACCCTTCTGGGTAAATCTCAAATTGAAAGCATCAAAGGAAAAGGGGCGAAGGTCTTCTATAATCTCATTGGCTTTAGCAATGAGTGCATCTAGTTTTGCTTTGGCTGGCTTCAGATTCTCACTTAGCTTTTTGCCTTCCATAAGCTTCCTAAACTCTTCTGGGCTTAAAGCATAAATGGTTGAATAAAACTTCCATGCTCTGCCCTCAGCAATTCTTATTTTAACAGGAAAAAGTCCGTTAGATTTTGCGCGTCTTTCGTCTAAGATTACCCTTGCTGTTGCCATACATTAAAGATACAGCTATTATTGTATTTGCACGCTATTTGCACACAAGTATTTAATATAGGGAAACGTTAAGAAATGTAAAAGCCTAATCTAAAGTGTAATTAAGGGGTTTGTTAATGTCGGGAAATGTAGCGAAACATTAGATTTTATCACTACTGATGACATATTTAATTGTTTTAAGTTCTTGTTTATAGGTAGTTAGCGGATCGTTAAAGCTTTGCAAAATTATAAAGTCCAGCTAGAAAAGACCTGCTAATTATTTACAAAAGTAGGTAATAGTTTAAGCAAATTCAAAGAAGCAATAACATGCTGTGTGATAAGGATTTTAATTTGACATAAAACGATTATGCTGCTGCTTTCTAAATAGGCTCCCTGATCCTCGTTTGCCATTAAATATTTTTATTATCTTCAAAGCTTTTGTAATTAACGCTCAACTTCATGCCAATTTCCGGGTGCAATAACCTTTTTAATCGCTTATGACTTCATACAAAACCATTCTTCTGGCTGTAACTGCTATGCTCTTGCTATGGTTATCGGGCTGGATATTCAACCATTTCAATCCCTACGCCGGTATTTTGCTGGGCATTACAACACTTATAATCCTGATTAACTATATAATAAAACAATATGATAAGAAACATTAGTATCGCGCTCCTGGTGGTTGCAGCCGCCTTAATTTTAACCATATCTTCCTGTGAAAGAGTTGCACCCAACTATGTGGGTGTTCTGATGGAAAATTATGGAAAAGCAGGTAAAGCAGATTTTAGTACTACAAAGGGCAGGGTAAACACCCTGTATCCTGGAACTGAACTGTTCCAGGTGCCTTTATTTGAACAACGGGCGAAGTTTGATGATCCATTAAGCCTTAAAGCGGCAGATAATACGGCATTTCAATCAAATCCCACTTACAGTTATGCCGTTATAGAAAGCCGTGCAGTGGACGTTGTTTTCCAGAATAAGCAATTGGGTTCTGGTGAGGACTTCATGCGTGCACTTGAAGACAATATTCTGGAAGCGAAAATTTATGACATCATGAAGGAAGAAAGCCGGAAGTTCACCACGGATAGTCTGATGGCAAATGGAGGTTCACTGCGCTTTGAAGAACGTGTGCAAAATCTGGTGGAAAAAGAGTTTAACAACAGGGGATTAAATCTGACCACCTTCTCCAGCCAACTTGAATTTAGCGATAAAGTAACCAAGAAAATCGATAACCGTAATGAAGTAAATACAAACGTATCCGTCTTGGATCAGCAGATCATTGAACAGCGTAAACGAAACCAGCTGGCTGAGCTAAAAGCTTTGGAGAATAAAATTATTTCTTCAGGAATTACGCCTGAGTTGCTTCAGCAACAAGCGATCGAAAAATGGGACGGTAAGTTACCTTCCACCTGGTCAGGCTCTGCTCTGCCATTCGTAAAAACCGTGAAATGATTTCTGGGAAATGCTACCCCCCGGATGGCATGCAGCTTACACCTGCATGCCATTCAGGACAATGTATAATGAAAAAGAACCTTGAACTTCTCAGCAGCCCTTCCACAACAAAAGATAGTGATCTATCCTTTTCTGGTTTTAAGTAATCGCTCAGCGACACAGTAAAAGGTGACTGCAAAGCCCATTACAATCCACCAAATGGCAACGTATTTGGAACTAAAGTAGCCCCAGTCTTGAATGTTCCAGGAACCATTTTTTAAATAACCAAAGCCCATTCCGAAGGCGAATACCAGAGTGTATAAAAGTATAAGTTTTTTCATTTCAATGTCAAAACTCAAATATACACATTTTCTCACTTTTTCATAATTTTTGAATTCTTCTTTACTGGTAAGATCTTGTTTGCTAAATGATTATGGGAGCATTACTGCTTCATCAAAGTGAGCTTAAATAGCTGTGGTTTCAATCCTTTCCTAGCGTAAACCTTCTGGAAATTCCAAATCCCCAGCGGTATTGACCTTTGGTCCAGCTGCTGGTCGTCTCGGGAATAAACTGCACCTCCTGTATCGCTGTGGCATTGGTGAAATTTAGATGGAAGACGTGACCACCAGTTTCAATTTCCAGTCCGACGCCTAGGGGATCGTAAAATTTCCTGTTCCCCACCTGTTCCAGGTAGGTTTGATCTTCTTGGTTTCTAAAAGGGAGAAAGTAGTCGATCACTACAGCCATGCGCTTGCTGATCTTAGCCCGGCCACCTGCGCCGATAGCAAAAAGATCATTCTGGTCCCGGAATACCGTGAAATTGCGCTGCACATAGGTTGGTGTAATCACAATAGAGAAGTTGCTGTTGAACTTTCGGGCAATGATCATTTGTGCCACATAGTTTAGCCGATCCTGAAAGTTGTAATAGGCCGTCGCCGAGCTGGGATCTTCGCGGTTTGCCCGCACTGCAGCAATGGTGCTGCTTCCAAACAGGGTTACCGCCACAGGAATATGTTCATCTACGGTTTGTTCCAATAACCTGAACTTCAAACTGCCTTCATACAATTGCTGCACTGTTGTGGCACCCTTTGCACGTGCGAAGCCGGCAGTAAGGCGGTCGGATATGCCATACTCAAAACCAATTCTAATGTCGGTGGAATTGTCAAGACCAAAAAACTGCCTTAATCCCCCGTTGCTTCCTGCAATATCTCCAAAGCGGTGGTCTACCTTAAAATCCAGTTCGTTCTTGTGAATGGTCTCATTTGTATGTCCATTGATGAGCCGGGTGGACTTAAAGGTTGCGCTCACCTTTTCACGGGCTCCGCTTGTACTGATTAGCTCTTTCTCCAGCTCAACCTGTCCATAACTATAAGAGGCACTTAGCATCAGCGCCATAAATATTTTTTTCTTCATGTGCATTTTACTTTTTTGGTTGATAAAGTGCCTGTATTCGTACCTCAACGATTTCGGCGATGTTCTTGAATACCAGGCTTGGAATTTTGATGTTGTGGTCGGCAACCTTCACCTTAAACACCGATTTTGCAGTTGCTATACCGTTGTTCACGACGATCTCGGCCACACTTCGATAGTCTTTCGTAACCCCGTGAACAGTGAGCTTACCACTTACGTGGACGTTGTAACTGCCATTTTTACTTACATCAATGGGCTTTTCGAGCTTGCCTTTAAACTCAGATACGGGGTACTTATCAGATTCCATGTAGTTCTCATTAAAGTGTTCCTGCATCAGCTTTTTCTTAAACCGAAACGAGGTGTTGGGTACTTTAAAAATGATATCACCGGTGTTTGCATTGATGGCAGAGCTACCCAGGCTGCTTTTGCCCTCAATATCTTCCAAAATGGTACTGGAGAAGAAAGAAACCGCAGCATTATTGCTGATCAGGATGTTCTGTGCCTGAGTAACTACATTAAACAGGCTACATATTAAAATTAAGGGGATGATTTTCATGGCTATTAGTGATTATTGTTCAGGCATTCCGTCTTCAAGCCATTTACTTAAGGATTGCAGTTCTGCAGCGGATAAGCTTCCATTGGGAGGCATACGCTTGGTGACAATCACAGCCTGTCTGATCCGTTCCGCATTCGCGGTTACAGAGGTATAGCCGTTGAAAGTGAATGCAGCGGCTGCGGGATTTCCCGGAGCGTGGCAGCCGCTGCATCTGGTTTGAAAAAGCGCCTGAGCAAAGTTATTGTAGGTTACTTTTTGTGGTTCGGGCTGTTCTGGGGCAAGTTCTTCAGCCTGGTTCTTGCTGCAACTCGCCAGCAGCAGATAGATCATGGTGATGGCGAGGAAAATACGAAAATGCTTGTTCATAGGACTTAGTTTTCAAGTGCTGGAGAATTGAGCGTTAACACCGGCCATACACCTGGTGCAGGTACACTGACGCCTTTGGTTTCGCCTCTTTTGGTGTCTGGGCCGTAATAGTACAATGGGTGACCTTTAAACGTAAGCTGTTTTTTACCAGCAGATGTAATTTCCAACACCATGTTTTCCGTGATTACAGATGGCAGGACCAGCTCTGAAGATCCGTAGATCGGCCAGATCGCATCGTTGGAGAGATCATCCTTGGTCCAATTGTTTTTGTTGAAGGTATCTGGTGCATAGGCATAGAGCGTCCGGCCCGCACCATCAGTAAGATATCGCGTAATGCCTGTGCCTTCTTTGTTATCTGCGGTGTAGTTCTTGCCATCCTCACCAACCAATTGCGCCTCACCAAGCATGATCGCATAATTGCTCTTCGCTACGAACCAGTTGTCATCGATGCCGTCGCCCTTTACTTCGCCGCTTGTTGCATCCTGCGCATAATAGTACAATGGCCAGCCTTTATAGGTCGTCTGCTTTTTACCATCTGCACGGGTGATTGTTGCAACATCTGCAGCGGTCAGGCCTGCCGGCAAAGTAGCATCGTCGGCATAAAATACTCCCCACACTGCCTCACAGCCTTCGATACATTCAGATGTCCCTTTAACATCCGGCGCAAAAAAGTAGAGCGCTCTCCCGTTTCCATCCGTCAGGATGTCACCAAAGGTGGTGTTCGCCGAAATCTTCAATATGGTTTTTGTGCCATTTGCTGGCGGTTCGCCACCCGGAGGTGTGTCGGGGCCGTCGTTTTTTGAACAGGACGACACGAGTATGATCGCCAGAATAGACAAAAAACGCAGCGCATTTTTGTAGTTGATTAACATGGTGCTCAGTTTAAGATTGACAGTTAGGTTTATTGATGAGGTTACGCTGCTGCAGTCCTTAAGGTTGCCCGGATTGCAGATATTTTATTTTTTGTAATCCAGGCAACCTTATTCGGATTTTGGACGTATACGCCTCAGATACGGCATATTTTAAAAGTATATTTATAGGGTGCAGGCAATCATCAAAGGATGTATTCAGAAAGACAGATCCAGTCAGTATCTGCTCTATAAGGAATTCTATAGCTATGGAATGGGTATATGTCGGAGGTATGCGTTAAATGAATTTGACGCGGGTGATGTGTTAAATGAGGGCTTTCTAAAGGTGTTTACCCATATAGACAAGTACGATGAATCCAAACCCTTCAAAACCTGGCTTGCAAGGATCATTACCAATACTGCAATCGACAAATACCGGCTGAACTTAAAGTTCAGTAATCATGACGATATCAACGATCATATCCATATTGGTCAGGAAGCGGCTATACACGCGGATTTAGCTTATAAAGATCTGTTGATCATGATTCAAAGTTTGTCGCCAGCCTATCGAATGGTTTTTAACCTCTATGCCATTGATGGCTATACCCATGAGGAAATTGCAGAACTGCTGAATATTTCTGTCGGAACATCGAAGTCAAACCTGTTTAAGGCACGACAGAAATTGCAGGAAAGGCTGCTGGCTTTTGAGAAGAACAACGACAGTATAGGTGGGGAGGCAATGCAGCAAATAAATAAACACGAATGAAAAAAGATAATAAAATAGATCGGTTATTTAAACGGGGGATGGATGATCCGGATATCCCTTTTAACGCGCTGGACTGGGAAAAGATGGCAGAAAAGCTAGCTGCCAGCGAGGCCAGTAAAAGGCGTTCGCTTTGGATCTATGCCGGAGCTGGGATTGCCGCGGCTTTGTTACTGGTTATGTTCCTGTTTTTGTCTGATCAAACGGCCCCAATAGATCCGGCTAAAGATTTTAATGCTAAAGCTAAGCCTGGCAGGATCGATAGTAATTCCGCGCCCTTAGGTCCAATGAAGCCTGCTGACGAAAAGAACAAGTTAGGTACCCTGCCTCCACAAACCTATGCAAAGAACGCTCGCCGTTCAGCCCTGCCGGTGAATCCGCAATTGAACCGACCAACGATCGCGGCTTCGGAAAAGGAAATTCCAATGCTATATGGGGTTTCTCAGGCTCAGATCCGGTCTAACATTGAGTTAAGAGAAAGTGACAAAAACATGCCAATCGGCCTGGAGCTTGTGCAGCAAAGCGGGCAAATTGAAGCTGCGGGGCAAAAGGCTGACCGGAAGGTGGTGGGTGTTGAACATTTTACTCCTAGGCCAGGAAAGCTTACCCTTTCCTTGTTGGCTGCCCCCGACGTTACCGATTCCAGGACCAGTATAGGTACCAAGATCAGCACTAACTTTGGACTCCTGGTCACCTATCCAATAAGCAAAAAGCTTAGCGTATCCAGCGGTGCAATATATGCCCGGAAATTATATGATTATGGCGGTACTCTTAGCTCCGCATACGGCGAAAGTGCGAGGCCCTGGGCCTTGAATGCCGATTGCTTTGTTATCGATGTGCCAGTAAATGTAAATTACCAGCTCTTAAGAAAAAAGAATTACAGTGTGAGCGTAAACTCCGGACTTTCAAGCTACTTTATGCTTAAGGAAAAGTACAAGTATAGGAATACTGGTCCGGATGGGGTAGAACAGACTACCGCTTTAGAGATCAACAATCAAAATCAGCATATTTTCGGTGTTGCCAATCTTTCTATAAGTGTCGATCGAAAAGTGTCGGATAAAGTCAGCATCGGTGTACAGCCGTTTTTAAAGTTACCTTTGACGGGCATTGGTTATTACGACTATAATCTAAGGTCACGGGGTATAGCCGTTTCACTTAGCGTAAAACCATTTGGTACGAAGAAGTAGCCTGCTTTTGTAGATCTAGTTCTGCTCGTAACTAAACTCTTGTAAAAAGCGCTCTGTGATATTCGGATTTTTGATTTTTACAACTTCGTTCTCCACGACGCAAATAACCCTGTATCCAGCATGCTGGCATTTTTCAATAAATCGGTCACTAGGATTTTTATGAAGATCCAGCTTGTAAAGCTTATTTTGGGTATTAATAAAGATGATTTTATACATGAGCTTCTGAAATTTGATGTTTACGCTCCTCATACTCAAGAAGCATATTGTATCGCTCCAGCAGATCCAGGTACTTTTCTCTCCAAATGTCGAACTCTTCAACATCAGGGGCTACTGCTGGTTCAGCTTTTTGTTTAGTCCTGAAGTCTTCGGAGGTAAAAAGATCAGGAAATTCAATTGAAAAGTCATGGTCAATGACACGCCCAATCCGGTGGATGATGTCGGGCTTAAGTTTTGGCTTCATAAACCAGTTGTACACCGATCGTCTGTTTACTCGTGCCAGCCTTGCTACATCGGTTAAAGAATGTCCCTCTCTTCTGATTACTTTCTCGATGGTGTTTCCGTGGTGTAGTGGCATTTTACTCAACTTTTTAAAAAATTTTACAATACTTGATTATTCGACTTGTACAAAGCCTCCGCAAAGTGTTGCTTTTTTCCCCATCGCTTTTTCCTTTCGGACGAATGGATACTGAGTTTTAACCACCATGGAGGGCCTTAATGTCTTATTCGGTTTTTTATATGCAGTATACTGCAATTGGCAGTCCTGCTTTAGACCCAGTGTATTCTCTGGTAAGTGCTTGACGCTAATTCAGAAGAAAAGCGCAATTAGCACGGGCGTTTGTTGCAGTAGAAACACCGTATTCTCAGTACGGAAAAGGGGATTTATTGGGTTGTCAGGCTCTATAAATTTGAACTCTTTTGTTTAAACCGCGATTTTATGTACAGACTTATCTATTTAGAACCCGATGCCGGTTATAGGTCCTTTGATTCCGATAATGGTGCAGAGATCCACGCAAATGCAGAACAGCTTCGTAAACAGAAAATCCTGGTGATCTGTGTGGTCGATTATGCAAGGCAATCCATCAAGCAGAAATGCACTGATTTTAGCAATCATTGCGACAGCATTGATGGAATGATTTTCGATCCCTTGTATGTGACCCAATTCTAAGTCAAAAAAAAAATATCTCCTGAACTACAGGATCTGTTTTACCGTTTAAAGCGGAAAATTTTGCAACATGTACAGAATTATCTATTTCGACACCCATATGGGCTACCGGAAGTTTGACTCAGACGATTATGATGTCATTGCAGAACAGCACATGAATTTAAAAAAACATGGCTGTAAAATAATCTGCATCGTAGACTACAGTGCGAGCGTGGTACTAAACAAATGCCCTGATTTTAAAGCGCATGTGCACGAAGTTGAACGCCTGGTTAATTAACCCAGCGTAATATAAAGGTAAAAACACCTGGATCATTGCCGATTAGCTTTGATGCCAGAACCTTGTACGCTATCTTTGATTATAATTTAAGAACCTTTTAAAAATTAAGATATGTATCCAGAATATTTGGTAGAACCAATGCGTGCAGAATTAACCAACGTAGGTTTTCAGGAATTGAAAACTCCAGAAGAAGTAGATTCTGCTATCAACAGCGAAGGAACCGTGTTCGTAGTCGTTAACTCCGTTTGTGGTTGTGCAGCTGCTAATGCGCGCCCTGCTGCAAAGATGGCTGCTTCGAATGAAAAACACCCTGACAAATTGGTTACTGTTTTTGCAGGCATGGAGAAAGATGCAGTAGATAAAGCAAGAGCACACATGATGCCTTTCCCACCATCGTCTCCTTCAATGGCATTGTTCAAAGATGGTAAGTTGGTTCATATGATTGAGCGTCATCAGATTGAAGGCCGTCCGGCTCAAATGATTGCCGACAGCTTAATTGGCGCTTTTGAACAATATTGCTAATCAAAGATTGAACGCATTACCGCGTGGAAAGGACTGCCACTGGCGGTCCTTTCCTTTTTGGTGTCTTTTCATAACCTCCAGCTGTTCGATTAAGTACAAACAAGGTCTTAGCCTGGGCTTCACAAGGGGTTGACTAGTCGGAGGCCATGTCAAGGCCTTGTCAACCCCTTGTCAACCCCCTGTTAACCCCACGTTAATGGGCTTAATGGTCTAGGCTAATCTACAGGATGAGTACCTGATGGTAAAATGTTTAATGGAGGGGGTGTAAGTGCCTGAAAATCAAAAATCCTTGTTCAGCAGTTTTTCGAGTTCGCCAAAGGATACATTCATCCTTACCCGACCTTGTTTAGCATAGGCAATCTCGCCAGTCTCTTCGGAAACGATTACCGCAACTGCATCGGTGTTTTCTGAAATACCGATTCCTGCCCGGTGGCGCAAACCAAACTGCGGAGGCAAAGTATCATTGTCTGTCAAGGGGAGAATACAGCTTGCGCTTTTAATCTTATTCTCCGAAATAACCACGGCACCATCATGCAATGGGCTGTTTTTCTGGAAAATGCTTTCGAGTAGTCTTTTGGAGATCCGGGAGTCGATGGTTTCACAGCTGTTGGCAAACAGCTGATCATCGTAATATTTCACAAACACGATAAGTGCACCGGTCCGGCTCTTTTTCATGCTTTTACAAGCTTCAATAATTGGCCGGATGCGAACCAAATTGTTCACTTCTATCGTTTTACTACCGAAAAGGTAACCCCACCACGCTTTATTCTTCTGTAGAAAGGTGTTCTTCCCGATAAGCAGGAGGAACCGCCTTATTTCGGGTTGGAAGATGATGATGAGTGCGATGATGCCGACATCCATGAACTTCTTGATGATTGTTGATAGCATGTTCATGTGCAGCTTATCCACAACGAACCAGAAGATCAGGATCATGAACATCCCCAGAAGCAGGTTTACGGCGAGCGTGTTCTTGATCAGACTATACACATAGTAGATCAGCATGGCAACCAGAAAGATGTCTACGACATCCGTTGCAGTGATCTTTATGAAATCGAAATCAAAATCAAAACCTTTCATTCTGGCAATTTAAGTAAAATATATCAACGGCGTTGTGTGCGCTCCACCAACTTTATACACTCCAAAGCAGGAGTAACATCGTGTACACGCAAGATGCTGGCACCTTTTTGCAACGCAATAGTATGGAGTACAGTAGTTCCATTCAGGGCATCTGCCGGATCAACCTTCAGGAACTTAGAAATCATGGATTTACGCGAAAACCCGACAAGATAGCTCAAGCCAAATATTTTAAGATCTTCCAGATGGTTCAGCAATTCATAACTGTGGTTTCGTGTTTTTGCAAATCCGAAACCGGGATCCAGAATGATATCCTTAACGCCCAGTGCCCGAAGTTGTGCGATCTTTTTGGCAAAGTAATCCACGACTTCTAAAACGACGTCATCGTAGGCTGCCTCGTGTTGCATTGTTTGCGGCGTACCCTTCATGTGCATGAGGATGTAAGGAACGTTTAGCTTTGCCACCGTTTCAAACATCCGCTCGTCGAGCGTCCCGCCTGAAATGTCATTAATGATGTGTGCGCCAGCCTCTACACTTGCCTCAGCAACCGCCGCACGGAAGGTATCTATGGATAAAACGGCTTCAGGATACCTCGCCACCAAAGCTTCTACTACAGGTACAATCCGGTCCAACTCTTCCTGTTCGCTTACATCGGCCGCACCCGGGCGGGAGGAATAGGCACCAATGTCGATCATTGTTGCACCGGCATTCAGGAAATTCCCGGTTTTTTGTAGCGCTTCTTCAATAGAGGCGGTGCGGCTGGCTGAATAGAAAGAGTCGGGGGTGATATTGAGAATTGCCATCACCTGCGGTGTACGCAGATCAAACAATCTGCCCTTGATGTTGAGTGTCGTCTTTCGGTTTAAAAATGTATCTTTAGCCATGTTTTGATGCAAAAATACAGTATTAGAACAGCTTTAGACTAAATTTTTCATTGTTTTGGCAAAAGATACCTCATTAGAATACGACGAAGTTATTGCGGTTTGTAAGTCGCTTTTTCTTAAGAAAACCAAAGATTATGGTACCGCCTGGCGCATCCTCCGGTTGTCGTCCATTACCGACCAGATTTTCATCAAAGCGCAAAGAATTCGTACGCTGGAAGAAACTAAAGTTAATAAGGTCGGCGAAGATATCACCTCGGAATACATTGGCATTGTAAATTATTGCGTCATTGCGCTGATGCAAATGGACCTGAGTGCCGAAGATCCATATGAATTGGATGTTAACTTAGTGCAAAACCTATTTGAGAAGCACGTTAACACGACCAAGGAGCTGATGTTTGCGAAAAATCATGACTACGGAGAGGCTTGGCGCGATATGCGGATCAGTTCCTTAACAGACCTGATTTTGATGAAGATCTTACGCGTGAAACAGATTGAAGATAATGCCGGGCAAACCGTGGTATCTGAAGGTATTGCGGCAAACTACCAGGATATGATAAACTATGCTGTTTTTGCGTTGATAAAGCTGGGGCTGAAATAAACCATTACCATGAAAAACATCGCTTTGAACTTTTCCCGCGGATTCGTAGGACTGCTTTTTATACTATCTGGCTTGATCAAGGCTAATGATCCGATGGGATTTGGCTATAAATTGCAGGAGTATTTCGATGTTTTTCATATTCCCTTTTTAGGCGAATTTGCCACTGGTATCGCCATGCTGCTTTGTGTGGTGGAGATTGTCCTTGGTGTTCTGTTGCTTTGTGGCTTCTGGAGTAAACAGGTGACGCTCGCATTACTGGTAACCATCATCTTTTTCACTTTCCTGACTTTTGTCTCTGCCGTATTTAAGGTCGTTACTTCCTGTGGCTGCTTTGGCGATGCAATTCCATTAACGCCATGGCAATCCTTTGGAAAAGATCTGGTGCTTTTGCTGATGATCATCTATTTATACCTGAACCGGACCAGAATTGTGCCTATTACAAAGACTTCAAAGCTGGCAATGGGGATCCTGATTGTAGTTACAGCACTATCCTTTGCTTTTACGTTATACACCTATTACGCGCTTCCGATCGTAGATTTTCTGCCTTATAAAGTTGGGAACAACGTGCCGGAACTCATGAAAATTCCGGCGGGAGAAAAGGGTGATGAGTTTGAGATTGTGTATCAGATGAAGCATAAAGGCAGTGGTGAAACCAAGTCTATGAACGACAAAGAATACATGAAGTCCGGGATCTGGGAGGATGAAAGCTGGGAGATCATTGGTGATCCGGAACGTCGCCTGGTAAAGAAGGGTTATGAGGTGAAAATAAAAGATCTGAACATTTCTGATGCTTCGGGTACTGATTATACTAAAGAATTGATCGAAAATCCTTACTACAACCTGGTTGTGGTGGCCTATGATCTCCGAAAGACCGATACTGCTTCCTTCGGGGCCATTAATGCGCTGGCATTGAAGGCTGCAGAGGAGTTCAATGTTCGTACGGTGCTGCTTACCTCGAACGCTGCACAGGATGCACAAGCGTTTAGCCAGCGGCACAAGCTGTTCATAGAAGTTTTTTATGCAGACGCGGTGCCTTTAAAAAGCATGGTACGCTCCAGTCCAGGTTTACTTTTGTTTAAAAATGGCGTTGTTGTGGACAAATGGAGTGCGGCTTTTCTGCCGGATTATGAAGAATTAAAGCAGCAATATTTCAATAAATAATATGTGGCCATACATCTTTAGAAAGTTTCTTTATGGCCTGGCTGTTATGGCAGGGGTGATCGTAATCGTTTTCCTGTTATTCAACGTGCTTCCCGGCGACCCTGCAAGGATGACCATGGGCCAACGTGCAGATGTACAATCCTTAGAAGCTGTGAAAAAGGAATTTGGCCTGGATAAATCTAAGCCGGCGCAGTTCTTTTTATACCTGAACGATCTGTCGCCCATAGGGCTCCATGGGAAAGATCAGCAGGAGAAATACAACTATGTGAAACTTATTGGGCTGGGGGAGGAAGTTATCGCTTTGAAAGTACCTTATCTACGCCGTTCCTATCAGACCAAAAGGGATGTGACCACGATATTGGCCGAAACTGTACCCAATACTTTTATCCTTGCTGCGACTGCAATGATCTTTGCAACGCTGATTGGCGTGTTCCTCGGGATATTGTCGGCAGTGAATCGTGATAGCTGGATAGATCATGCGGCAAATTCCTTTGCCATACTGGGCATTTCGGCACCTTCTTTTTTTGCGGGGATCATCATCGCCTGGCTCTTTGGATTTGTACTAAGCGATTTTACGGGACTGAACATGTCGGGCAGCTTATACAGCTACGATCCTTTTGAAGGGGAGATCATGACCTGGAAAAACCTGTGGCTGCCAATGATTACCCTTGGATTAAGGCCTTTAGCCATCATCGTGCAGCTAACGCGCAGTGCGATGCTGGATGTACTTGCGCAGGATTACATTCGCACAGCCCGGGCAAAAGGACTTGGCAGGAACGCCATCATCTATAAGCACGCTTTGAAAAATGCCATGAATCCGGTGATTACCGCAATTTCCGGCTGGTTTGCATCGTTGCTGGCAGGATCATTCTTTGTGGAATATATCTTTGGATATAATGGCTTGGGGCGAGCGACGGTTTTCGCCTTGGAGATGTCGGATTTCCCGGTCGTGATGGGCTCCATCCTGTTTATCGCATTTGTATTCGTGGTGATCAATATATTGGTAGATATCTTGTATGCTTTTGTAGATCCCCGGGTAAAGCTGGCATAGTAAGCCCGCTTGAACAACATTCCTTTGATATGAAAATATTCTTAATCGGTTTTATGGGCAGCGGCAAAACAACTTCAGGAAAGCGCCTTGCAGCAGCATTAAACTACCCATTTTTTGATCTGGATCATCAGATCACTACGGCAACAGGCATGTCCATCCCAGCGTATTTCGCGGCATATGGAGAGGAGGCATTCCGGCAACTGGAGCAGGAGACACTACAGACCTTTGCCTATCCAGACAGCTGTGTGATCTCCACGGGTGGGGGCACACCTTGTTACTACGATAATATGGACTGGATGAATCATCATGGTCTTACTGTTTTTATTGATATGCCACCTGTAGCGCTTGCCAAAAGGTTGGAGCAGGGAAAACATAAAAGGCCCTTGTTGAAGGACCTTAATTCGGATGAAATGGTTGAGTTTATCCGGGAGAAACTGGAAGACCGCCTTCCTTATTACAATAAAGCTAAGGTCATTATCAATGGAATTAGCCTATCTACGGAGTCGCTTCATTCCGCGGTGCGTAATGCCGGACTTAAATAGGTATCCAGATATCTGCCGACTGGTTCTGTAGAAATGAAGAGAATTCTTCTCTTGGCGGCAGGTTTAGATAGGGGTAAGTTACCTTGGATAGGTAAAGTCCCTGCGGATGTGCCGGGGTAATCAGTTCGGGTGTTTCCCTGGAGATCAGATAATGTTCGAAGCCATCAACACTCAACTGCCCCTTGCCGACCTTCAACAGCTGTCCCATAATAATACGGATCATTTTACTCAGGAACCGGTTAGAGGAGATTTGAAAACGAAGCTTCTCGCCCTTTTGATCGGTTAACAGATCAGCAGACATCACATTGCAAATCGTGTGTTCGTACTTATCCGGACTGGTACAAAAACAGCGGTAATCCTTGTATTTCGGCAGTAAATCTACAGCCCGCTTCATCTCGTCTAACTTCAGGTCATTCAGCAGGTAATACGAGCTTAATCCATGTAAGAAGGGGTTTTTATAGGTATGCAGGAAGTAGTCGTAGGAACGTTTTACGGCATCAAAGCGGGCATGGCGCTGCGCTTCTACCGGTATGATGTCGAACACGGCAATATTGTGCGGCAGGAGTTTGTTGAGCCGGAACATCAGATCGAAATCCCATTCCTGCTCAACATCCATATGAAAGAAAAACTGACTGGCATGCACATGGGCGTCTGTTCTGCCACAGCCATTGATGGCTATGGGTGTTTTAAGCGCCTGGCTGAGGAACTTCTCCAGAACACCCTGCACGTTTGCAACGCCTGGCTGCTTCTGCCAGCCGCCATAATGCAGGCCGTTATAGCCAATATGAACGAAATACCTCAAGTTTTATCTTTTTCCTGCTCTTTTATTCAACTCGTCAATCGGCATACTGATGATGCGACCGACTTTCTTTTTTCCTTTGTAGGTCACTACTCTAAACATCGTGGCGTCTTTCGGCGGCGTTAGTTTTCCGCTGTACTTTGGATAAAAACGATCCGGCTCAGAGTTATCAAAACTATAGTAGATGTCGATGCCCGGGGCTTCGGTGCTCAGGTCTATCACTAAGGATCGGTCTGCAGCTCTTGAAGCTTTAAAGATCGGGTCGTACACACTTGGAGAGTACTTGGTTTCGGCAAGATCAAGACGGTCAAAATGATCTTCAACCTTGCTGAAGAAGTTGTTCCAGTTCTTTTTAGATGAGGGTGACCAGATTGATTCTGCAATAGCCATTCCCCGCGGCCAGGTCATGTATTCCGCCTGGCGGATGTTGTACACCTGTTCTGTCCATAGGTTTGCTTGCCCACCTTTGATTAACTTGGCATCTACACCTTTTGGAACGGGTTCGAACTCGTACGAAGTGTTTAGCCTTAGCGTTGCGTAAACCTTAGGCTCGGTGATCGCGTCGCCCTGCATATAGTCGATATAGGCATAGGTGGTTGGGCTCATGATGACCTCATGCCCTTTGTGTGCGGCTTCAATGCCATACTTCATACCTCTCCAGCTCATTACCGTAGTATTGGCCGGCATTGGGTTCTCCAGGATTTCATCCCATCCAATGAATTTTTTGCCTTTGGACTCCACGATTGTTTTTACGCGGCGTTCAAAATAGCCCTGAACTTCTTCAATCCTTTTCATGCCTTCACGCTGCATCAATGCTTTAATGGCATCGTTCTTTTGCCAGAAGTTGATGGGTGCTTCATCGCCGCCCATATGGATGTACTCGAATGGGAATAGTGCTGCGACCTGTGTAAGCACCGTATCCAGAAAAGCATAAACTTTCTCGTTTGCAGGGCAGAGGGTGTTATCTACAAGGGCGATAGGGGGAGCGCCGCGGGACCAGTCCATGATTTTTTCGCCGGAACGTACCTGGTATTTTTCCGCACCTGGTGTGCAGGAAAGCTCTGGATAAGATGCGATGGCCGCAAGACTATGGCCTGGCACGTCAATCTCTGGCATAATATCTACATACCGGTCTTTAGCGTACTGAATGATCTCTTTGATATCATCTTGCGTGTAAAATCCTCCGTAATCTTTGGGTTCATTTGGGGTAGGGGGAACGAAATCGCCGAAGTTGCCTTCTTTTTTAACCCGCCATGCACCAACTTCCGTTAATTTAGGCAATCCTTTGATTTCCAATCTCCAGCCTTCATCATCCGTTAGGTGCAGGTGTAATAGGTTGTATTTATATTTCACCATGGCATCGATGTACTGTTTTACTTCATTTTTAGTAAAGAAATGACGTGCTACATCGAACATTAGGCCTCTCCAGGCAAGTTTAGGATAGTCGGTGATCTCAACACATGGTAAGGTCCATTTTACGCCTTCAACAAGTTCTTTAGACGCAATTTCCTTTGGAAAAAGTTGTAAAAGGGACTGAACACCATAAAATAAGCCGGCACCGGTATTTGCTTTGATGGTGATGAGTTTAGGTGTTACTGAAAGCTGATAACCTTCTTTGCCCAAGGTCGGGTTTGCTTGTGGGTTTAACACAAACCTGATGGTTTCTGTCGTGGCATCAGTCTGTGTCGTTACAAAGCTGCCTGTTGGAATGGATAAATGCAGCTGTAGATAATCAAGGGCCGGTTTTACAGATGTTGATTTATCTGCTTGTATGAGCACCTTTTTTGGCAGTACGAATACGCCGGCATTTTTTACCAGGGATACGGGCTCAGGTATAATGGCGATGGGTCTGGTCACCGCAACTGGAGCGGTTTCTACCTCTGTCGTGCTGGCAATTTGATTTTGTTCCTGGCTGTATGCCTGCCCGGCAACACACAGCAGGCATAATAATTGAAATATTTTCTTCATCAAGATTCTATAAATGGACGATTCAATCGCAATTTAAAGAATTTATGAGGAAGTCGCTCAAAAGTGGCTATTATGTTACCGGTAATCTGCAGCCATTATTTTAGTACATCGAGTACCCGGAAGAGTTTACCTGATATTTTTGAACCGGAGTAGTTGTTGATGTTGATCACGATGACGTATTTTTTACCATTTGCTGCGGTGTAGTATCCTGCATAGGCTTGTACATCACTTATTGAACCACTCTTGAGCTGCATACCATTATTGATTGGCAGGGATTTCAGGAAGTCCGGATACCAGGTTTCTTTTTGCACCTGAAAGAGGATGTTTGCCATCGCGGCTGGGGTTACCCGTGTACCCGGTGAAAGTCCGCTACCATCTACAATATTCAACGCGTTTTTGTCTATTCCCTTGGCTGCCCAGAAATTCAGCTCTTCTTTAACACCATTTCTGGTGGTAGCATCTTTATTTGCCTGCCACGCGAGGGTACGGATGAGGTGTTCACCGTAAAGGTTGATGCTCTTTTTGTTGAACCAATAAATGATCTCGCTGAGTGCCGGGGAACTCAGGGTGGCAAGCTTGGCCGTAATGGTTGGCTGGTTCTTCTTTTCTGCGATTAATCTTCTGGCGGTAGTAGGTTCTTCGGTGCTGGAGATGCCCAGGCGTTTAAGTGTATCCTGCAGCCGGTAAGCGGCATCAAAAGCGGGGTCTGGTAATGCCGCGGAAATACCTTTCTTGGATATTCCGGCGCCCAATGTGCCGCGGAGATACGCGATGTTCGCTAATGGCGGAAGAAACGCATAGGCGTTATCACCTGAACCCGCAGGACCAGTCTTAAGTTCATTGATGATGTTGATGTAAGGCATCTCGGGTACAGCCCTTAGCAGCGCTACCGGACGCCCGGTACCATTACCCGGTCTTAAGTGCAGGTCGAACTGGTTTTCCCGCCACGACAGGGCGGAAGGAGAGGCCCCGTAATAGTTACCAATATCTTGCCATATCCATCCTTCCGGCAGCGAGCTGCTGCCCCAAAGCGAATCATCTCCCACAACCTTTCCCGCTATCGATTTAATTCCTGCTTCCCGAATGGCCTTCACCCATTGGTTCAGGATCTGATGTTCCTTTGTTTCTGCATATCTCCAGGACCCTAATGTCGGATCGCCACCACCTACGATCAGCAGATCCCCATGAAGCACGCCGTCTGGAGCAATGTTTCCCGAATAGGCCAGCGTGGTTTGATACCGGAAATCCTTACCCAGCAGGCTAAAAGCCGTTGCTGAGGTGATGACTTTCAGGGTTGATGCCGTGGCTAAACCCACATGCTCGTTTCGACCATAGATTTGCTTACCTGTTTCCGCATCAAGTACCACTAAAGCTGTAGTTGCATATTTGGCCTGGCTGTCGGCTTTAAGTACATTAAAAGCCCGATCGAGCCTTTGTGCAAGCTGGGCATTTGCCGAAGTGCAGATGAACAGCAGCGATAATGAAAGTAGCTTTATGGAGGACTTTAACATGTGGCGAAGTTTTTGGGCATAAAAAAATGTGATGCCGAAATTGCTTACAATTTCAACATCACATTCTGATGTTTATAAATTAAATTAACTCTTTTTGGATTAACAGTTCTGCAATCTGCACGGCGTTTGTTGCAGCACCTTTACGTAGGTTATCCGCCACAATCCACATGTTTAAAGTGTTTGGCTGTGATTCATCTCTTCTGATGCGGCCAACAAAGACATCATCTTTTTCATGTGCATCTTTCGGCATTGGATACTTCAGGTTGGCAATGTCATCAACTACTGTAATGCCTTTTGACTGCGCCAAAATTGAACGTACCTCTTCTACATTAAAATCCTGTTCAAACTCAATGTTTACAGATTCTGAGTGTCCACCCATTACAGGGATACGTACAGTGGTAGCGGTTATGCGGATCGTGTCATCATCAAGGATCTTTTTCGTTTCCTTGATCATCTTCATTTCCTCTTTGGTATAACCATTTTCCTGAAACACATCAATCTGAGGAATTACATTCAGGTCGATAGGGTAGGCGTAAGCCATTGGACCATCGGTAATACCTTGACGTTCGTTCATCATCTGGGTAACCGCCTTTACACCCGTTCCGGTTACAGACTGGTAAGTTGATACCACCACACGTTTAATCTTGTATTTGGCGTGCAGCGGTTTTAAGGCCACAACCATTTGAATAGTGGAACAGTTTGGATTAGCAATAATGGTATCGTCTATATTAAGCACATGTGCATTAACTTCCGGTACGATCAGCTTTTTCGTTGGATCCATTCTCCAGGCAGAGGAGTTGTCGATAACAATGGTTCCTGCTTCTGCAAAACGAGGAGCATGTTCAAGAGAAGTGTCTCCACCAGCAGAAAAAAGGGCTATAGCAGGCTTCATCGCAATTGCAGTATCAATGTTTACGACAGCATACTTCTTACCCTTATAGCTGATTTCCTTACCAACACTCTTTTCTGATGCTACAGGGATTAATTCAGTTAACGGGAAGTTACGCTCTTCTAATACTTTCAACATTACAGTGCCTACTAAACCTGTGGCACCTACAACTGCGACTTTCATCTATATATTACGCTTTTTCTAATACGCCACGAAATTGTGGGCTTTCTTTTCAACAAATATGCTTAAACTTTATAACACTTTAAAGTAATTCAGTTTTAATGTAGTTCTGACTTTGGGTGATGCTCGCATAAGGCTCCATATCAAAGTTTTCCTGCTCCATGATGGCATGCTTTAAGCCGGCTTTTTTAGCACCTTTGAAGATCGTTTTATAGTCGATTCCACCACTTCCAACTTCAATGTTTTTTTCGTTGTTCGCCTTGTCCATGTCTTTAACATGCCACATGGTGAATCTTCCAGGGTATGCGTCGAAAAGTTGTATGGGATCTTTGCCTGATCTCACTACCCAGTAAATGTCCATCTCAAAATCCACTAACTTCGGATCGGTTTCCTTAAGCATGATCTCCAGTCCGGTGGTGTCGCCCCAGGACTTCAGTTCGAAGTCATGATTGTGATAAGCGATCTTTAAACCTGATGCCTTACATAAGGCACCTGCCTGATTGAGTTTTGCTGCAACTTTCTTGTAGTCGTCTGCATTCTGGCGAAGCGCGTCACCGAGGTAAGGTACCGTAAGGTATTCACTGCCGATTGCACTTGCTGCGGCGATGAAAGATTTTAGTTCTTCTTCGTTACCATCCTGTATGTATTTGTCGATACCGTAGTGCCCGCTTGGAGCGGTCAGGCCATTTTCAATCAAAAGGTTTTTAAACGACTTTGGATCCAGGCCCCAAAATCCGCCTTCAGCAGAATAACCGTAGGTCTCTACCTCTTTATAACCTGCTGCAGCCACTTTGGCGATGACGCCTCTCGGATCCTGCGGAAGCAACTCTCTTAAGGAGTATAACTGTAATCCTACAACTTTGGATGATTTAACACAGGCAAAGGAAGGAAGCACTAAGCCGGCTGCTGCTGCAATACCGGCTTGTTTAATGAATGTTCTTCTGGAGTTCATAGTAATTTTTTATTGGTCGCAAATATTGATCGCTGCTCTCAAGGAGCCAAGTTTATCCTTTGCCCGCGGGATAAACTCCTGTGCTAAAAAGCCTTTAAATCCTGTTGCAAGAATGGCTTTCACAATTGCAGGATAATAGAGTTCCTGGCTTTCATCAATCTCCGCTCTTCCAGGTACACCCGCGGTATGGTAGTGCCCGATATATTGATGATAATCTCTGATGTTTTGAATAACGTCGCCTTCATCAACCTGCATATGATAGATGTCATACAATAACTTGAAGTTTTCAGAGCCCAGGCGTTTGCATAGTTCAGCTCCCCAGGAGGTGCGGTCACACTGATAGTCTTTGTGATCCTTCTTGCTGTTAAGCAATTCCATCACCAGTACAACATTGTGCTTCTCGGCAATGCCGATCACTTGTTTGAGGCCTGCTACACAGTTGTTCCATCCAGTTTCATCATCTTTCCCGCGTTTGTTTCCGCTGAAACAAATCAAGTTTTTATATCCTGCCTTAGCAACAAGCGGAATCATTTCCGAGTAGCTCTTAATGAGCGTTTCATGAAACTTTGGGTCGTTCCATCCGTCTACAAGATTAATCTCGGCACCATTGCACATGGAAGAGGTAAGACCATGCTTCTTTAAAGTTGGCCAATCCTTTGGACCGACAAGGTCAATCCCAGTAATGCCCATCTTTTTTGATTCGATACATAATGTATCAAGATCGATGCTATCGAAGCACCACCTGCATACTGCATGGTTTACGTTGCCTTTTAGTGCCAATTTTGTATCAGATTTTAGCGTGAATCCCTGAAGTGTCATGGGTGTACCCAGCGCTACACCAGCAATCGCAAGACTCTTCAAGGCATCCCGTCTACTTTTTTTTTGTTCCATTTTTATCTTTTAAATACCTTCTACTTTTACCTTCTCCTTGTCATTAAAGAATAATGCGAAAAGAATAAAAACTACTGCAGCAATTCCAGCTGGAATAATCCAGATCATGCTCCAGTCGAAAGTCCCATCAGCTTGCTTGTATGTATCCGTAATCATCCCGGCAACTTCAAATCCGATTAGCATTCCGATACCGTAAGTTGCAAGGGTAATTAAGCCTTGAGCAGCACTCTTGAATTGCTCACCCGCTTTTGAATTGGTATAAATTTGACCCGATACAAAGAAGAAGTCATAACAAATACCGTGTAATGCAATACCGATGATCAGCATAAAACTTAAATCGCCAGCATTTCCATACGCAAACAGTGCATATCGAACTGCCCATGCAAGCATACCCACCAGAATTGTTTTCTTAAAGCCAAATCTGGTAAAGAATACTGGTAACAACAGCAGGAATAAAACTTCAGACATCTGACCGATCGTCATTTTGCCGGTAGGATTATCCAGTCCGATGTTTGACAAGAAAGGATTCGCATTTTGGTAGTAGAACGCTAATGGAATACAGATCAGAATAGAGGATACAAAGAAAATAGCAAAGTTCCTATCTTTTAAAAGTTTAAGCGCATCCAGTCCTAAAATCTGAGACACACTAACTTTTTCACCAGTTGATACTTTTGGCGGTGTCGCTGGAAGTGTGAAACTGAATAAACCTAGAACAAGAGATCCGATACCAGCCATCAGGAATGTATACTTTAAAAATCCTGCTGAAATACCTTCAGGAGAATCCCAATGATAGACGAAGCTGATCAATAAACCTGCGACGATCCAGCCGATGGTTCCCCAAACGCGTATGGTTGAAAATTCCTTTTCAGGGTCTTTCATCTGGTTA
This sequence comes from Pedobacter sp. NEAU-ZC8, assembly GCF_059278965.1. Lineage (NCBI taxonomy): Bacteria > Pseudomonadati > Bacteroidota > Sphingobacteriia > Sphingobacteriales > Sphingobacteriaceae > Pedobacter > Pedobacter sp. NEAU-ZC8. Next base: position 98,258 of record NZ_JCAJXC010000009.1, read on the forward strand.
AAAGAAACGGAGTTTACCAGCGCCAAGGTTGGCATGAACAAGATCATGTACGATAGTACATAAGGATAAAACGAGGAGATATCCGGTGTCTGATACATTTGATACATTAGTACTGCACCAATCAGGTGTAGAACCCCTAAGATTCTTTCCGCATTAAAAAATCTGTCTGCAATAAGCCCGATGATGAACGGGGCAATGATCGCTCCCCAGGATTGTGTGGAAAAGACTGCGGCACTTTGAGAACCTGTGGCCTGCAGGTTATTTCCGATAAAAGTACCCAGTGTAACAAACCATGAGCCCCAGATGAAAAATTCCAGGAACATCATGCTTGATAGTTTAATACGGTTAGTTAAGTTCATTGTGTATTCAGCGTTAATTAGATTTAAGTTCTTTAATAGAAATGTTTCTGTACCATACCTCGTCGCCGTGGTCCTGTAAGGCTATTCTACCTTTTTTGTAGGCAGCAAAGCCTTCCCAGCCTTTGAATTTACTACCTTCTACAAGAGCCTTGAAGTTCTCATCCCATAGGGTCGTTGAAACAATCTTCACGCCGTTCAGGGTGAAATCAAGCTTACCGTTTTTACTTACGACCTTTACTTTGTTCCATTCTCCAACCGGCTTTACAGGCTCTGAAGTACTTTTAACCAGGTCGTACAAGTCTCCCGCACGGTGTTTGGTGATCTTGCCGTCTGGATGTCCCTCATTGTCTAAAACCTGCATCTCTAGTCCTGTAGCATAGGTCTGCTTGTATTTAGGATCTTCGTGAACATATAGCATGACGCCACTATTGCCTTTAGGTGCAATCTTCCACTCCAGGTTCATTTCGAAGTTCTCATATTCTTTATCGGTTACAAGGTCAACGCCGTGTCCCTGGCGTAGTTTTGGATCCAGGTGGATCACACCTTTTTCAAGGGTCCAACCGTGTGCAGCGCTTTCATCGCCATACGGATGCCAGCCTGCTATTTTCTTTGATTCCTGTGCATTCACAGCATTTGTATTGAATAATGCGGTAAGCACTAAAGCGGAAAAAATATATTTTTTCATCATTTGAGTTTAATCATAACGCCCGGCTTTACCGGGCGTTATTTAGGTTAGAAGATCTTATTAAGCGCCAAGGGTCCAGCCTTTGCGGTATTCTCTTTTTACAAACTGGTTAACAGCATCGAAGTTGGTAACCTTCATATTGTCGTTATCCCACAGTAACTTGATGTTGCGTCCTGGGTAAATGGTTCTGCCCTGTGCATCTTTCGCCTGAACATCTACGCCGCGGATAGCAAGGTTTGCCATAAGCAGTGCTTCGGTAAGCGGACCTGCAATTTCAAAAGGGGAACTAACTTCTTTTTTGCCATGTCCGGCAATACAAGCCTCAACCCATTGTGCATAGTGACCATTGGCACCATCTTTTACTCTTGCAAAACGTTCCGGAACGTTAATGCTCTTATTTCTGCTTAATGGAAGTAGTCTAGGATCTGCAGAGTAGGTGCTTGCCATCATTTTACCTTTGGTTCCGATGAACAAGGTTCCGTTTCCACCATCTCCGAATACTTCATTTGCTTCCAGTTCTTCAGGTCTTTCCGGCTGTATACCGCCATCCATCCAGTGAACAGTTACTTCGCCTTTAGTTTTATCTGTTTTAGGGAACTTTAACGTTACGTGGCTCGATGGAGGACAGCTATCCGGGAAATAACCGCGTTTAAACTCGTCAACATAAACCGTTCCTACGCTTGCTTGAACTTCACTGGCATATTTCAGGTTCAACACGCTGAATGGAGCTTCCAACAAGTGACAGCCCATATCACCTAGTGCACCAGTTCCGTAATCCCACCAACCTCTCCAGTTGAAAGGAACAAGTTTATCTACGTAGTCTTTATATGGAGCTGTACCCAACCATAGATCCCAATCCAGCTCTTTTGGTACTTCCGCTTTGTTGGTAGACCATGGAATACCTTGTGGCCAAACCGGTCTGTCGGTCCAGGCATAAACGGTATGTACATCACCGATAAGCCCTGCATCATACCATTCCTTCATTTGACGGGGACCATCATTCGAGGCACCCTGATTACCCATTTGGGTCACGACTTTATATTTCTTCGCCGCTGCGGTTAAGGCACGCGCTTCATAAATGTCGTGTGTCAGTGGTTTTTGTACATACACGTGTTTGCCAAGCTGCATTGCAGCCATAGCCTGTACAGCATGGTTATGGTCTGGTGTAGAAACAGACACAGCGTCGAAGTTCTTAGATTCTTTATCTAACATCTCGCGCCAGTCTTTATAGAATTTAGCCTTTGGAAATGCTTTCACTGAGTTTGCGGCACGACGGGTATCCACGTCACAAAGAAATCCGATGTCCGCTTTACCGCTTTTGTGGAACATCGCAATGTCCGATTGTCCCTTTCCACCAACACCTATGCCGGCGATAATCAATCTGTCACTAGGTGCTAAAAAGCCGTTTCCACCTAAAACGTGACGTGGTACAATTGTAAAGGCAGCTGCCGCAATCGCACCAGATTTCAAAAATGAACGCCTGGTTGTGACGTTTTGATCATTTGTCTTGTTTTCCATTGCTTATATTTGGTTTAAAAGAATGATTATTTTTTCAAAGACAAGATGTAGTTAACCATCTCTTTTGCGTCTTCTTTAGATAAATCCGGGTGTGGTGTCATTGGTACATCGCCCCAAACACCAGCTCCACCACGAATGATCTTATCCGCTAATTCGTCTACGTTCAATTCGCTCATTGGATATTTCTCTGCCACATCAACGTAAGAAGGACCGATCACCTTTGTGGTTTCATTATGGCAACCCAGGCAGTCCGATTTATCGATCAGCTGTTTTCCTTTATGAACAGCACCTGATTCACCGGCAGCTGCAGTGGTCTCTGTATTGGTTGTGGCAGACTCTGTTTTCGTTGAATCGCCACCACCGCAGGATGCAAAAACAAAGGTCAGGCATCCAAGTAAATAAGTTAGTTTTTTCATAAGTGTATTGTTGTTCCCGGCTCTTCGGGCTATAATCCTAAAATCTTGTTGTTAAAGTCTTCATCAGCGCCTGTTGCAGCAAAGTCGTCAAAGGCTCTGTCTGTCACTGGAATAATATGTTTTTTAATGAACTCAGCACCTTCTCTTGCACCAACATTGGAGTCTTTAAGACTGCATTCCCATTCCATTACCGCCCAACCTTTAAAGTCGTATTGCGTCAATTTGCTGAAGATGGTTTTAAAATCCACCTGTCCATCACCTGGCGAACGATATCTGCCTGCACGATTTGCCCAGCTCTGATAGCCGCCGAATGTGCCTTGTTTCCCAGTAGGGTTAAACTCGGAATCCTTTACATGAAAGGCCTTAATACGCTCGTGATAGAAGTCGATATACTGAATATAATCAAGTTGCTGCAGTACAAAGTGTGATGGATCATAAAGCAGACATGCACGAGGGTGGTTGTTTACTTTCTCCAGGAACATCTCGTAAGTTATGCCGTCAAATAGATCCTCACCCGGGTGGATCTCGTAACAAACGTCAACTCCACATTCATCAAATGTGTTTAAGATCGGCAACCAACGCTTTGCAAGCTCCTTGAAGCCAGCCTCCACCAATCCCTCAGGACGTTGTGGCCATGGGTGAAACATATGCCATAACAGTGATCCACTAAAGGTGGCATGCGCATTCAGACCAAGGTTCTGGGAGGCTTTTGCCGCATATTTCAGCTGCTGTACCGCCCATGCGGTTCTTGCCTGAGGGTTGCCATGAAGCTCTTTTGGTGCAAAAGCATCAAAGGCCAGGTCATATGCAGGGTTTACCGCTACCAGCTGTCCTTGCAGGTGTGTGGATAATTCTGTTATTTCCAGACCAAAGCTGTTCACTTTTCCTTTTAACTCCTCCGCGTAAGTCTTACTTTCAGCAGCCAGTTTCAGATTGATAAAACGATCATCTAAAGTTGGCATTTGTATGCCGACAAATCCTAATCCTGCCGCCCACTCACATATCCCTTCAAGGGAATTGAATGGCGCCTGTTCCTGAATAAACTGGGCTAAGAAAATAGCCGGTCCTTTTATTGTTGTCATCTTTAAATTTTAAATTCATACCACTTCTGGTCTGATTTACCTGAAGCGACTACATGCTCAATAAATGCCATTCCGCGTACACCATCTTCCGAAGTAGGGAAGTCCAGCATCTCCTCCGAAGGAGTTTCACCAGCGCTTACCATATCTATTGTACTCACAAAATTGCGGTAGATATTTGCAAAAGCTTCCAAATACCCTTCCGGATGGCCTGATGGTGTTCTGGTGTTGTGCTTAGCGTATGAACTTAGGTAATCATGCCCTGTTCTGTAGATCTGTGCTGGCGCATCAAGCCATTTCAGCTTCAAGGTATTCGGCTCTTCCTGATGCCATTCCAAGCCGCCTTTTTCTCCATATACCTTTATAGACAAGGCATTTTCTTCGCCGGCTGCAATTTGAGAAGCCATCAAGATTCCATTTGCGCCATTATCAAACTTCAGCAGAATATTTCCATCGTCATCTAAGGCACGCCCGTCAACAACGATGTTTAGATCTGCACACATATGTGAGATCTTCTGGTTAGATATATACTCTGCCAGTTGCGCAGCATGCGTACCAATATCTCCCATGCAGCCGCTGATGCCGCTTTTGGATGGATCAGTACGCCATGAAGCCTGCTTGTTACCTTCATTTTCAGAAGGCAGGCTCAACCAGCCTTGCGGATACTCGACACAAACTTTTCTGATGCGCCCAAGTTCACCGGCTTTCACCATCTGTCTTGCCTGTTTCACCATCGGATAACCAGAGTAGGTGTGCGTTAAACACACCAATAATCCGGTTTCTGTAGCTTTTGAATGCAATTTCTTTGCTTCTTCCAGAGTTAGCGTCATCGGCTTGTCGATCAAGACATGAAATCCCGATTCCAGTGCCAACATCGCAGGCTCAAAATGTGCAAAGTTAGGCGTAACAATACTCACAAATTGCATCCGCTGATCTGCAGGAAGCTGACTTTCTGCTTCAAACATTTCGGCATAACTGCCGTAGTTTCTACTATCTTCTATAAAAAGGGCACGGCCGGAAGCTTTTGCCTTTTCGGGATTAGAACTGAATGCACCGCAGCACAATTCAATTAATCCGTCCATGTTTGCAGCTATACGGTGAACGGCACCAATAAAGGCATCCTTGCCACCGCCAACCATTCCCATTCTTATTTTCTTTTCTGCCATTATAGATTTCCCTTTTTAAGTTCGGAAACAGCATAATCAGCTGCTCTGGCGGTAAGTGCCATGAATGTTAATGATGGATTCTGACAACCAATCGAAGGCATACAAGCACCGTCAGTCACGAATACATTGCTAACCTCATGCATTTGGTTCCATTTATTCAATACAGAAGTCTTTGGATCATTACCCATCCTTGCAGTACCCTGCTCATGGATTGCCATACCTGGAGTAGAACCATTGTCATAAGTAACAATGTTTTTCAAACCGGCAGCTTCAAGCATCTCAGCAGCATCATTTTTCATCGCTTCACGCATTTTGGTTTCGTTTTCTCTGAAAGTACAGTCGATGGCCAAAACAGGTAAGCCCCATTTATCTTTCTTGGTTTTGTCAAGTGTAACCTTGTTATCGTGGTATGGTAATGCCTCTCCGAAACCACCAAGGCCCATCTGCCAAACACCTGGAACAGTCATTTGATCTTTGAAATCACCACCAAACGCAAGTTCGGCAACATCCTGGTGCCAGCCGGTGCGGCTCGCACCACCCTGATAACCGAAGCCTCTTAGGTAATCACGTTTGTCGTTACCCATGTTTTGGTAGCGAGGTACGTAGATGCCATTTGCTCTTCTGCCGTAAGTGTATTTATCATCAAAACCTTCCGCAATACCAGATGCACCGCAACGGAAGTGGTGGTCCATCAAATTGTGTCCAAGCTCACCACTAGCATTGCCCAGTCCATTAGGATGTTCGTCTGAAGTGGAGTTTAAAAGAATATGGGTAGTACCTAATGTTGATCCGTTTACAAACACAATCTTTGCAAAGAATTCCATGTTTTCGTTAGTCTCGGAATCAATCACCATCACACCTTTAGCTTTCTTGGTCTCTTTATCATGGATGATGTGGCTCACCAATGAGTAAGGACGTAAGGTCAGGTTTCCGGTTGCAACAGCAGCCGGTAGGGTAGAAGATTGAGTACTGAAGTAAGCACCAAAAGGACAGCCTCTGCTACATAGGTTACGATACTGACATTTTCCACGTCCTTTATGAGGAACTGTAAGGTTTGCAGTACGGCCAATCGTTAAGATTCTTTCTCTTTTGTAGTGATCCTCAATACGTTTTTTAACGGACTTTTCTACACAGTTCATCTCCATTGGAGGCAGGAACTGTCCATCAGGAAGCGCAGGCCAGTTTTCATTTTGTCCACTGATACCGGCAAAACGCTCCGTGTAGTCATACCATTTTTCCAGGTCCTTATAACGAATCGGCCAGTCATTTCCATGACCATCCTTTAGGTTATCCTCGAAGTTAATGTCGCTGAAACGGTAGCTCTGACGGCCCCACATAAGTGACTTTCCACCAACATGAAAACCTCTGTACCAGTCAAAACGTTTTACCTCCGTATAAGGGCAATCTAAGTCATTTACCCAGAAACTTTCGTTAAATTCCTGATATGGATAATCACGCATTTGTACCGGGTGCGTTCTTTTTTGTTCTTCTGTCAGGCGGCCGCGGTGCTCAAATTCCCAAGGCTTTTTCATTGCCGTAGTATAGTCCTTAATGTGTTCTATATTTCTTCCGCGTTCCAGTAAAAGTACCTTTAAACCTTTTTCTGTTAATTCTTTTGCAGCCCAACCACCACTGATTCCCGAACCGATTACGATGGCATCATAGGTATTTTGTGCTGTAGCTTTTGTATTTAAGTTCATTTCTATAAAAAATTATGCGTAAACTCTTTGACCTGGTTTCATATCCACACAACCGTCATATCTGCCTGGAATATCAATGTATTCGTAAGCTTGTGTTGCGCCGATCTCAGAGGTAAAGTATCCAAGGATGGTCAGGTCACGGGCAATCGCGAAGAAGTAATGTTTGGTTGCTGGTTTTTTAGCAGCCATTGGATTTCCTGCTCTTTCTTTTTCTGGTTTCTTTTCAAGCTCTGCAGCTTCTTTCTCCTGAAGTTTGGTCGCCTCTTCTTTATCTTTTTTCTGCGCAGCGATGGTTTCTTCTCTGAATTTACCTAAAATTTCTGTGCGTTGTTCAGGCGTCAGGCTCACAAAAGAATTTTTGAATTTATCTTTTGATTCTTTTTCCAACTCCTCAAGTCCTTCAACGAATGCCTTTTGTGCCTCTTCAGGATAGCAATCTTTCATCATCAGTGAAATAAAAGGTCCCACACCAGCAGCTTTAGCACCAGGAGTTTTTGTAGTAGGAATGATGGTGTCAGCTAACTCAGCGAGCATTTTCTCCTGATCTGCTGAAAATAAATTTTCCGAAGAATTTTTCGAAGGCTGGCATCCTTCAAGGAATACGCCAATAGTTGTAGCAGATAATGCGCCTCCCATTAAAAAGGCGAAACTTTTAACTGCGTCTCTTCTATTCATGTGGTTTATATTTAGTTGTTAAAGGATTCAATTTCTTACAAAATCTAAAATAGAGAAAAATTTATTTGGAAAGCCTAATACCTAAACATTAATTTTTACTCTATAATGTATTTGTTACGCGTTTTGTGCAGTATGCACACATTACACATAGCGGCCGTGTCATGATTTTGGATTTTGTAAAAGCTATTATAATAGTCTTGGTTTTACTGCTGACTGGTCGCCAAACTCCAGGTATTCTGGACAACTTCAAAAATCGTGTAAACGCAAAAGAGGCTGAATCAGTGTGATCCAGCCTCTTTTGATCCAGGATTATGATATTAATAACCAGGATTCTGTTTCAGAATACCGTTACTTCTATCTAACTGATCCTGAGGAATTGGGAAATACTCATCAGCTGGGTCAATCGTTACTCCTTTTAAAGTAGAGAGATAATTGCCTTCGAAATTGAAGTAGCTGTCAAGTGTTTGCTTAAGGATACCCCAACGTACCAGATCATAGAAACGATGACCTTCCATGGCCAATTCAAGTCTTCTTTCAAACCTGACAGCGTTTCTTGCGTAAGTTGCATCCGGGAAAGAAGGATATGGGTTAACACGGTAGGTTGCTGCAGGAGTTCCCCCAACAACTTTGTCCGTGGCAACAGGAAGTTTTGCTGCACGAGCTCTAACGGCATTTACAAGTGTCAAGGCCCGTCCAAGATTGCCTAACTCCACTTCACATTCCGCAGCCATCAGGTAAACGTCTGCCAGACGAATCACATTCACGTTCAATCCGTTCACGTTTGTTGCTCCAGGCGCTGTTCCACTTGTAAATTGTGCGAATTCAATGGAGTTTTTGTACGGTACAAATGGACCACCCGTTGATGCTTCACGAATCCAGGTGTCACCTTCCATAATTCCCCAATCACGATAGGGTACGCCTCTTCTTCCCATAGTATAATCCATACGTGGATCGACCGTCAGTGAGCGCTCTAGTTGATACGCTGCTTTTTCAGTAGCACTTAGGCCGAAATCAGATTTGAATGGTGCATTTCTGTAGGTGTTATCCAAAAATGGAAGACCAGCCGCATTCACTTTGTATGAACTTGCAAGGTCAATCGAAGGTTGGAAGAACCCACAGCAGGTTGTTTTCGCTGTACCGCCGTAAGGATAATTTAACATGTCACCTACGTTTCCGTTATCTCCTCCAGTACCGTCACCGTTAACAGAATGTTGAACTGCAAAGATTGCTTCCGGACCGTTTTCTTTGGTAATATCAAAGTTGTCCTTAAATGGCATATCCACCAAATCAGGTTTTGAAGTGATCACTTCATTGAATAAAGGCAAAGCCTCAGCATATTGTTTCTGATACAAATAAACTTTACCAAGATAAGCTTGTGCAATGGTCTTGTTCATACGTCCAACTTGTCCTTTCGAGTTGGTCACGCCAAGGTTTTGAACTGCAAAAGTTAAGTCTGAAACAATTGCAGGATAAACATCTGCGGTATTGTCAACAGCTGGTTCGGTGGTCGCCTCCGTAATCAACGGAACGTTTTTGAATGCACGAACCAGGTAAAAATAATAATGCGCCCGCAATAATCTTGCTTCTGCTTGTACTTCAGTAGCTCTGGCATCCGAAAACTTAACTCCATTAGAGGATGATTGTAGCAAGGCCAACACACGAAGTGTATTGTTACAACGTGCAATGCCCTCGTAATATCTTTCCCAAAGGTTTGCTAAGTTGTCATTCGTGCTGGTCGGCGCATGCCTTTCAAGGGCATTCATGTTTGGTTGGTCACCGTTATCGCTACCTTTATGCGCGTTGTCTGATGTTACCTCTCCCAATAACCATTGGCTTGGTCCAGCTGCGTAGTTACCCCAGGTGCCATTCACGTTTCCGTTTAACAAGCCGTAAGCTCCAGTTAGTAAACCTTCAACGCCATCAATACTTGTAATCTGATCGACGTTCAACTGGCCCTGCGGCTTTTTATCTAGGAACTCTTTCTTACAACTTATCGTCGCAGTAGAGAGCATCACCGCTAATAATATATAATTAATCTTTTTCATAACTGTTTCTATTTAATCATTAAAAACCTACACTTAAGCCCAATAAGAATTGACGTGAGTTCGGATAAATACCACGGTCAATACCTGGTGCAGAGAATGTACTTGATTCCTGACTTACCTCTGGATCCAGGCCGGTATAATCTGTAATGGTGAATAGGTTAGTTGCACTTGCGTAAATACGAAGTTTGTTTATTCCGATTCTAGGTCCAAATACTTTTTGTGCCGGTAATGAATAGCCAATTTGCAAGTTCTTCATACGGAAGAAACTGCCGTTCTGCACATAATAGCTGGAAGAAGCATATTCAATTTCTGCAGCATTATTATACGGGGAAGGAATTAGACTAGAAGTGTTGGTCGGACTCCAGGCATTTAACAGACGCGTACTTCTAGCACCGGCGAATGTTGAAAAGTCGGTGAAGTACCGGTTTGCGTCATACAAGTCGTTTCCTTGTACGCCATTGAAGAACATGGCGATATCGAAGTTCTTGTATGAAGCGTTTAAGCTAAATGAATAATAAAAATCCGGATTAGGATTACCAATGATGGTTCTGTCCTTTGGATCGATGATGCCATCGCCATTGATATCTTGGTATTTAAATCCACCAACACGAGCACCGCTGTAAGCTGGACTTCCGGCGATATCAGCATCATTCTGGAAAATTCCAGCAACCTGGTAACCATAGAATGCACCAAATGGTTGACCTTCCTGAAGGATACTAGTTGTTAAGCTTCTAAAGCTACCGTAAGGCTGTTGAGCAATTCCTGGGGCAAGCGTTACAATTTTGTTAACGTTTCTAGAAAAGTTAACACCTAAATCAAACTTAAATGGATTGTCTGCATTTCTTCCATAGTGATAGTTTAAGGAAAGCTCGATACCTTTATTGCTCATATCACCCACGTTAACATAAGGTGAACTTCCTAGACCAACGGCCGTAGACGGCAATGGTACCGGATAAAGCATATCACTGGTCTTTTTATCATACCAGTCAAAAGATCCATCAATAGCGGAATCAAACAAAGTAAAGTCCACACCAATGTTAAGCGATCTTAAGGATTCCCATTTGATAGAAGGATTCGCATAATCTTGTTGCCATAGTCCGGTCGTTACTGCATTTCCGCCACCGAAGCCGTAAGCAGCACTCGAGATCGAAGATTGGAAGCGGTTTACGTACTGGTTAACCGGAATTCTTTGGTTACCGGTACCACCGTAACCTGCACGGAATTTCAAGTCTTGAAGCCAGGTTACTTTATCTTTCAGGAAGCTTTCCTCAGATAAACGCCATGCGATACTTGCTGCAGGGAAATAACCGTATTTATTTTCTTCACCGAAGTTTGATGATCCGTCACGACGAATAGTCACACTTGCTAAATAACGATCGTTGAAAGCGTAATCTGCACGACCAAATAATGAGTACAAAGAACCCACACTTCCGGAACTTGCATTGCTGATGTTTGATGAACCTACATTTAAGTAATAGTAGTCCATATCACCAAGTAAAAAGAAATCATTACGACCGCCATTCAGTTGTCTGTTTCTGGAACGGATGGCTTCAGTACCTGCCAACAAGTTGATTCTGTGCTTTTCTGCAATGGTAGTGGCATAAGTTAAGGTGTTTGTCCAAGTCCATTCTGTGGTATAACCTTGGAATTCGTTCAAGTTATTGGAGTTATTACCTTCAGAGAATTCAAGGTTTGGATAGCGCATGCTAATACCGTTGTAGTTTTCGTAACGTAAACCAAAGCTTGTTTTAGCAGTTAGCCCCTTTACAATGTCCAACTCAGCAAATGCATTTCCGAAAAAGAAATTGCTTTTGTTCAAGTTGTCTTTACCACGGTAAAGTACTGCAAGCGGGTTTTCAGCATTACCCAACTGGCTACCTTTACTACCAGCATAGTTACCCATGATGTCGTAAACCGGGATGATCGTTGGAATACGGTATGCCCATCCAATTGGACTACCTTCATCTTGGTATTCACCAGAAGTATTTTGGTTAACACCTAAGCCTACACCTTCGGTATAGCTGTATTGCAGGTTTTCACCAAAACGCAATCTTTTATCTAGTGCAGATACAGAGGTGTTTGCGCGAACGTTATAGCGTTTGAAGCCAGTGTACTTAATCGTACCTTCCTGATTTAAATAGCCGGAAGAAAAGCTGTAGGTAGAGTTTTCACCACCACCAGAAGCTGCAAGCTGATAATTTTGGATCGGCGCAACTTCTGTAATTTCTTCAAACCAATTAGTTCCCGCTTGGTTTGCTCTTGTAATTTGATACCAGGTATTTGGATTATTACTGTATTTTGCAGGATCAGCATCAGCAGGAGTCACTTCCTGGCCAGATTTACTGCCAGCAAGAAGATACTCTGGCAATACAGGTGTTGCACCATTACCATAGTTATTTCCTGTTGGCGTTTGCCCCGCATTACGGAATGTTGCGAAAACATACTCTGCATATTGTTGAGGGTTCATCATCTCCGGGAAAGAACTCTTTCTCGGTGCCTGTAAACCGTAATAAGTGTCAAAAGTAATTCTTGGTGGACCTTGAACACCTTTTTTAGTGGTGATGATCACGACCCCATTGTTCGCTCTGGCACCATAGATAGATGCGGAGGATGCGTCTTTTAACACCTGCATGCTTTCAATGTCATTCTGGTTTAACCAGCTGAGTTTTCCTTCGTAAGGAACACCGTCAACAACATAAAGTGGATCATTGTTGTTAATGGTAGTCACACCCCTTACCCGAATTTGTGGCGTAGAACCTGGTGCACCGTCAACAACGATCTGAACACCGGATGCTTTACCTTGTAAAGCTTCAACGGCACTGGCTGCTGGTTGTGACTTTAATTGTGCAACGTCCACAACGGCAACAGAACCTGTTAGATCCTTTTTACGTTGAGCGGTATAACCAGTTACAACAATTTCGTTCAGGTTATTGTCTTCTTGTCTCAAAGTGACGTTAACCGTGGTACGGCTACCTACGGTGACCTCCGTTGATTGATAACCAACGAAAGAAATAACGAGCACGTCGGATGGACTTGCCTGTATAGCGAATGCTCCATTTCCATCGGTCATGGTACCTTGTGCCGAATTTTTGATTTTAATGGAAGCGCCGGGAATCGGTGACTGATCGTCACTGCTGGTAACTCTACCGGTGATTCTGACCTGTGCATGCAATCCTAAAGACAGGAGCATGCAAGTAAGTAAAAGAAAGATCTTTCTTTTAGAACTTAGTAAATTTTTAAACATAAAATATTTGGTTAGTTGGTGAATTAATTTGGTTAGAAAAGGGGGTTCCTACATATGCTAAAATTTAAAGGTTAGAAAATCAGTTATCTATCGCTTAATACAATATTTAAACTTAACTAATATTCAGTCAATCTACCAACACATTCTAACAAAATTTTTACCGAGTGTGAAATTTCGTGAACAAAACGTGAAAATGCATTGACATTCCATTGAATGACTATTGTAAATTACGTTTAAAGCGTATATTGTTGATACAAAAGTTAGTAGAAATTCTCTTCATGTTTTTTGCTCTTATATGATGATTTTTTAACTAACTCTAATATTATTAACCAACCAAATAAAACATTATGAACAGAGCTCTACCTCCAGGGAACCGAGGCATTTTTTACAATGTCCCTTGTTTCTCAAAGTTTCAAAAACTTATCCTATGCTGCTTTCTGTTGCTGTTTGTTAATGCAGCAGCATTTGCGCAAACTGTAATTCGCGGTACTGTCCGGGATAATGAAAACAATGCACTCCCAGGTGCCACCGTTTCTGCTGTCGGTGCAACCGTCAAAGTGCTAACCGATGCAAGTGGTCGTTTTGCCATCACGGTGCCAGCAAATGTCACCCAACTAGCTTTCAGTTTCGTCGGACTGGAAACCCAAACCTTACCAATAAATAATCGCACTACAATTGACGTAGCCCTCGCTGGCTCTACCGAGCTTGATGTGGTGACGGTTGTTGGCTATGGTTCCGTTCGAAAGAGCGATCTCACCGGTGCAGCAACCACGGTATCCGCCAAGGACTTTAACAAAGGTCCTCTGAACGCACCCGACCAGTTGATCCAGGGTAAAGTTGCCGGGGTGCAGATGATCAACAACAGCGGTCAGCCCGGTGGTTCTACTACCGTTCGTATCCGTGGAAATACCGCCATCACCGGTTCTGGTCAGCCACTCTACGTTGTAGATGGTGTTGCGCTCGATAACCGCTCCGCACGTCCTTCTGCAAGCGGTGGAGTAGGAAATGTACCCGGAGGAAATCCATTGAACTTTATCAACCCTGCTGATATTGCCAGCATGGAAGTCTTAAAGGATGCTTCTGCAACAGCAATCTACGGTTCACGTGCGGCATATGGTGTCGTATTAATCACAACCAAACGTGGTCAGACTGGCGCCTCCAAAGTTGATGTTTCAGCATCAGCCGGCGTAAGCAACATGGCCAGAGAAATTGATGTTCTTGATGGAGATGAGTATCGTGCAGCATTAAACAGATATGGCGTTAGCCAGTTTGACTTTGGTGCAAACGTGAATGCTATGGATGAGATTACCCGTAGCGCTTACAACCAAAACTACTCTTTAGCTGTGAGTGGCGGTAATCAGGACAATACTTACCGGGCATCTTTCGGCTACCAGGATCAGCAAGGTATTATCCGGAAAACCGATTTCAAAAAGTACAGTGCTGCGGTAAATGGCAATTTTAAATTCCTCGATAGCAAAAAGCTTGGAATGGACGTTAACTTGGTGACCAGCCAGTATTTGGAAAACATTGCACCCATCACTACTGACGCAGGATTCAGAGGCAGTTTGATCAGTCAAGCACTATCCTGGAATCCAACCCGCGCATTCCGCAACCCTGATGGTTCCTTATTTATTGAACCGAGATCATCGATTGTTAATCCGCTAGCAATGTCAGAAGCTTCTAGCGACAAGTCAAAGGTTTCTACAATTCTGGGATCGGTGTCTCCATACTATAAAATTACAGACTTTTTAGAATATCGAATGCTGGCTAGTATCAACTACAGTACAGGTATTAGAAGAGCCTCTACCAGAAGCTACCTGAACCTTCCCGGCATTGAAGCAGATCTACCAAACTTCCTGGGCGGTTTTGCAAGTTATGCCAATAGTGAACTGGTTACACAGCAATTTACAAACACCTTAAACTTCAACAAGGAGATTGCTTCAAAATTGAACTTGAACGCTGTCCTTGGTTATGAGTATACGAACTATATTAATAAAGGTCTTGTAAGCACTGCCAGGGGATTTGGCGATCTTGATGCTGATTATACTGACGTGATGCAGGCGACCACCCCGGCAAACCGCAGTCTTAGCTCGTTCAATGATCCAACCACGCAGTTGCAGTCGTTTTTTGCAAGAGCTATTTTTAATTACGCAGATAAATACCTTCTAACAGCAACCTTCCGTGCGGATGGTTCGACCAAATTCGGATCTGAAAACCGGTATGGATACTTCCCGTCGTTTGCAGCAGCATGGAACATCAAGAATGAAAGTTTTCTGACAGATGTTGCCTGGCTAAACCAATTGAAGATCAGGGCTGGTTATGGTCTGACTGGAAATCAGGAATTCCCATCAGGTGCAGCTTTGCAACGATACAATTTAACTTACACCGGTGGGCCATCCACAGCAGGGGTAAACAATGCCAACAGGTTCCTGAAATGGCAGTCAGATACACAGATCAATCTTGGTGCTGATTTCGGACTATTTAATAACAAGCTGAGCGGTTCCATTGATTACTTCCATAAAAAGACCACTGACCTGTTGTTCCCTCGCACACCGTTCTATCCTTCTACCCCTGGAGCTTCCATTACCTGGACCAACCTGCCAGCAGAGATCATCAATAAAGGTTTAGAAGTTGCATTGTCTGGAAGTATCATTGAGAAAGAAGATATTTCATGGTCATTGGGTGGAAACGCAACCTTCATGAATAACACCGTGAAGAATCAAAATACTGGTCTCATCAATACCGGTGCTTTAAGCGGACAAGGTTTAAGCGACGTTACTGTTCAGGTCATCCAGAGTGGGCTTCCGCTTTTTGCATTCGTAACCAGAGAATTCAATGGTCTTGATGCAAATGGTTTTTCTACGTATACTGACGAAGGTTATACCTATTATTATGTAGGTAATCCGAATCCTAAAGTGATACTGGGATTAACCACAAACTTCCGCTATAAGAATTTAAGCTTAACGGCAAACTTTAACGGATCGCTCGGTCAAGACCTGTATAACAACACTGCAAACTCGGTACTACCGCTTTCCAACCTTGGAACTGGCAAGAACATCGCTAGTGGATTGTTAAATTCCCCAATTCAGGAGTCATTGGCAAACCCGATTGCTGCTTCCTCCCGTTACCTGGAAAAGGGCGACTATCTAAAACTTGCTAACGCAACCATCAACTACAACATTGGAAACGTGGGCAAGTCCATCAAAGCCCTAAACATCTTTGTGAACGGCCAGAACTTATTTGTAATCACCAAGTTCAAAGGTTTCGATCCGGAGGTGAATGTCGACAAGAATGTTAATGGTGTTCCATCAGCAGGTATCGAGTACATTTCTTATCCAACGGCAAGAACTTTCAACTTTGGCGTAAACTTTTCACTATAATAAAATTTAAAGAACATGAAGAATAGATATATAGCAGCTTTTGTCGCAGTCGCGCTTTTTGCGACGGGCTGCACCAAACTGGACGAAAAATTAAATGGACAAGTGGGTAATGCTGATTTAGGTGCAGGCAACGTTCCATCATTATTAGATGCAGCCTATACCTCAATGCGTAGTCCCTATCAAGGTACCTACGGTTGGTGGGCCTTGCAGGAGTTTCCAACTGATGAAGCCATTGCACCGACGCGAGCAGGTGACTGGGATGATAATGGCGCCTGGCGGGCATTACACTTACATAGATGGTCTGCAGATCATCCGCGGATATCCAGTGTTTTCCGTGATTTAAATAGTGTTACTTATGCGGCGACCAACCTTTTGCAATTCAGTCCCACACCTGTACAGGAAGCAGAAGCACGCTTTCTCCGTGCAATGGCACAATTCTCTATTCTTGATGGATGGGGTCAGGTGCCTTACCGCGATCCTGGAGAAGAAGTTACGGAGCCATCAAGGGTTCGCCCGGCAGCAGAGGCCTGGGACTTTATCGTCGCGGAGCTAAACGAGATACTTCCTAATCTTCCGGATGGACCTGTCCATGTTGCGAATAAAGATGCAGCTAGGGTATTACTAATGAAGTGCTACCTGAATAAGGGCGCTTTCCTGAACCGCCAGACGCCAACTTTTGACGCTGCGGACATGAACCAGGTGATTACCCTTGCCGATCAAATCATCAATTCCGGTAAATACACCTTATCTGCAAACTACTTTGACAATTTTGCACCGAACAACGATGCACTTTCCAAGGAGAATATCTTTACTGCGCAGAATATTGGTGGGGCGAGTGCGGGTGGTGTAAACAGCACCTGGATAGCCGGACTACATTACAGTCAGAGCCCCGGTGGAAACAACGGATTCGCTACCCTATCCGGATTTTATAACAAATTCGAAGCTAACGATCAGCGCAGAGGTGGAGACTACCCTGGGGTTACAAATGTTAGTGGAGTGAAAGTTGGGTTTTTAGTTGGCCAGCAGGTTAACCAAACCGGAACCTTGCTGAAGGACAGAAGGGGTAACAACCTGATTTTTACCCCTGAAGTAAGTATAATCGAAAGAGATCCCAACCACCTTGAGGTTGCCGGTATCCGGGTAATTAAATATCCAATCGACTATGCCAATCTTGCAACCGGAGTTTCCGAAAATGACTGGGTTTATTTCCGTTATGCGGATGTACTGCTGATGAAAGCTGAAGCATTGTTGAGAACTTCGCAAAACGGACCAGCCTTAACCATTGTGAACAGTTTGAGAGCAGTACGCGGCGCCACACCAATGACGGGATTAACGCTGCAGAATCTTTTAGATGAACGTGGAAGGGAATTTTTCTGGGAAGGTGTGAGACGACAAGACCTCATTCGTTTCGGCGAGTATCTAACACCTACACAGGAAAAAACGGTTGATGATCCAAAATATCTGCTGTTTCCAATTCCGAACAACCAGTTAACCAATCAAAACCTGGTGCAAAATCCAGGCTATTAATATCAGTTAAGTTGAATAAGGGCTAATAACTTCAGGTTGTTAGCCCTTTTTTGTTGGTGTTGTGCAATCGCAGCGATTTCCTTTACAAAACCAAACATTTTGCACAGGTTTCCGTGCTTTTTTTACCTTTGCCAAAACTTTAATTTAATGCGTGAGAAAATACTTGTTTTAGGCTCCAACGGGCAGATAGGTACCGAACTTGTTACCGCTCTTAGAAAAATTTACGGCGAGGATTATGTAATCGCATGCGATATCCGCCGCCCAGACTATGACATCAAAAATTCTGGTCCCTTTGAGTTCGTCAATGTTCTGGAAAAAGATACCTTAAATACCATCTTCCAGAAGTATAAACCAACACAAGTTTATCTTTTAGCAGCATTATTATCCGCAACTGGCGAACAGAATCCAAAACTTGCCTGGGACCTGAACATGAACGGCTTGTTAAATGTGCTTGAGCTTGCTTTGACTTACAAAACTGCCAAAGTCTACTGGCCGAGTTCTATCGCTGTATTCGGTCCGAATTCACCAAAGAACAATACCCCACAATATTGTGTCATGGACCCAAACACCGTTTACGGTATCAGTAAGCTGGCAGGTGAAAGATGGTGCGAATACTATAACCAGAAATACGGGCTTGACGTTAGAAGCATCCGCTACCCAGGACTGATCAGCTGGAAAGCTGCACCAGGTGGAGGCACCACAGACTATGCCATCCATATTTTCCATGATGCTTTGAAAAAAAGCAGTTACGCGTCCTTCCTGGATGCGGACACCGAGCTGCCAATGATGTATATGGATGACGCAATCCGTGGTACAATTGAATTAATGGATGCACCCGCACAATACATCAGCATCAGATCTAGTTATAACTTCGCAGGTGTAAGTTTTACCCCAGAGGTGCTCGCCTCGGAAATTAAAAAGCATATTCCGGATTTTGAGCTAACTTACACCAACAATGATCCGCGCCAACTTATCGCCAACAGCTGGCCAAGTTCTATCGATGATTCCTTCGCCACCAAAGATTGGGCATGGAAACCACAGTTTGATCTGGCAAAGATGACCTCGGATATGTTAGACAATTTAAAAAACAAATAAGGTAACCCCTTCAACAAAATACAATGGGAAGAGCATTTGAATTTAGAAAAGAAAGAAAATTTAAACGCTGGGCAAAAATGGCTGTCCAGTTTACACGTATAGGTAAAGAGATCGTAATGGCTGTTAAAGATGGCGGCCCAAACCCTGATACCAACTCCCGACTGCGTACGGCCGTTCAGAATGCGAAAGCGGTGAACATGCCGAAAGATCGCGTCGACGCTGCCATCAAACGTGCATCAAATAAGGATGAGAACGGATACGAAGAACACGTATATGAAGGTTATGCACAACATGGTGTAGCCATCCTGATAGAAACTGCTACCGACAATACCAACAGAACCGTAGCCAACGTTCGTAGTTATTTCAATAAGACCGGCGGTACCCTTGGTAAAACAGGTTCCCTGGATTTTATCTTTAACCGTAAATCAATCTTCAGATTTATACCAGGTGATCGCGATCTTGAAGAACTGGAATTTGAATTGATCGATGCCGGACTTGAGGAACTCTACCTGGAATCTGACGAAGAAGGAAATGATATTGCAGTTGTTCAGACCGCATTCGAAGACTTCGGTAAAATGCAGAAGTCGCTTGAAGACCTAGGTGTTGAAATGAAGAGTGCCAAACTGGAGCGTGTAGCTTTATCTACCACGCCAATCTCCGAAGAGCAGGCTGCTGATGTTTTCAAGCTTATTGATAAGCTGGAGGAAGACGACGACGTACAGGCGGTTTACCATAACATGGCAGACTAGAAATTAAATAAAGCACATAAAAAAAGCGACTTACACTTAGTGTAAGCCGCTTTTTTTATGTGCTCCTGATAACGATTATAGCAGTTTAAAATCCGCTTCTTTAACGTCTCTGGAGTTTGATCCAATAAACAACTTGAAATCGCCTGGCTCGGCAACATATTGCAGATCGGCATTGAAAAACTTCAGATCATCCGCGGTAAGCGTAAAAGTCACTTCCTTACTTTCACCTGGCTTCAAGCTGATCTTCTGGAAGCCTTTAAGCTCCTTTACCGGGCGGGTGATGCTGCCCACCATGTCACGGGTATAAAGCTGAACTACTTCCTTACCTTGATACTTTCCAGTGTTTGTCACCGTAACTTTTGCCGCAATGGATTCACCAGCTTTGAAAGATGATGCAGACAACTTGATATCACCATAACTGAAAGTGGTATAACTTAATCCATAGCCAAAAGGATAAAGTGGTTCATTGGTTACATCCAGGTAATTGGAGCGGAACTTAGAAAACCATTTTCCTTCTTCCAATGGCCGGCCGGTATTTTTATGGCTATAATAGATTGGCACCTGACCAACATTCTGCGGGAAGGTTGCAGTAAGCTTTCCGGAAGGATTTACATTTCCAAAAAGCACATCTGCAATCGCTGGGGCTGCCTGGGTACCACCAAACCAAACGTTCAAAATCGCAGGTACATTTTCACTTTCCCATTTCAATGCCAATGGTCTGCCGGTAAATAGTACTAATACCACCGGCTTGCCAGTTTTTAACAAGGCAGCCAACAAACGTTGTTGTACATCTGGAATCTCCAGGTCTGTACGGCTGGAACTTTCGCCGCTCATCTCCGAACTTTCACCTAAAGCTGCAACAACAACGTCCGCTTTTTTAGCATTTTCTACCGCTTCCTGAATGATCACTTCTTCACTACGGTTATCACGTGGGATCTCACGACCAAACATGGTCGCTCTTTCCTGGTAAGCAGGATCTGAAAGCAAGTTTGAACCCAGGCTATGCAGGATCTTTACATTTTTGCTAACCACAGTTTGAAGACCCTCCAACAAGGATGGCGTGTTGTTCAATTCAGCATTCACACTCCAGGTACCCGGCATGTTGCTTCTGGTATTTGCCAATGGTCCCACCAGCGCAATGGTACCCGTTTTCTTAAGCGGTAACAAATTGTTCTGGTTTTTTAAAAGCACGAAACTTTGTGTCGCTACCTCACGTGCAGCTTGCAGGTTTGCAGGGGTTAAGATTTCTTTTTTCGCCCTTGCGTCATTGCAGTAGCGGAAGGGGTCATCAAATAAGCCGAGTTTATATTTTGCTTCCAAAACTAAACGGCAGGCATTGTTAATCTGTTCTTCGGTTACTTTACCTTCTTTCAGCGATTTTCCAAGGGTGTTCAAAAAGCCCTCACTTACCATATCCATCTCCACACCAGCTTTCAAGGATAAAGCAGATACCTGCTGAAGATCGCCAAGTCCGTGATCAATCAATTCGGAAACGGCAGTATAATCTGTAACAACAAAACCATCGAAGCCCCATTGCTTACGCAGCAGGTCAGTCATCAACCACTTATTTGCAGTCGCAGGCACACCGTTGATGTCGTTAAAGGAAGTCATCACGCTACCTGCACCAGCATCAATCGCTGCCTTGTAAGGTGGCAGGTATTCGTTGTACATGCGGTGTAAGCTCATGTCGGTGGTATTGTAATCACGACCTGATTCTGCAGCTCCATACAAAGCAAAGTGTTTTACACAAGCCATAATGGTGTTGTATTTCGTCAGGTCGTCACCCTGATAGCCTTTTACCATCGCTTTAGCGATTTCTGAACCCAGGTAAGTGTCTTCTCCACTGCCTTCCGAGATCCTGCCCCAGCGTGGGTCCCTCGAAATGTCAACCATAGGGGAGAAGGTCCAGTTCAGACCATCTGCACTGGCTTCTCTTGCTGCAATTTTTGCTGTTTTCTGGATCAAGGGCAGATCCCAGGTCGCTGCCAGACCTAGTGGAATGGGGAAGGTGGTTTTGTAACCATGGATCACGTCCTGACCGAAGATCAAAGGGATCTTCAATCTGCTTTTGTTCACCGCAATCTCCTGTGCTTTGCGGATGCGTTGTGGCGTGGTCATGCTGAAAATACCGCCGACCTGGCCACGCTGAATTTTACCTTCAACATCCGAACTTACCGCAGAGCCCGTTGTAGCCTCTCCGCCGGTCACCAGGTTTAACTGGCCAATTTTCTCTTCAATCGTCATTTTCGACATCAATGTCGAAATAAACGAATTCATTTTCGGATTTGCAGAAGCCGCTGGCTTCGTCTGTGCAAACCCACCGCCACTGCTAAAAAGCAGTGCAGTTATCATCAGATAAGTTGATTTTTTCATATTCATTTCTTGTCTTTATTCTGCCTTAATGATGTCCGACAATTTTGATTGTCCGTTCTCATTCAATGCCTCAATACGGAAGTAGTATGGCTTTTCTTTGTCCATGCCTTTGTACCAGTACTCGTTGGCACCATAGATCATGATGCAGTTATACAGCTTTTCGGGATCCGTACCAATGTAAATGTTGTAAGCATAGGCGTCATCATTCGTGATCCACCTGATCCAGGCGCTTCGCTTGTCTTTTTCAGTTCTTAAAACCATGAAGTCCTTAACAGGAGCAGGTTTCGCGATAGCTGCCTTTCCGAATACCCTTAAACCGCTGATCGCAAACTTTCCAGTTGGCATGTGGATGTTAACCATTTTGATGAATCTGGCATTTACCGGCTTTTCGAGCTCCAGGTAATCGTGTGGAACATCGGTTTTGTTCTTGCTCTTATCTACGAGCAACTGCCACTTCTTTCCATCTACGCTGTATAGAAGTTGATATTGGTGGTAAATGCCCTGCTGTTTACCCAGGAATGTTGCATCCTGATCAGCATAGTTCAACTGTACAGCATGTACGGTGGAAACACGGCCCAGATCTGTTTGGATCCATTCGCCATTTTTGGCACTTGCTGCACTCCAGTAGGTCCTGATGCGCTCATCCACGGCGTTGTTTGCGTGGTAGCCACCTAAGGTGCTCGAAACCTGTACGGGTTTGTTATAGTTTAGCAACATCCAACCAGTAAACCTGCTTTTTAGATGATTATCAGCCTTCGTCGGGAGGTAATGCGGATAGTCTCCAAAGGCTGTGTTGGTGTACATTACATCATCTTTATCAAAGCCAGTCGGCCAGATCCCGATCCGTCGTTCGAAGTTATTCTTCACCGATACGACCATCGTGGATACATGCCAGTAGTTCTTCCAGTTGTCCTGGAAGGTTGCACCATGACCTGCACCTCTGGCAAATCCACCCGCTTTCCAGGATAGGGGCAGCGACTGATGTTCGAAAGGCCCAAGCGGCGTTGTACCTATAGCTACACCATCTGCATAGCCGCTAAATTCTGTTGCTGGGGCACCATACTGCAGGTAGTATTTGTTGTTGTGTTTGGTTACCCAGGCACCTTCCATAAATGGATCCAGAAAGGTGTTGTCCAGGTGTTCGCCAAAGCGCTGCCAGCCGTAGCGATCCGGGCGTAGTAACAACAGCTCCTTGCGGGTACCGATCGGCTCAAAGGTTTTCCGGTTTAACTCCACACCATACAAGGGGTAAACATTGCTGCTGCCGTTGTACATGTATAAGCGCCCGTCATCATCTACAAAGTGTGCCGGATCCCATCCACCGATGTCAAAGTTCTCCACCACCTCTTTCCAGTCATTACCCTTCGGATTGGTACTCATCCAGATCGGGAAATTGCGGGCATAGGTAGAACCGAAAACCAGCATGGTATCGCCCTGTATCCATACAGAAGGCGCACAGAGGTCATCATAAACCTTGTGCTCGGGGCGCAGGAAAGATTTGGACACGAAGTTCCAGTTGCTTAAGTCACTGCTCCACCAATATCCCCATTGATTGGTGGAAAACAGGTAATAGTCGCCTTTATAGTTCACAATTACCGGATCAGCAGTCGCCCGGTGTTTACCTTGCGTAGCGAAGTTGGGGATAGGCGTATAGCCGTAATCCAGGTTAATTGGATTGCAATAGGTAAGCTGTTTCTTCTGTGCGATTAACTGCACAGAAAGCAATAATAAAGCAATCAAAAGTGGAGTTCTCTTAAACATACTATGGATTTAAAGCCGGACTTTTAAAGCCCAGCTTGGTTAAACCTGCTTTTACATCCGGGTTGCTCATAAAAAGCTTCCACAACAATCCGCTGCGGTGGTTCTCGATCATCAAGATGATCGGCCCTTGATCAATCGCCAGGTGCGACTTCGCTACCCAGTTGTGCTGATCACTAAAAGCGTCTGCAAATCCATATTCGGTCCAGATCTGATCACCTTTATCCTCGTAAAAGTGTCTTAAAGCCTGCATCGAATACTCCGGGGTATAAGGAAAGGACGACAAAGCCGCAGTAGGGGTGATTACACCCAGATCTTCCGTCGGTGAATGTGCCGCATAACCTTGCCAGCTGTCACTTGCAGTTAAACCCCAGCTGTTTGCGCTGTAGCCTTTGTAGCCTTTTGGATTTTCAATACAGTAGGCACGATTAATCAGCGTGTGTGCCTTATTCTGCTCAAAGTAGTCGGCCTTGCCATCGTTTAATCCTCTTGGATCAAGTCCCAGGAAGGAGTAATGTGAAAAGAACAGCGGACCGCCGTATTCAAAGCCTAAGGGAAGTGTGATGTCAAAGTATTTTTTACCATTGAAGAAAGTATTGTTATTGGCGAATCCATCTTCATATACTCTACGGCTAATGGAGTTTTTCGGCGAAGCCGCTGCCAATACATAACTCATCAGGCATTCATTCCAGCCTTTGATCTGGTGGTTCATGCTCCAGCCGTTATTAGGGCTCCAATGCCAGTAAAGAACATTCTGGTCTTGGGTAAACCAATCCCACTCAATGCCTTCCCACATCCAGGTAATCTTATTACGGATGTCCCGCTCTACGGCATTATCTGCTGTATAGTATTGTTTCGCGGTCAACAGTCCCTGGAAAAGAAATGCGGTTTCTACAATATCAGCACCATCGTCCTTAGGACTAAAACGAATGACCTTTCCCGTTGCACCGTTTAGCCAGTGCGGAAAAGCACCATGGAACATGTCTGCTTTCCAAAGGAAATCCACAATTTTCTTGGTGTGTGCTGCAGCCTCTTCGCGGCTGATGAACTTACGTTCGGCGGCAACAATGGTAGCCATAACACCGAAGCCAGTACCGCCTGTGGTCACTACTTCATCGCCATAGTCGAAGGAGCGATTGCTTCGTTCCCTTGCCATGCCGCTTACCGGGTGTGCAAAGTCCCAGAAATAGCGGAAGGTTTGTTTCTGCACCAGGTCAAGTAGCTGATCATCCGTCAGCCCTTTTTTGATCTTCAACTCCGGTTTAATGTAGTTTGCAGTTTTCTTTTGCGCCGATGCTGTGATACTCAGACAGGAGAATAAAGACACTACTGCGAGGATTAGGAGTTGCCTTTGGTTAATCTTTAGCATAGTCTTGATTTTAAAAAGGTTGCCGTTGATGCGGCAACCTTCAAGTTAAAATATAGATAAGGGTTTGTGTGTGTATTAGTAGCCGGGGTTTTGGGTAAGTAAGCCACCACTCAGGTCAATCTCCTGTTGTGGTACCGGCCAGACTTCGTTCTTATTCGCTTTCCAGCCTTTAGGACCAAATACTTCCAGTCCACGACCTTGACGAATGACGTCGAAATAGCGGTCGTTTTCCATCGCAAGTTCCACCTGACGCTCTTTGTAGATCGCGTTTCTAAGTATTGCCTGATCTGTTGCAGTTACCGGAGGTAATACACTCAGCGGATTATTGCCTCTTGCTCTGGCACGTACCAGGTTAAGTGATGTCAATGCGCGTCCCGCATCGCCAAGTTCGTTTGCCGCCTCAGCATTCATTAACAGAATGTCGGCATAGCGCAGTACGCGGATATTTTGTTGCGCACCTTCATTGAAGCCGGAAACACGAAGGTTAAATGGTACATACGACTTCTGGTTATACATTGGATTAGGAACCGTGGTCGGGATGGTATCTCTTTGAGGAGTAACTTCACCTCTGAAAATAATGGTTGCATCTCTTCTTGGATCATTTGGCTCATATGCTGCAGCCAATGCCGGTGATGGTACATTAAAGCCCCATCCGCCACCAGGTACACCAGCCACACCCTGAACCTGGCTGTACTGGGAATTCGACGCAGGCGCATTACCTGGTAGAAGTTCTGCCTGGATTTCAAACACAGATTCACTGTTATTTTCATTCTCCGTACGGAATTGCTTTTCATAGTCCGGAAACAACGCATAACCCATGCCCATTACCTGATTGGTCAGCGACAGCACGTCGTTCCACTTCTTCTGGTATAAAGCTACTTTGGCGTGTAATCCCAATGCTGCACCTTTGGTAGCGCGTCCGAGGTCTGTAGCAGGGTAGTTCGGCGGAAGTACAGCGGCCGCATCAGTTAGATCCTGCTCAATTTGTGCATAAACCTGATCCTTTGCTGCACGTGGCACGTTGTATTCAGAGGCGTCTTTCGGTATGGAAATCCTTAAAGGGACGTCTCCATAAGCCCGCACCAATCTAAAGTAAGATAAAGCCCGTAAGAACTTCGCTTCGGCAATGAATCTTGCTTTTAGATTTTCATCCATCTCAATTGCCGGGATATTTGTAATCACCTGGTTTGCAAGATTGATGTTCTGGTATTGACCGGTCCAGAAGCTCTGTAGTGATCCCTCGGTAGAGGTTACAGTATAGGTGTCATACAGGTTCCAAAAGGTTGCGTCATTCGGCGTGCTACCTTTATCCGCTTCATCCGAACCTACACTTTCAATAACCAATGCCGGGAAGGCTACATTCTCCCAGGAGCGTAGATTGGCGTAAATTGCGTTTACCGCTTTGGTTGCATCATCGGCGGAAGTCCAGAATTGTGATGATGGCTGTTGTGCTTGTGGGTCAACATCCAGGAAGCTTTTTTTACAAGCGGATACCAGGAGTGTCGTGGATAATAAAGCTACACCCAGACTTTTAATGATATAGGTATTATTTAGGGTTTTCATGGTTAGTTCAATTAAAATGTAACATTTACACCAACATTATAAGTTGCAAACAATGGATACACATTGGCGTCCACACCTGCATTGGTCGGCGATCCGCCAACTTCAGGGCTGAAGCCTCTGTAGCCGAAAAAGTTCAAGGCATTTTGTGCATTTGCGAATACCCTTAGTTTTCTCATTTTCCATTTACTTACCAGCTCAGTAGGTAAAGAATAACCTAACTGAACGTTTCTCAACCTTACATAAGCACCACTTTCTACATAGAATTCGTTCGGCTGGTAGTTGGTTGAACCACCCAATTTAGCAGATGGGTAGCTGTTGGTAGATCCAGGTCCTGTCCAACGGTTGTCAAAGAACTCTTTTGTGAAGTTCTCGTTACCGAAACGGTATCCCAGGTTCGCATTGTAGATGTCTACGCCTGCAACACCTTGGATATCCAGGGTCAGGTCGAAGTTTTTATAAGCAAAGTTGGTGTTCACACCATAATTGTATTTTGGATTCGGATTACCCAATGGAACACGGTCGCGTCCATCGATTAAACCGTCGCCGTTCTGATCAACATATTTGAAATCACCTGCGGTTGTTCCGGCTTGTGGAGATGCAGCCGCTTCTTCATTGCTTTGGAAGATACCCGCTACCTGATAACCGAAGAACTCACCAATAGGTCGTCCTGCGACGGTTCTGGTTGCCAAGGCGCCACTTACAAGACCAGTTCCACCGGCATAGATCGGGTTATTTCCGGTAGTTACCTCAAGCACCTTATTGTTGTTGATACCTAGGTTGGCACTGATGGTATAGGTCAGGTCACCAGCAGTCTTGTCAGACCAGGTTGCACTAACTTCGAAACCACGGTTACGGAAGTCAGCCTGGTTGCCAATTAATCTACTGTTAGAGGTACCCAGCGATCCGAAAATTGGAATATCAAAGATTGCCTGTTCCGTAGTTTTGTTGTAGTAATCTAACTCTACATTCAATCGGTTTTTAAGAAATCCCATTTCTAAACCGATGTCTGTTCCTGCACTACGCTCCCAGAATAATGCTGGTGGCACAAGAGTGGTGATACCGGCACCGGTATAAGGAAGTCCACCAAAGTACGCGATCAAGTTTGCACCTTGCGATACAAGTTGTGTAGTTGGATTAAATGGTACTCCTGCGTTACCTACTTTACCCCAGCTAGCACGAAGTTTCAAATTGGTGAATATGGTTTGATCTTTCATGAAATCTTCATTCGTGATCACCCAGCCTGCACCAATGGAAGGGAAATAGCCCCAAAGATCAGATCCGCCGAAGAACTGTGAGGCACCATCTGCTCTGATCGAAGCGTTCAATAAATATTTGTTTGCAAAGGAATAGTTTACTCTACCGAAATAAGAAGCTGCGGTATTTAAGGATCCACTATCGTTGATTACACGACTGGCCGCATCACCTAAGCTTAAATATAGATCTGCATCGCTGCTAAATGGTACGTTCTGGGCAGTAGCGTTTAAGTTATATCTCTTGAAACGCTGCGCAGTCTGTCCAGCTAAAATGGTGAACTTGTGATCGTTGATGGTCTTGTCGTAAGACAAGGTGTTCTCAATGATCCAATTTCTGTCTTCCACGCGATTAACACCTAACACACTTACCGTTGCATTCTGTGCCGTGGTAGCGAAGTATTTAGGGGTATATGAGCGAACTTCTTCTTGTCCAAAGTCACCACCAAAGCTGGTCTTGAAGGTGAAATCTTTTAAGAACTTTAGTTCCGCAAACACGTTACCGGTTACTTTATAACGTGCAGTACGCTGATTAAAGAAGTCCAAAGTTGCCTGCGGGTTCATGTTACTTCCGTTACCCAGGTTAAAGGTGTTTGGATCTCCATAACTGCCGTCTGGATTAAACACCGGTACTACAGGGGAGGCAGCGTACATGCCACGGAAAATAGAGCCCGGAGCATCTTTCGAAGCACTTGAACTACCAGTAACGTTATAACCAATTTTCAAAGGCTCAAAAATTTGGAAGTCGCTGGACAACCTTGCCGTATAACGTTTGTAGTTGTTGTTCTCCACGATACCATCCTGGTTTAAATAACCCAGTGATAAGTTGTAAGTAGATTTTTCCCCACCGCCATTAACGGAGATCTGGTGATTCGTTACCATCGCGTCTCTCAGAATCACATCACGCCAGTTGGTACCTTCACCAAGATTGGTGTTTGTAAATAATGGATCTTGATTTAGTAAACCATACAACTCGTTCACCGCAGTTGCATATTCTGTTGCATTGGTCATCTCAACGGCGTTGGTTACGCTTTGCAAACCTACATAACCGTTGTAGTTAATGGTGGCGTCACCTCTTTTACCGCGGTTTGTCGTTACCAATACCACACCATTCGCTGCACGAATACCGTAGATCGACTGGCTGGATGCATCTTTAAGGATACTGATATTGGCAATATCGGCCGGGTTCAGGAAGTTGATATCGTCATACCAAACACCATCTACCACATATAATACGCCGGTGTTACCATAAATGGTACCCGTACCACGAATGGTGATCTGCGGAGAGGAACCAGGTGTACCGTTGTTGGTGATAGACACACCCGCCACGCGGCCTTGCAAGGAACTTACCGGGTTAACTGATGCTTGTTTGGTAATGTCTTCTCCCTTAACGGAACTTACAGATCCGGTTACGTCAACTTTTCGCTGCGTACCGTAACCCACCACAACAACCTGTTCCAGGTTCTGGGCTTCTGTTTGTAATGCGATATTAAGGCTTGTTTGATTGTTAACAGGCACCTCTCTGGTGGTGTAACCGATATAAGTAAATACCAGGGTGCTGTTTGCTGGTGCAGCGATGGAATACCTTCCATTTGCGTCTGTTTGTGTTCCTGTAGTTGTGCCTTTTACCACAATGCTTACAGCTGGAATTGCCGACCGGTCTGCGGCATCTGTAACTACGCCCGTAATGGTAATATTTTGGGCAAAAGCATTACTGATAAAAAGTAACCCAAGAAAAGTCAGAACAGAGATTCTTGTAAACATTCTTTTCATACTCGTTTATATTTGAAATATATTGAAGGCTAAATCTCAGGCACAAAATGCTGTATCCCAAAATATTCACCTATACATGAATACATCAGGAAGCGGATGTGTATTCGTACAAGAGACGTAGTATGTTGTATAACAGCCGAACTGCCTGATTGTTGGGGATTTAACGTGTTTTTGAGAAAGGGGTACAAACCCTTGTTGGGTACAGGGTGTGAAGGGGTTTTTAACCCCCTGATGTAGTGTTGATGTAGTATTAAATGCTCATCAGGAACTCGGTAAGGTTCATATCGTGCGGTATATTCAGCTTTTTCCGTAAGCGATACCGGCGAATTTCCACACCCCGGAGTGAAATGTTTAACAAGGAAGCCATCTCTTTACTGCTCATATTCATGTGCAGAAAAGCACAAAGTTTAAGGTCATTTGGCACCAGTTCGGGGTGTTTTGTTTTTAGCTTTTTGAAGAAGCTATCATGCGCATCATTGAAGCTGTTTTCAAACAGTACCCAATCGCGTTCATCATTCATGCCTTCGGTGATGATTTGCTGAATCTTCCGTTGCTGATCTTCCGAGATCAACTTGCCGGTACCGTCTTTCAATTTAGCAACTTCCTGACTTAGTTTCTGCAACAATTCATTTTTATAAACCAGGCTCATTGCCGAGTTCGCAAGTTCACGGTTCTTACTGGCGAGTTCGGCCTGCAGCTTCTCGTGTTCAAGTTTGATGATCTGCTTTTCGGTATGTTCTGCTTCCCGCTTCAGGAACTCATCTTTTTCCTTTTGCAGCTTTTCCGTTATCCGCTGTTTGTCCTGAAGCAGTTTGTGCTCGTATAAACGTTTGGATAGATAGGCAAGCCCAACAAGCAGAAGCAGGTAAATGAAATAAGCAAAGTTCGTGGCATAGAAGGGTGGTAGCACTTCAAATTCAAATACGGTAACCTTACTTTGTGTCTCGCGATCTATGGATGCACGCACCAGGAATCTGTATTTACCCCAGCTTAAATTGGTGAAATCTTTCTGTGAAGCCGTACTCCAATCTGACCAGTCTTTAGAATAGCCTTCCAGCTTGTACTGATACCGGACATTGGCATTGCGGTAGTAAGGAAGGGAATAGGAGATACGGATGTTGTTCCTGCTGTAAGCAATTTCAATGGGATCCCTTGTGCTTCCGTGTTCTGAAATTACCTTGTAGGTATCGGTTAGGTCATAGAGCCCACGGATAAGCACGGATGGCAGTTGTTTAACATCCTTGGTTGCAGCCAGCGTTGCTTCATTATAGACCACAAAGCCATCATCCGCACTGATCAGGTAAATGCCCTCACTGATCTTGCTGATGTTCTCGTAATACTGCACCATGCGGCCATCAAGTACGCTGAAACGTTCAGACTCAATTTTCGCTTTCCCCGGTACACTGAAATCGGCCAGGCCGGTCTTCCCGTGATTGATGAACCAGTAGCGGTGCCGGCCAGCTGGAATGATCTTATTCGATCCCGCAAAGACCCCTAGTTCTTTGTTCAGTGCTGTATAGGGATTGAACTTGTTACTTACCTCGTCATAGAGGTAAAAGCCTCTATCGGAGGAAAAGATCAGTTTATTTTCAAAAGGAAATACATTGATGTTGATGTTATTGGGTAGGCCATTTCTTTCCTCATAAGATGTTGAGGCCGTTACTTTTTTAAGATCTGCACTTAAGGTAAGGCGGTAAAGGCCTTTATACGGGTGACTCACCCAGATGTCGCCTTTAGCATCCTGCTCCACATAGCGGGAAGGTTCCACGAAACCTTCGATCTTATGATGAAATCGCCAAATGCCGGAAGGATCTTTCTTAAATAACACCAAGCCATTGTAGGTGCCCTGTATTAGATATTCAGGGTCACGTTGTAGTCTGGTGATCGTCCACCCGCCACTGGCTGTAGAAATCCGCTCCAGATTACCAGCACTTACGCGGAAAGTTCCGTCGTTATGCCCACAAAACAGCTGGCCATCGATATTTTTCAGTTCCCATACTTGTCCCTGAGAGTTGGGGATCAGTTTGAAATCAAATGCGTTTCCACCCTCGGGTGCCCAGCGGCTATAGAACAGACCCTGATTGGTGCCCAGGTAAATGTTACCCTCGAAAATAAGGCTGGAGTACACGGTGCCAAATTGCCCGACCTTATCAAAGTAGAAGTTTAAAGGTGAGTTCAGCTCAATGCGGTCTATACCATTATCCAGTCCCAGCCAGAGATTTTGCTCCTGGTCAGCAAGAATGCTCAAAACGGTATTGTTTTGTAACCCGGTTGATTTATTCATCCGCTGAATGACAGCACCTCTTTCGTCAAGGATCACCAAACCATTCAGAATCGTGCCGTATGCATAGTATTTATTCAAGATCTTTGTTCCGTTATTCAGCTGGTAACGCTGCAGGAACTCATCAGCCTGTGTTTTAAACTGGCGGTAGCTCCGTCCATCATACAGGTACAAACCATTTTTTCGCGTTCCAATTAGAAGCTGCCCATCCTTAAAGGGCAAAATGGAAAGGACATCTGAAGGATTTACCAGGCCTTCATTTTTAAGTGCAACCAGGCGATTACCCTGGAGTTCAAATAATCCCTGACCAAGGACTTCAGCAATATACCGCTTGCCCACCTGATGCAAGAACAGCAACGAACCACGATGTTCTATCACCGTAACTTTGTTGTCCTGAAAAATGTAGATCGCCGAAAACGATTGAAAGATGGTACGCGTTCCTTCCGCATAGATCTTCCAGACTTCACTGTCTAAAGCATGTGTATTCGGAACCAGCCCCTTCAGCGAGGTATACTGCATCCGGTTATTTTTGATGCTCCAATATCCGAACTCGGCGTAGCTGCCAACGTAGATCCTGCCATTTTTATCAGCAGCGACCGATCGTACAATCTGCCGTCCAGGCATCTCATATTGTTTCCAATATTTGCCGTCGTAACTTAAGAGGCCCTCCCCGTTACCGAAGTACATTACCCCTTGTTTATCTCGTGTAATGGACCAGTTCTGATTGCCAGAACTGTACATGTCTTTGCTGTAGTTCTGGATGTAGGGTACACCAATACGCTTGATATCTTCGGCAGCAAGGTTGCTGAAAACACTTAAGCAGCATACAAAGAACAAAAGAAAACGTCTGAAACCGTTTTTCTGAAATAACATCAATGATCTGAACCTTCTTTATTTTCTATGTGAGAACAGCCATGGAAGCAGGGTAGGCTCTGCAAATGCAGCATCCCAGCTGTTGTGATTGGCCTCCGGGTAATGGGTGTACTTCACCTCTTTCCCAATTATTTTAAGCTGATCGGCAATCTCTTTGGAGAACCTTGGATCAACAACATCATCTTTTCCACCATGAAAGATCCAAAGTGGAACCTTTTTGTATTTATTTACGTTCGCAAGGTTATCGCCACCGCAGATGGCAAATGCTGCGGCAAATGTTCGTGGTTTCCTTCTGAGCATCTCATAGGTACCCATACCGCCCATCGAAAGTCCCCCGATATACACCTGCTTTTTATCCGCATATGGCTTATCCAGAAAATTGTCGACCATGCCAAGCAGCGCATGCATTGCTTTAGTAGGCTTTCCACCTTTCCTGAATTCAAAATGACGTTTACCGAGGGAATCTGTTGACGCTATGGTGTTCGACCAATAAGAATCCCTTGTGCACTGTGGAAAGATCACGATTGCCGGAAATTCTTTTCTGATACCCGGTTCCAGAAACAGCTTTGCGCCATGAACCAGCTGTGCCTCATTGTCATTGCCCCGTTCACCGCCACCATGCAAAAAGAAAAGCACCGGATATTTCTGTTTTGGGTCGAAATGCTCCGGAAATAAAACGCGGTATTGGATGGTGTCTTGTTTGTTGGCGTAAATACCTTTTACAAACGGTGTAAGATCCTGGGCATTCGACTTTATTGCCAGTGACAATAAAGTCAATAAGATCAACGGAAGTCTTTTCATCGCTAATGGTTATGGATTAACTTTATGGTTTTAACAGATGTGGCAGAAGTGCCTTTTTCCAAATGTCGTAGCCCGGTTTTTTCATGTGTAACATGTCCTCGCGGAAGAGCTCCGGCCGGGTATTCCCATTTTTATCGAGCATTTTAGCATTTACGTCTACATAGACCGCCTTAGACATGGTCGCGATATAATCTTTGATCATGCTGTTCGCTTTCAAAAGGGTGACACGATATTGCTGACGTGATGGTGATTCCTTCATGGAAAGATAAATCAACGGGACCTCTGGTTGTCTTTCCCTGATTTTAGTTACCAGCGTTTTAAAACGGTCAAAGGTCTCTGTTGCACTAACGCCCATCGCGACGTCATTTTCACCGCTATAGATCACCACTTGGCGAGGTTCATAAGGGAACACCAGGTAGTCGAGGTAGGTAATGGCATCTGCGAGTGTAGATCCGCCGAATCCACGATTGATCACCTGATACTTTTTGAATGTCTGCTCCGCATCTTTCCACATCCGTATGGAGGAACTACCCACGAACACGATGCCGTTTTTCGCTGGCATAGCAAGGCTATCCTGTTTTTGAAAGGCTTCAATTTCTGACCAGAAAGGACGTGCATCCTGTGCAAGGGCCTTCAGCTGCAGTGACATGCAGGCCAGACAGATCAAAAGAATAAGGTATAGATTACTTCGCTTCATACTGAGGTATTTTCAGTAACGAAGGTAATTATTTCGCCGGAACTTTAACAGGTTGCGGTACTTTCACATAATATCCGGTACCATCATACGTGCGGCGGCGTGGGTTGCTGATGCAGGCATCACTGCAGCATCCTAACATCTTTTCGCCACAAGCATCACACTGTGTAATGTGCTCGTTGCACTCTGGATTAGCGCAGTTGATCATCTTCGGTGTAACCGTTCCACAGTTGTAGCATTTAGATACCACTGTTGGGTTTACCGTATTCACGTCCACGGCGATCCGGTTATCGAATACATAACATTTACCTTCAAAATCTTCTCCTTTTGCCTCTTTTCCGTACTTAATGATACCACCATGTAACTGATAGACATCGTTGAAGCCGTGATGCAATAGCAAAGCACTTGCTTTCTCACATTTGATACCGCCAGTGCAGTAGGTCAGGATCTTCTTGTCTTTATATTTCGCAAGCTCATTGATCTTATCCGGAAAATCCCTGAAGTTCTCCATGTCAAGGGTCACTGCGTTTTTAAAGCGGCCAAGGTTATGTTCATAATTGGAACGCACATCCAGGATCACCACATCTTCTTCGTGGATCATTTTTTTAAACTCTTCCGGCTCCAGGTGTTTTCCAGTCTGTTTATTCGGATCAATGATGGTCTTGTCGCGTAAGCCAGAGTGCACAATTTCTGCTTTGTAGCGGCAGTGCATCTTCATGAAAGAAGGCTCGGCAACATCGTCGATCTTAAACTCGGTTTTGGCGAATCGCGGATCAGCATGTAACGCCGCCATATAAGCTTCACAAGATTCCTTGGTTCCTGAAACGGTGCCATTGAGACCTTCGTCAGCGACAATGATCCTTCCGGTAAGGTTCAGTGATTTACAAAATGCAAGATGATCGGCGGCAAATTGTTCAGCCTCCGCTATTGGGGAATAGCAGTAATAAAGTAAGGTTTGATACTGTGTCATAAGTTATTGATACCGCTGCAAACGGCGTTAAAATGTTGCAAAAGTAAGTAAATCGCTGACGATTGTCAATAGCAAGGCCATTAACCTGGGCCGGGTTTTGAACTGGAGTGGTATTGACAAGGAGTTAACAAGGGGTTCGCAAGGCTTTAGCCTTGACAAGGCCTTGTCAACCCCTTGTCAACCCCCTGTCAAAGCCATGATAACCACAGCCGGAAAACCTGTCACATACCTTTCTCATCCTGTATATCTCATGTGCATAATTCTGTTACAATATAAATACCGGAACTCCTTGACATTATCAATTTGAATACCCTATCTTAGTTAGTGTAAAAATTACACCATTGTCAACCTCAACCACCTCTTATAGATTAATTTAAAATGCCACCCCTGGGTGGCATTTTATTTTTTATGTTTAGGTAAATTATTCCCATGAAAAAAATTTCTACGCTCATTATTGCCTGTGGCCTGTATGCTACAGCGGCTGCACAATCACCTGTTGTGATCAATAAAGACCCGGAGATTGCTGGTATGGTCACGGAAGTTTCCGCCGATTCGCTTAAAGCGCACGTGGAGAAACTTGTCAGTTTCGGTACACGCAATACCCTGAGTTCGCTTACCGACAAAAAGCGCGGCATTGGTGCTGCCGGCAGGTGGATCCTGTCGCATTTTAATAGCTATGCAAAGACTTCTGGCGGGCGATTAACCGCCAAGCTGGACACCTCGACTTACCAGCCCGACGGCCGCCGTATTGATGTGCCTGTGCTGCTTACCAATGTGGTGGCGACCCTGAAGGGTGCTGATCCGAACGATAAACGTATTTTTATCATCAGCGGTCACATGGATAATATGCGTACCAACGTGATGGACCGTACGGGTGATGCACCTGGTGCGAATGATGATGGCAGCGGCACCGCGGCAGTTATGGAATGTGCCAGGATCATGAGTAAACACAATTTCCCGGCTACCATAATTTTCGTGGCCGTATGCGGAGAAGAGCAGGGGCTGTTGGGCTCTGGTTTTATGGCACGTAATGCCAAACGCGATAACTGGGAGATCGCTGCGGTATTGAACAACGACATTATGGGCAGTAACAACAGCAATGAAACGAACATCATCAACAATACACAGGTTCGTGTTTTTAGTGAGGGACTTCCTGTTTATGAGCTGGATGCGAAAAAGGCTGCAACCATCCGGTCTATGGGGTTGGAGAATGAAAGTCCGTCGAGGCAGCTTGCCCGTTATGTGAAGGAAACCGGCGAACGTTACGTGGACAACCTGCAGGTGATGATGATCTACCGCCCAGACCGTTTTCTGCGCGGTGGCGATCATACGCCGTACCAGCAACAGGGCTACGCTGCTGTGCGCATTACCGAGATGAATGAGAACTTCTATCACCAGCACCAGGATGTACGTAAGGAAAACGGGATTGCATACGGCGATCTGGTAGAGTATATGGACTTTGAATACCTGCGTAAGAATACCGCTATGAACCTGAGTAACCTGGCTAACCTTGCGAAATCGCCTTCCCTGCCGCAGGAAGTTAATATGCTGGTTGCTGGACTGGGCAATTCAACAAGTTTAACCTGGAAAGCACCGGCAACCGGTAAAACAAAGGGCTATTATGTACTGATGCGTGAGACTTCCAGCCCGGTATGGCAAAAGAAGTTTTTCACTGCAGAAACCAACATTAAGCTTCCATATTCCAAAGACAACTACTTTTTTGCCGTACAATCACTGAGTGCGGACGGAAACGAAGGGCTGCCTGTGGTACCAGGTGTACTGCGGCAGCCGCGCTAGAAGCCGTAGGAAATGCGGAATCCGTGTTGCACTTTCTTGTTACCATCATAGGCAAAGCCATAAGTTGCACGGAATATCAACCGTTGCAGCCCGAAGTAGTATTCCTTGTAATTCTTTTTGTCGGGCTGCGTCAGGAAGTTAACGCCGATCAGTTCTTCCAGCTTTAGCTTCCTGATGACCGGTAATTTATTCATGATCAATCCGGCGAAGTTCTGCTCAAAATGGGCTTCGAAGTATTGCTGATCCGTGCTGTATTCGTAGAAATCCAGAAACTGGAACTTGCGCAAATTCGGCAGGGTGGTCAGGGAGTTGTTACCACGGAAGTGTTTACGATCCGGGTAGTACACCGTTTCACGGTTCAGGAATTTACCGGCACTGATCATAAAAGAAGAGAAGCCCCATAAGCCTTCGCCAATGCGCTCCTGTGATATTTCAAGGTTCAGCAGGTCGTAGTCCGCGTCACTGCCAAATACGTTTTTGATACCTCTTCTATAGCTTAGCTGTACCTCCGGGTATCTGGATTCCTGGTAAAACTTGCCTTCAGGACGGGTGATGAACCTGCGGCCGATGTTGTAGGTTAAGGTGGCACGAGCTGTCAGGGCCTTGTAGTCAGGGAACAATGGTATTTCCGCTTCTGGCGTGAATGGGTTATTGGAAGTGAAGGAACGGTCGCTGTATTCAAAGAACCTGAATCTGGTATTGTTCATCAGGAACCTGTTTTCCGAATATTCCAGGTTTACATTACCCTGTAGCCCGGTGAAGATTTCCCTGGATGTACCTGCGGAAAGGAACGACTTCCGGTATAATTTCATAAAGTTTCGTTCGAATAACAGGTTGTTCAACGAATTTGACAGCATCGTCATGGTGCCATAACGGTTCAGATCGTACACCCCCGAACCCACACCGAAGTTTATGCTGGCCCTTTTTGCCGGGTTGTAAATGTAGGTCGCATTCAGATTTGCGGTGACCGTCTCCGAGGAGAAGCCGTAGCGGACTTCAGGGCGTATGGTATAGGAGCGGTAGTTAGAGAGTTCTTGTAGATAGGTGAGCCCGTAGTTGATACCAAAGCCCTCCACTGTATTGTAAAACATGGACTTTAACACCGGATCCAACTTCAGATAGCGCTTGTCGTAACGGTTATTGATGCTATGACCGCTCAACAGGAGTCTGCTGACGGAGAATTTATTGATGCTCCGCTCCAATGAATCGAGGTAACGTTTGGAAACTTTCAGCTGTTCGATCTGATCTTTACGGATATAGTCTGCCCGCTCTTCGGATGTTAGCGGAATTGGCCGGTTTTCCGCCCAATAGGTCGAATCCTTTTTGTTTACAGTTTGCGGTACTTTCAGCAGCTCGCCGGTAAAGAAGCCTTTTGGGAAGTTTGGGCGCAGGTTATACTGCGTGTAAACGCCAAGGTAGTAGCCCTCGAACTTGAAGCCCATTACATTTCCATTAAATTGAAAATTAACATTCGAAGGCATGTAGGCATTATCGACTTTGATAAACTGCTGTTTGATGTTCAATGTATCGATCAGGTTTACCCCGGTGTTTTTAGTCAGGTAAAGTTCTGCACCCAGTAAGCGCCAGCTGTCATCGGTGATGTACATGATCCCCCGGAATACCGGGTCATGTTCTCTGCGGGGAATGACCTGGATCTTGTTGATGGTTTCGCCGCTGTGGGTAGACATACCCAGGAACTTATAGTTGTAATAAAACAGGGCATTATCTGCCAGTGGAGAAACAAAGCCACGGGAACTTAATACGTTTTCCAGCAGCATGTTGTTGTAAAAATTGATGTTCAGGTCTGAAGCTTTGTTGAAACTGAAGGCATTATTCCGGCCTGCAACCTTTGAAGAGATCATTTCTTCGTGAATTTTGTCGGGCTGCTGGTAGTTGTAGATGGACTGTGATTCGGAGAGATAGAGGATGCCTTTGCGGTTGGTATCCAGATCTAGCGTTTTCTGTATGTCCCTGCCGAAGAACTTTTTAGGTGCACCAACCAGCTTTTGAAGGCCTTTGATGTAGACATTACAGTTGAATTCCTCCACTTCCTCCAGGTGTGCTTTTCTTCTTTTTATGGCCTGCCGGATGATCTCGTAGGCAGGGTCTTCCGCATTGGCGGAGATGGTTACCCCCTCCAGCGTGTAGGTTTCTGTAGGCAGGACCACGTCTTGCCTAAGCCCTTCGGCTGGGTTTATCGTGATCTCTACTGGTTTAAACCCGATAGCTTTGTATAACAGGGTATGCTGTCCCGGGTCAACCATGATGGTGTACACCCCGTCGATATTTGCTGAGGTGCCTTTACTGGTTTCTTTAACGTAAACAGAAGCGAAGGAAACCGCTGCACCCTGAGTGTCTTTAATCGTTCCACGAACCTTAATTTGTTGTGCATGGACTTGCTGAAAACCTAAGAGCGTTAGTAAGAAAACGAGAAAGAGTTTGTTCATAAATGAATTAAGAGGCCGTTTAATGCCCTAAAGATATGCGTTAACAGCATCTCCTGTATGAAAGTTTGACAACTCATCATGATTAGGGTTAGCAGCAAAGGTGAGAATTGCCTAACTTTGGTACATCAATATAGACATTTATGTACAAAACACTGCAGCCGGTTCTTCAACAAGAACTAGAACAAATCGAGAAAGACGGATTATACAAACGTGAAAGGATCATCACCAGTCCTCAGGGTGCCGATATCAAAGTGAGCACTGGTCAGGAAGTGATCAATTTCTGTGCGAACAACTATCTTGGGTTATCATCAGATCCAAGGGTTATTGAAGCCTCGAAAAAAGCACTGGATAAATATGGTTATGGCATGTCATCCGTTCGATTTATTTGCGGTACGCAGGATGTACATAAAGAATTGGAAGCAAAGTTATCCAGCTTCCTTGGTGCAGAAGATACCATCTTGTATGCTGCAGCTTTTGACGCGAATGGCGGTGTTTTCGAGCCCCTGTTCAATGATCAGGATGCCATCATCTCTGATGAACTGAACCATGCTTCGATCATCGACGGTGTGCGTTTATGTAAAGCCAAACGTTTCCGGTATAAACACAATGATATGGCCGATCTGGAAGCGCAGTTGCAACAAGCTGAAGGCTGCAGACACCGGATCATCGTGACCGATGGGGCATTTTCTATGGATGGTACCATTGCGCAGCTGGACAAGATCTGCGACCTGGCAGATAAATACGAAGCTTTAGTGATGATCGATGAGTCGCACTGCTCCGGCTTTATGGGTAAGAACGGTCGCGGTACACATGAGCACTTTGACGTGATGGATCGTATCGATATCATCACCGGAACATTGGGTAAAGCCCTTGGCGGTGCTTCAGGTGGTTTTACTGCCGGCCGTAAAGAGATCATCGATATGCTCCGCCAACGCTCAAGACCTTATCTTTTCTCCAACACTTTGGCTCCTGGTATTGCGGGTGCCTCTGTAGCGGTGTTAGATATGCTGAACGAGACGACAGCACTAAGAGACAAACTGGAATACAACACCATGTATTTCCGTAAGAAAATGACGGAAGCAGGTTTTGATATTAAGGAAGGTATTCACCCGATCGTACCGGTAATGTTATATGATGCCAAGCTTGCACAGGAGTTTGCCGCGAAAATGCTGAATGAAGGTATTTACGTGATTGGTTTCTACTATCCGGTTGTTCCGCAAGGAAAAGCGAGGATCAGGGTACAGTTGTCGGCAGCACATGAGCAACATCATTTAGATAAAGCCATCGAAGCTTTCACCAAGGTTGGTAAGGACCTTGGAGTAATATAATTCTTTTTTAAGCAGTATATTTGCGGCATGTTACAAGACAAGATAACACAATACACAGCGGAGATCAATGCATTCAGCACGACGAATGCAGATGAGCTGGAGCAATTCAGAATTAAATTCCTTGGTACCAAGGGTATAATCAAAGATATATTTGATGCGTTTAAAGCCGTTTCACCAGAGGAGAAAAGAACGCTGGGTAAGGTGTTAAATGAGTTCAAGCAACTTGCAGAAGCAAAATACCAAAGCTTAAAAGAAGAGGGTAGTCAGGAGCAGGGCGGCAAAGATGCCGGTATGGACCTGACCTTACCCGGCGAAGGATTTGAAGTGGGTACCCGTCACCCACTTGCATTGGTTCGAAGAGAGATTGTGGAGATCTTCAATAAACTTGGTTTCATCGTTGCAGAAGGACCGGAGATTGAGGATGACTGGCATAATTTCTCGGCCTTAAACTTCCCTGAGGAGCACCCTGCTAGAGATATGCAGGACACGTTCTTCATCAAAAAGGGCGGTGAAAAAGGGGATATTGCCCTGCGTACCCATACTTCTTCGGTACAGGTGCGGATGATGGAGCATGGTAAACCGCCTTTCCGGGCTTTAATGCCAGGCCGGGTGTACCGCAATGAGGCCATTTCTGCGCGTGCACACTGCTTCTTCCACCAGGTAGAAGGTTTGTATGTTGATGAGAAGGTTTCTTTTGCGGATCTGAAGCAAACGTTATTTTACTTTGTGCAGGAGCTTTATGGTGAAGGTACTAAGGTGCGTTTCAGACCATCTTACTTCCCCTTCACAGAGCCATCAGCAGAGATGGACATCAGCTGTACGATCTGTAAAGGTGATGGCTGTCAGCTGTGCAAATACAGCGGCTGGGTGGAAATTTTAGGCTGTGGTATGGTTGACCCGAATGTTCTGGAAAACTGTGGTATCGACAGCAAGAAATACAGCGGTTTTGCTTTCGGTATGGGTATTGAACGTATTGCCAACCTGAAGTTCGAGATTAAGGATCTGCGTCTGTTCTCTGAAAACGATGTACGTTTCCTTAAGCAGTTTAAAAGTGCATTAATTTAGACGTATTGTGTAAGCCTAAGTATATATGGTTGCTGTTGCTGGTATTGCTAAGCTGCTCGAAAGGGGAAGGGTATGTGCCTGAGATTCCGCTAAACTATTCGCTTACCATTCAGCAGTTTAACATTCAGGCAAAGAATGGCATCTATGAAGTGCCTGATGTGGGTGTTGCGGGCCTGCTTATTGTTGCTACCGCAACGGGTTATAAAGCTTATGACCGCTGCAGTCCTGTTAATCCGGAGAATTTGTGTAAGATTGTACCGGATGCCGGTGGTATTACCGTTACAGATCCTTGTACCGGGGCCAAATGGTTACTGATGGATGGCAGTCCACAGAAAGCCCCGGCAGTTCACTATTTAAAAACGTATACCGTCCGCATTCAGGGCAGTCAACTAATACAGGTCACTAATTAAATGGAACCAGAAAAGATTAAAGAAAGCATAATTAGGGCCGCAAAGGACTTATTTCGCAAATATGGCTATCATAAGACCAGTGTAAATGAGATTGCCAAGAAGGCCCGTATCGCCAAGGCTACCATATACAAGTACTTCGAAAGTAAGGAGCAGATTCTGGATGCCATTCTGATGGACTACCTGGATTTGAACCTGAAAGAGATCCTGAAGAACAAAGCCCAGTTTACCAATGAGGAAGCCCATCTTACTGCATTGGTGATGAAAACCTGCCGGTTAACCTATACCGTGTGTAATGAATTTATCGGTTGGGATTTCGTTCGCGAAAATGCCAACTCGCAGGAGTTTCTGAAACATTTATCGGATCAGTTGGAATCGCTGCTATTGGCAGCATATCTGGAACTGGATCATTTTAAAAACAATCCTTCCCGACGTGAAGGCCTTGCATTTTTGCTTAAAGCGAGCAAAAGCATTGTATTTTCATTTGCATTTACCTCCGTTAGCGAGTCTGACGTTAGAAAAAATTTTGTGAGTTTCCAAAAAGATCTGCTTCCATTCCTGGTTAAAGCTGCTTTATAAATCTTTGTAGCAGGTCCGGCGTTTTACTTTACAAATTCTTAACATAGACCGTTCTGGTTTTTGGTATGAAATCTGCTATATTTGGTATATATCGCCGTTTATCATGAGCAAAGAGGTTTTAGAATTTTCAGTTTTGGTAGAGGAGAAATTTGATATGAGCTTTAACCTGGTTGGGGGTGTTTTTGGTTTTTTCCTTAAATTCTTTGACAAGTAGAAGTTTGAGATCCTGATTTCTTGTTTCCTGTGTACCGTTAAAACGTTACATGGGCTTGCTATTGCCTGAATTTTTCCTGCTTCATGCATAAAAATCTTAAATTTGCATTCTGATGAGTAGAAAAAGAAAAGACGGAGTGGTAAGTATCCTTCAGGACTTGCACATAATTGATATCGCAGAAGAAGGGAAGGGTGTTGCAAAAGCGGAAGATCTTGTTGTATTTGTAGAGAAAGCCGTACCAGGTGATGTGGTTGATGCACGTGTGGTTAGAAAGAAAAAGAACTTCGCAGAAGCGGTTATAGAAACCTTGCACACCAGTTCTGCGCTTAGGACAGATCCTTTTTGCCAGCACTTTGGCACCTGTGGCGGTTGTAAGTGGCAACACATGCAATATGAGGCACAGCTTCAATTTAAATACAAAAGTGTAGAAGCTGCTTTACAACGTTTGGGTAAAGTAGATACCTCCATGATGGAGCCTATTCTAGGTTCTGCAGAAGATACCTATTACCGGAATAAGCTGGAGTATACTTTCTCGAACAAACGCTGGTTGAACCGCGGTGACATGGATGATACCTCCGAGCTGGAGATGAATGCCCTTGGTTTCCACGTACCCTTGCGTTTCGATAAGATATTAGACATTCAGCACTGCTATTTGCAGGCAGAACCCTCAAATACGCTTCGTAATCAGGTTAGGAACTATGCATTGCGTATGGGACTTAGTTTTTATGATCTCCGTAATCATACTGGCAATTTGCGTAACCTGATCATCCGGACTTCCTCAATAGGAGAAGTGATGGTGGTTGTGGTGTTTGCTTATGTGGAGCAGGAGCAGATCGATGGGTTGATGACCTATCTGCAGCAGGAGTTTCCGCAAATTACGTCTTTACTTTACATCATCAATCAAAAGAAGAATGATACCATCTTTGATCAGGAAGTGATCACCTTCGCAGGTCGCGATCACATCTTTGAAGAGATGAATGGTCTTAAATTTAAGATCGGTGCGAAGTCGTTTTACCAGACGAACTCTGCACAGGCTTATGAACTGTATAAGATTACCAAAGCGTTTGCTGGCTTTAAAGGCGATGAGCTGGTTTATGACCTTTACACAGGTGCAGGTACCATTGCAAACTTTGTGGCCGGTGGCGTAAAGCAGGTGGTAGGTATTGAATATGTACCAACTGCAATTGAAGATGCCAAGTTTAACAGTGCGCTGAATGGCATTGACAACACCATCTTCTATGCGGGTGACATGAAGGACATTCTTACAGCCTCATTCATTGAAAGTCATGGTAAACCGGATGTCGTTATTACCGATCCACCACGTGCGGGGATGCACGCGGATGTGGTAGCCCGTTTGCTGGAAATGGAAGCCGAGAAGATTGTTTATGTAAGTTGTAATGCGGCAACGCAGGCCAGAGACATCGCATTGCTGAATGAGAAATACGACGTGGTCCGGATTAAACCAGTAGATATGTTTCCTCACACACAACATGTGGAGAACGTTGTTTTACTTAAAC
The DNA here is from genome assembly GCF_059278965.1 of Pedobacter sp. NEAU-ZC8. Lineage (NCBI taxonomy): Bacteria > Pseudomonadati > Bacteroidota > Sphingobacteriia > Sphingobacteriales > Sphingobacteriaceae > Pedobacter > Pedobacter sp. NEAU-ZC8. The sequence continues at coordinate 142,955 of NZ_JCAJXC010000009.1, forward strand.
TGAAAGCTAATTAATGGATATAGAAGAATTAATGCCCCAGCAGCCGGAAGGCGAAAAGAAAGATAAGAAGAAGGAGAGTCCGCTGGTAAGTCTCGAGAAGGATTTGGATCTGTATGCAGACTCCATCCGGGAGGTGGCCATTGACATTATGTTTGAGGGAATTTCCTCACATCCGATTTTTATTGCACATCAGCACAGTGTAAGTATCGGCGAAGTGATCCTGAACCGCGAGGAGTTGAATACCAACTGGACGATACAGGCTTCTACCTTGGAGGAGTTTGTGGAAAAAGGTATCATTAACCCTGAAAAGAAGGTGCTGTTTTTGAAAAGCTACAAGAAGCCTGAGGACTTCATGTGTGTATTTGTAATTGTGCCTGAAGGTGCAAACTTCATATACTACCCATACAAGACCAAACGTGCATAAAAAAGCCCGGCAGGACATCCATCCGGCCGGGTTTCTTAACTAAAAACTCAAACTAACTAATTTTTACGCTTTACGCTTCCACTTTTGGAAGATGATGTTTTCTTGTAAGAAGCATCACCGCTGAAAGTAACGTCGCTGCCGCCGCTTGCATCCGCTTCAAGCGCCTTGTTTACGCGGACATCTGCATCAGAACCGCCACTGGCATGTACCTTTGCGTAGTCTACGCTGAAAGCCTCAGCGTCTACATCACTACCGCCGCTGATATCCAGATTCATATTCGTTGCCGAACCTTTAAGGTCTACATCTGAACCTCCACTTGCCTTTATGGAAATGTCTTTGCAGACGATATTCATGTCTACGTCTGAACCGCCGGAGCTGGCCAATGTTAACCTATTGGTCTTAATCGTATTTTGTGTGTACACATCGCTACCGCCACTGGAAGAAAGTTCATCTAAATTCTTGAAGCTCAGGTACACCTTTATGCCTTGTCTATTTCTGAACATGCCAGACCAGCTGCTGTTTTCCTTAAACCTGATGGTTAAATGGTTCCCTTCCTTTTGAAGCACAATCTTCTCTACAAGCTCCTTGTCTCCGACAACCTTAGCGGCCTCTGTGCTGCCTTGGCTAAGGTATAGATCGATGCCACTGGACACGCTGACCTTGCTGAAGTTGTTGACAGCGATGTTCTTCGTGTATTGTGCAAATACGCTGTTGCTAAATAACAAGGCGCCGGTAAACAGGATGGCTGATGTTGTATAGATCTTTCTCATGTTCTGCTTGGTATGTTTATGGATTAGACGCAGATGCTTCAAAAACGTTGCAGTGAAAAGTAAATATTTTTAGGATATTTGATTAAACCCGTTTAAATTGTTCTTTTTGCAGGGTAAAACATATTCTATGGCAGATTCTCCATTACTCATCTTAGACAAAACACAAATTCAGCAGAAGATTAACAGGATAGCGTACCAGATATTGGAAGATAACCTAAATGAGAAGGAGATCGTGCTTGCTGGTATCTGGGATAGAGGTTACAAGTTTGCATTAAGGCTGCAAAGCAAACTTCAGGAGATTTCAAGCCTTAATATTTTGCTGCTGCGGATTGACCTGGAAAAAGAGAACAGTAAACTGGTTGCCAAAACCGACCTTGAGGAGGCGAAATGGAAGAACAAGGTGATCATTATTGTAGATGATGTTTTAAATAGCGGTCGAACCCTTGCTTATGGACTCGGTGTATTTCTGAATACGCCGCATAAGAAGATCAGAACGGTTGTTCTGGTAGACAGGAGTCATAAGATCTTTCCAATAGCGACTGATTTTGTAGGGCTGAAAATGGCTACGGTATTAAAAGAGCATATTGATGTTGTGATGGATGTACCTAATGAGGAAGACGGTGTTTATTTAAGTTGATATGATCGTCTTTACGTTTACGGTACTCGTTTTCCTTGTGCTTCGGTTTACCGTAACGCTATTTAATTTTCTATCCAACCCTAAACTTAGTGCTTTCCGGCCTGCTTTTGCCTCCTCCGTATCCATTGTCATTATGCTGCGGAATGAAGAAAGCAATCTTCTGAACCTCTTGGATTCTATAAAACTGCAGGATTTCTCCAACTTTGAAGTGTTCATCTGCTATAACGAAATGGAACAGCATGATGAAGAAACCGTTGCCCAATTCTGCAGCCAGGACGCCCGCTTTTCGATGCTTCAGGGCTACTTAAACGATTATTCATGGATTGAGAGCCGTGCCAAGGGGAATTACCTGATGCTGCTGGACTCAAACACCCATATTCAGGCAGGCTTGCTGAATTCCTTGATCTATAGAATCCGGATCTTTAAACTCGGCATCATCAGTGTTATTCCAACGCAGGTTGTAAAAAGTTTCCGGCAGCAGCTGTTGGTTCCATTGAGCGATTTTATACTGCTGAATATGGTTCCGTTACGACTGGTACGGCTTTTTAGAACGCCGGTGCTTTCGGTTTCAAGCCGGGATTGTCTTTTTGTCGATGCAGAAAAATGCTTTGCCAATGAATGGCTGGCGCGACTTGATCTGAAAAAGGGGCCATCCGAGTTGCTCAGGATGGTGAAGCAGGACCAGCAGAAAGCGGAGGTGTTGCTGGGCAATACTTTCCTGTATAAACGCCCGAAACATAATGACGAAGAAGCATTGTCTACTGCGGCTGAAAACTTGAAATTGTACTTTAATGGCAACTTACTGGTAGCCTTTCTTTATGTCTTTCTCGTGGTTTTAGGGCCACTTATTGTGCTGATCGGTTTTGACATCAAGGTGCTGGTGCTGCCAATCGGACTGATTTTTCTTTCCCGGGTGATGACGGCTTTTTTAACCCTCCAAAACCCGGTATACACCGTGCTTACCCATCCCTTACAAATGGCCATGCTGCTGGTGATTTACGTAAAAGCGCTGAGCAAACAATTATTGACCTCCGGTAAACAGAAGTCGTAATATTGTACTGCCTTTTTGTGTAAATTTGTGGCTTAAACTTGCAACCTGGATGAGTTATAATTTAGCTGTAAACATTGACAAAGCATCGGGCTTCTGCTTCGGCGTGGTTTATGCCATTGATATGGCAGAAGATATTCTGGACCGGGAGGATTACCTGTATTGCCTCGGCGACATTGTACACAACGATGAAGAGGTGAAAAGGCTTACCGACAAAGGGCTTCGGATCATTGATCATGAGGACCTGAAGAACCTGCGCCAGGAGAAAGTGCTGATCCGTGCACATGGGGAGGCGCCATCTACTTATCAGATTGCTTTAGAAAATCAGCTTACACTTATCGATGCCTCCTGCCCCGTGGTGTTAAAGTTGCAGAACCGCATCAAGAATTCCCATGATGAAAAAGAACAGATCGTGATCTTCGGTAAACATGGACATGCGGAAGTGATCGGTTTACAGGGGCAGACCAACGGGGAAGCCCTGGTTTTCCAGGATGTTGCGGAGTTGGAGCAGCTGAACCTGCCACAAAAGTTCACTTTATATAGCCAGACGACTAAAAGCACGGATAAGTTTTACGCCATCAAGGATCACCTGATCAATAAAGGTTATGACGTCAAAGCGAATGACACGATCTGCAGACAGGTTTCCAACCGATATGAAGATCTCGCAAAGTTTGTGGTCGATTATGACAAGATTGTATTTGTTTCAGGTAAGAAGTCTTCTAATGGAAAGGTCTTGTATGATGTCTGCAAGAAATATAATGAACATTGCTACTTCATATCCGCTGTTGATGAGCTTGATAAAAGCTGGTTTAGTCCGAACGATCGTGTCGGCATTTGTGGGGCAACATCCACTCCAATGTGGCTCATGGAAAAGGTTAAGGAAGAAATTCAATTATATTAAAATTTAAACGAATCAGGCGGTTTGATGCCTGAATATATATGGGAAAAAAGGGTGTACTATTAGTGAATTTGGGAACGCCGGATAGTCCGGAGGTGAAGGATGTGCGTAAGTATCTTGATGAGTTTCTGATGGATGAACGTGTGATTGACATTCCTACTTTAAACCGGAACCTGTTGGTTCGCGGTATTATTGTTCCGTTCAGGAGCCCTAAGACGGCAAAATTATACAAAGAGATCTGGGATGAGAATGGTTCGCCTTTGTTGTATTTCAGTGAAGTACAGCTGGCGATGGTTCGCGAACAGCTTGGTGACGAATACCAGGTGGAGCTCGCCATGCGTTATCAGAATCCTTCGATCGAGTCTGCACTTGCGAAACTCCGGGCAGGGCAGGTGGATAGCATCCGGGTGTTGCCACTATTCCCGCAATACGCTTCTGCGAGTACAGGTTCTGTCATTCAGAAGGTGATGGAGATCGTTGGAAAATGGCCGACCATACCAAATGTGAGCTTTGTAAACTCCTTCCATGATAACAAACTGATGATTGAGGCTTTTGCGGATAATGCGAAGAAGTATCAACCGGAAACGTATGATCATGTGTTATTTAGCTTTCATGGCTTACCGGAACGTCAGCTGATCAAATGTGATGTTTCTGGAAAACATTGCCTTAAAACTGCGGATTGCTGTTCCAGGCTTACTGATGTAAACAAGTTTTGCTATTCCGCACAAAGTCATGATACGGCACGTTTGATTGCCGCAGAATTGAATATTCCTTCGGAGAAGTTTTCGGTATGTTTCCAGAGTCGCCTGGGTAAGGAACCCTGGGTGCAACCCTACACTAGTGATGTGCTGAAAGATCTGGCTGCGCAAGGGAAGAAAAGGCTGTTGGTATTCTGTCCTGCATTCGTTGCAGATTGTCTGGAGACCTTATACGAGGTTACCGTTGAATACGGGGAGGAGTTTAAGAAGCTTGGTGGCGATGAAGTACAGTTGGTTGCCAGCCTAAATGATCACCCGAAATGGATCGAAGCGATGATCCAGATGATTAAAAATTAATTCAGGTATTTCCTGATCTTATCATAGATGCTTGCGGTGGCACCTTTCTGTTGTGCTACATATTCTTTGGCAAGCTGTGCTGCTTTCTGGTTGTTTTTCAACAGCTGGAAAGCAGTAATTAACGACTGATCATCTTCTATACTTTTTGCGGCACCCAGCTTTAGCAGGTCATGTGCTTCCTGAAATTTGCGGTAGTTTGGTCCGAAGATCACGGGTAGGCCGAAGGCTGCTGCTTCTAAGGTATTGTGGATGCCCACGCCAAAGCCACCGCCAATGTAGGCTACACGGGCATACTGATAAAGGGAGGATAACATCCCGATGTTGTCGATTAGCAGGATTCTCGATGCCCCGGCATTTTCAGCATTTAAGTTTGAATACCGGATGGCTGTTGGAAAAAGGCTCTCGATCTGCTTCAGGTGATCAGCAGCAATTTCATGCGGCGCAAGAATGATCTTCCAGTCTTGAATTTCTGCGTCAAGGGCTTTTATCATGCTTTCATCTGCGGGCCAAGTGCTTCCGGCGATGAAGACCTTACTGCCTTCCGCGAAAGTCTGGACCAATGTTAAGGCTGGCGGATTTGCTGCGTTCTCGGCTACCCGGTCGAACCTGGTATCGCCTGCAATACTTACCTGAGTGATGTCTAATGACTTCAGCAGATCTACGCTTTGCTGGTTTTGTACAAAGAACCAGTTTACCTGCCTAAGGATGTTACGGTTAAATCCGCCGTAGAATTTGAAAAAGATCTGATCCGGACGGAAGATACCGGAGATCAGAAATAGCGGGATTTCCCTCGCGGAAAGTGCTTTAAAGTAATGGTGCCAGAATTCATACTTTGTGAATATGGCAAGTTCAGGATTGATCGCTTCGATAAATTTTTCTGCATTGCTGCGGGTATCTAATGGCAGATAGAATACACCTGTAGCAAGGGCATAGTTCTTCCGGACCTCATATCCCGAGGGAGAGAAAAAGGTTACGACAATCTTTTTACCGGGGTATTCTGCCTTGATTTTCTCCAGCACCGGGCGGCCCTGTTCAAATTCACCAAGCGAAGCGAAATGAAACCAAATATGTTTGTCGGCATTGCTGATGCGTTCAGCAATTTGTTTGAAGATGTGTTTTCTGCCCTCTACAAATTGTTTGGCTTTAGGGTTAAATGTAGCGATGAGCCTGACCATCAGTCCGTAAAGGAAAATGCCAATATTATAAAGGAAAATCATTTTGTATGTTTATTTATTATCTTAGCCGAAGATACCCCAATTAAATTAAAGGGAAACAAATTTAAAGAAAAGGCAGTTTAAAGACAGCCAAGGCTATTGCAATCGTACAACGTCATACCCTTACTTATATCTCAAAATAAATGAAACGCAAAAGAGTATTAATCACCGGTGCTGCCGGTTTCTTAGGTTCGCACTTGTGCGACAGGTTTATAAAAGAAGATTTCCATGTGATTGCAATGGACAACCTGATTACCGGAGATTTAAAGAATATTGAACACCTATTTCCACTGGAGAACTTCGAATTTGCGCATCATGACGTGTCAAAGTTTGTATATGTTCCTGGTGACCTGGATTATATACTTCATTTCGCTTCTCCAGCAAGTCCAATCGACTATTTAAAGATCCCGATTCAAACCTTAAAGGTAGGTTCCCTGGGTACCCATAACCTGCTTGGACTTGCACGTGCTAAAGGTGCAAGAATGATCATCGCTTCTACTTCAGAGGTTTACGGTGATCCAAACGTAAATCCACAGCCTGAGGAATACTGGGGTAATGTAAACCCGGTTGGTCCAAGGGGTGTATATGATGAAGCGAAACGTTTTCAGGAAGCCATGACCATGGCATATCATACTTTCCACGGTCTGGAGACCAGGATTGTAAGGATTTTCAATACCTATGGTCCTAGAATGCGACTGAATGATGGACGTGTATTACCTGCTTTTATTGGTCAGGCGCTAAGGGGTGAAGATCTTACTGTGTTTGGCGACGGCTCACAAACCCGTTCTTTCTGTTATGTGGATGACTTGATCGAGGGTATTTATCGTTTGTTATTCAGCGACTATGCACTACCGATGAACATCGGTAACCCAGATGAAATTACGATTAAGCAGTTTGGCGAGGAGATCATTAAACTGACTGGTACAACACAAAAGCTGGTGCTTAGAGATCTTCCAGTGGATGATCCAAAACAGCGTCGCCCGGATATCACAAAAGCAAGAGAGATCTTAGGCTGGGAGCCAAAGGTGAGCAGGGAAGAAGGTTTGAAGATCACCTATGAATATTTCAAAACCCTTCCTCAAGAAGCTTTGGTTAACGTTGAACATAAAGATTTTACAACTTATAACAAATAGTAAATGGCAAAGATATTAGTTACCGGTGGCACGGGCTTCATCGGCTCACACACTGTAGTAGAACTATATGCAGCAGGCTATGATGTCATCATCGTCGATGATTTTTCAAATTCAAATCCTAAGATATTAAACCAGTTAGAAACAATCACCGGTAAGAAGCCGGAATTCGTGGAGCTGGATCTATGTGATGAAACAAAAGTAAGGGACTTTGTAGCGGCAAACACTGACATTACAGGTGTGATCCATTTTGCTGCTTTCAAAGCAGTAGGGGAGTCGGTACAGCAACCCCTGAAGTACTACAGAAATAACTTTTACTCACTGCTTAACCTGCTGTTCGCTTTTAACAGCAAAATTGATTTTGTATTCTCTTCATCCTGCACAGTATATGGCCAGCCAGACCAGTTACCGGTGACGGAAGCTGCCCCGGTTAAAAGAGCGGAATCTCCTTATGGTAACACCAAACAGATCGCTGAAGAAATGTTGTCTGAGGCCTGTGCAGTGAGCCCGGAGCTGTTCGTGACCTCTTTAAGGTATTTTAACCCTGTAGGCGCCCATGAATCTGCATTGATCGGTGAACTTCCGATTGGAGTACCGCAGAACCTGGTGCCGTTCATTACACAGTCTGCGATAGGCAAACGTGGTCCGATAACGGTTTATGGTAACGACTACAATACCCCGGACGGCAGTGCGATCCGCGATTACATCCACGTGGTAGATCTTGCTAAAGCGCACGTTGCTGCTATTAAGCGCTTGGAAAGTAAGGTGGCCAGCTCTAATTATGAGGTGTTTAACCTTGGAACCGGTAAAGGTTCATCGGTACTGGAGATCATCCATGCCTTTGAAGAATCAACAGGTGAAAAGCTAAATTACCAGATTGGTCCAAGGAGAGAAGGGGATATTGAGCAGGTTTACGGAGACGTGACCAAAGCTGCCAATGAACTAGGCTGGAAGGCTGAACTTGGCATTCAGGAGATGATGCGTTCGGCATGGAACTGGGAGAAGTACTTGAAAGATAACCCGTTTTAATGGTTTTAAGCGAACATAAGGATCTTAAATACGCCATCACTTCTCTGCCTGCAAAGGAAAAGGATAAGCTGCTGCTGCGGTTGATTGCGAAAGATAAGATCCTTACCGAACACTTGCACTTCAAGCTGCTGGAGGATGCTTCAGATTTGGAAGGACGAAGATTGGCCCTTTCAGAATTGATTGAAGATAACATCGCTGCCCTGACAGCAAATATCAGGTTCAACGTGAAGGATACCCTGCTTCTGCTGCGTACCCTGAATGGTAAGATCAATCACCACTATAAAGTAACGAAAGATCTGAACTCGGAAATTGAGCTTCGTATGCAGCTGCTGAACCAGATTCCACTGGTGCTGACCGCAAGTATTCACGCCACTTTAAGTAAATATAATGACCGGATGGTGTTGTACTTTCTACGTACATCACTTTCCGTTTATAAGAAATTCCTGAAACTACATGAAGACCTGCAGTTTGATCTGCAGGACGCGCTAAATAAATTGCTCAAAAAGGCATATATGCCCAAATTTGCAGAAACTGCCGAAGCCTTAGGCTTACCAGAAAGTTTCTAGCAGGTGTGGGCTGAAAATGCTTCATTTAATACAATATACCCCATGAAAAAAATCTTAATCACCGGTGGAGCCGGTTTTATCGGTTCACATGTTGTACGGAGATTCGTGAACACTTATCCGGAGTACGAGATTGTAAATCTCGATAAACTAACTTATGCAGGGAACCTGGCAAATCTTAAGGATGTTGAAGATAAGCCAAATTACAGATTCGTAAAAGCGGACATTACAGATGCTGCCGAGATGAACAATCTGTTTGAAGCTGAAAACTTTGACGCTGTAATTCACCTGGCCGCAGAATCGCATGTTGACCGCTCGATCTCGGATCCGACAGCTTTTGTGATGACTAATGTTATTGGTACGGTAAACCTCCTAAATGCCGCAAGAGAATATTGGAAAGGACACTACGATACCAAAAGGTTCTATCATGTATCTACTGACGAGGTTTATGGTGCCTTGGGGGAAACCGGAATGTTTACTGAAAGCACGGCGTATGATCCACATAGCCCATATTCAGCGTCAAAAGCAAGTTCAGATCATTTTGTACGTGCTTATCATGATACCTACGGACTGGATGTGGTGATCTCCAACTGTTCAAATAACTATGGATCGCACCATTTCCCAGAGAAACTTATCCCACTTGCCATCAACAACATCAAGAACAATCAGCCTGTTCCGGTTTATGGAAAGGGAGAGAACGTTCGCGACTGGTTATGGGTAGAAGATCATGCACGCGCAATTGACGTGATCTTTCATCAGGCGGCAAGCGGTGAAACGTATAATATTGGCGGTCATAATGAATGGAAGAACATTGATCTGATCAACCTGCTATGCCGTATCATGGATGAAAAGCTTGGAAGACCAGCGGGTGAATCTGCAAAGCTGATTACCTATGTTACTGACCGTGCAGGCCACGATCTTCGCTACGCGATCGATTCTACTAAGCTCCAGCAAAAACTTGGTTGGGTACCAAGCCTGCAGTTTGAAGAAGGTCTGGCAAAAACCGTAGACTGGTTCCTGGAGAATGAGGAATGGTTGAAAGACGTGACTTCTGGAAACTACCAGGCTTACTATGACACGCAGTACAAAGCGCGTTAGTCATAGAAAAGTTCATATACAAAGAAGGGTGCCGATAAGTTATCGGCACCCTTCTTTGTATAGGTTAAGTTAGCGACCAGGCCCGCAGTGCTGGCAGGGAACTAACCGAGTTAATTCTTTTACGCGGTATAGATGGTTATTCGTAACGTAAAGCTTCTACGGGATCGAGTTTAGATGCCTTCTTAGCAGGATAGTAGCCTGAAATAATACCTACAAACACACAAAGTGCAAAGCCTCCAACGATGAACAGCCAAGGGATAATAAAAGTACCACCCATGGCGAGCGATATGGCGTTCCCGAGACCAATTCCAAGCAATATGCCTAGCGCACCACCAAACAGGCAGATCATCACCGCTTCGATCAGGAACTGTTTACGGATGGTTGAGGGATTGGCGCCGATAGCTTTGCGAATCCCGATCTCCCGGGTACGTTCCGTCACCGAAACCAGCATGATGTTCATTAGTCCGATGGAAGCCCCGATGAGCGTAATTGCTCCGATAGCTACACCGCCAATTGCAATGAAGGCCAGGTTTTCGAATAGCGTTTGTGCTACTGCATCACTCTTGGTGATCTCGAAATTGTTAGGCTGTTTAACTTTGAGCTTCCGGATGTTCCGGAATTCCGCGGTCGATTCACCAATGATGTTCTCCATTAGATCGTTGCTCGGCACCATTACCGTGATGGTATAGGAAGGCTCGGAGCTGGTGATCATCTGTTTTCCTCTAAGCAGTGGTACGTAAACGGATCTGTCACTGTTATTGCCCATGCTGGAGCCCTTAGCATCCAAAACCCCAATGATCTTCAATCTGTTGTTACCAACGTTTATGATCTTATCTATCGGAGATTCATCTTTAAACAAGGTGGTCTTCAATTCATTTCCGATGATGCAGTTATTGGTGCCGGTGAAGATTTCCGACTTGTTCAGGTTCCGTCCCTCGACGAGTTCCAGTCCTTGTGCAGCAAGTCCATTTTCATCAATGGCTTGCACGCTGATGTTCGGATTGGTCTTAATCGAACCATATTTCGCTGTTGCTCCCCCAGTGGCCCTAATGGTCACCGCTACGGTAGCTGGTGTATTAAGCTGTTCTTTAAATTTGATGGCATCTTCGTAACGGATCACCGGGAAAGGTTTTGGTCGCTGGCCCGAGCCACCTACACGAATACCGATCCCGCGGTTGCGGATGGTAAAGGAATTGGCACCCATGCTAGAGAAAGCGTCCGTCATACTTTTCTTAACCGCATCCAAGGTTGTTAGAATGCCTACCAGTGCCATGAGTCCGATCGCAATGATCAATGCCGTTAACATGGTACGCAGACGGTTACTTTGAATGGATTGCAGCGCGAGCCGGACGTTTTCTTGATAAGTCATTGAAGTATGTGGTTAGCCAATAAAGGGACTTCACAAAAAAGTCCCGCTGTTAAGACAACGGGACCCTGTGATATGTTACAAAGAATATCTACTATTTATACGGAGAAACTGCTGCCGCATCCACATGAACTTGCTGCATTCGGATTGCTGAAAGTAAATCCTCTGGAATTTAAGCCATCCTGCCAGTCCACCTGCATTCCTAAAAGGTACATCTGGTGTGCTTTATGCATGAAAACCTTAATTCCGCTGATGATAAATTCCTGATCGCCTTCTTTCTTCTGGTCGAAACCCAACACATAGCTCATGCCCGAGCAACCTCCGCCTTCTACGCCAACACGTAAGCCAAAGTTTTCACCGATCTCTTGCTGGTCTTTCAGCTTAAGTAGTTCTTTTACTGCGCCTTCTGTAAAAATAACAGGTGCAAATGCTGTATCAACTGCTGTACTCATCTTGTTTCAATTTAGGAATAACAAATATAATTAATATAAATAATTTGTACATTTTTGTTGAAGCGAAAGCATTAATTATTACGGAACTTAAACAAAAATCCGTAGGCCTAGACCTCATTGACATGACTGAAAAGAAATTTGTGACCAGCTCTGGTATTGAAATCAAAGAAACTTATCCACCTTATAATCGTACACCTGAAAAGCCCGGAGCATTTCCTTTTACAAGGGGTATACAGAAAGATATGTACCGAGGCCGGCTCTGGACCATGCGCCAATATGCCGGATTCTCTACTGCTAAAGCTTCCAATGAACGCTACCACTATCTCCTAAGCCAGGGTACCATGGGCTTGTCGGTGGCTTTTGACCTGCCCACGCAGATCGGCTACGACTCCGACCATGACATGGCAGAAGGAGAGGTCGGAAAAGTAGGGGTAGCTATTGATTCTTTAAGAGATATGGAGATCCTCTTCGATGGCATCAAGCTGGAAGACATCACCACTTCCATGACCATTAATGCCACAGCTTCTATATTATTGGCGATGTACATTGCATTGGCCAAAAAGCAAGGCGCTGACCTGAAGAAGATCTCCGGTACCATACAAAATGATATACTTAAGGAATACGCGGCACGTGGCACCTATATCTATCCGCCTAAACCCTCCATGCGTATCATCACCGACATCTTTGAATATTGCAGTAAGGAGGTGCCCAAGTGGAACACCATATCCATATCCGGATACCACATCCGCGAGGCAGGATCTACAGCGGTGCAGGAATTGGCCTTCACTTTAGCTAATGGAAAAGCATACTTAAACGCCGCCTTAGAGAAGGGTTTAGATATTAACATATTCGCAAAACGACTGTCCTTCTTTTTTAACTGTCACAATAATTTCTTTGAAGAGATCGCCAAGTTCAGAGCCGCAAGGCGGATGTGGGCAGGCATCACAAAAGGTCTTGGCGCGACCGATGAGAAAGCGCAGATGCTCCGTTTTCACACCCAGACCGGGGGCTCTACATTGACGGCTCAACAGCCCCTGAACAACGTGATCAGAGTAACCAACCAGGCCATGGCGGCAGTGCTTGGCGGCACCCAATCCCTGCATACAAATGGCTATGATGAGGCCCTGTCATTGCCTACCGAGGCGGCTGCCAAGATCGCCCTGCGCACCCAGCAGGTCATTGCCTTTGAGAGTGGGGTAACTGACACTGTAGACCCTCTTGCGGGCTCCTATTTCATAGAGGCACTAACCGACGAGATCGAGCAGGCAGCCCAAATTTACATCGAAAGGATCGATGCGATGGGCGGTTCGGTCGAAGCCATCGAGAACGGCTACATCCAGAACGAGATTGCTGCAGCAAGTTATCAACACCAGCTCGAGGTGGAGAATGGCAGCCGGATCATTGTCGGTGTTAATAAGTTTACTCAAGATCTTGAAAACATCACTGAAACCATGGAAATCGATGAATCCATCCGTACTTTTCAGATGGAGCAGCTAAGATTGTTGAAAACGCAGCGGAATGCCGATTTGGTGCAAAAAACGCTGGATGATTTAAAGGCTGCAGCAGCAACAGAAAGCAACTTAATGCCCTTTATACTAGCTTCAGTGGAGGTTTATGCTACTTTGGGCGAAATTGCGGACGTGTTGAGAGGGTCTTTTGGTGAATACTAAAAATAACCGGATTTGCACAATTTATTTGCCGATTTTAGAGTTATCCACATTAAACGTTGAAGTTCGGTGAGGTATGCAGCTACGTCTTAAGCAGTTACGATTTAAATCAAATTTCTGTTCATTTTGTTGATAATTTTTTGAATTTTTGATCTCTCGAATGAGCCAATTCATTACGCTCCTATCGTCACTGTAAACCAACAAATTAAGAATAACAATGGAAAAAACTTGTACCGAAGTGTGGAAAAACTGTCTTCAAATCATTAAGGATAACATCCCGAGCCAAAGTTTCAAAACTTGGTTCGAGCCGATCACAGCCCTTAAGTTAGATGGCAAAGTTTTAACCATACAGGTGCCTAGTTTATTCTTCTATGAGTGGCTGGAAGAGCACTATGTTGGATTGCTTCGTAAGACTGTCAAAAAGCAACTTGGGGATGAAGGAAGACTGGAATATAACATCGTTGTTGACAAGTCCTCAAGCACGGGTAATCCATACACCACGAACATGCCTTCCAACGGTAACGGAGCTGAAGCGAAGATCCAGTCGATGCCTATTCCTGTAGCCATCAACAAAGACATTAAGAACCCATTCATCATCCCAGGATTGAAGAAACTGAATGTTGACCCACAGTTAAATTCTAACTACACATTCGAAAACTACATTGAGGGCGATTGCAACCGTTTAGCCCGTTCTGCAGGTTATGCTGTTGCTGCTAAACCGGGTGGTACTTCTTTTAATCCACTAATGATTTATGGTGGTGTAGGTCTTGGAAAAACACACCTTGCACAGGCTATCGGAAATGAAATCAAGAGAACCATGCCAGACAAGCTGGTCATCTACGTTTCTTGTGAAAAGTTCTGTCAGCAGTTTGTGGATTCCTTGAAGAACAACACCATTAATGACTTTGTAAACTTCTATCAGGCGATGGATGTAATCATCATGGATGATGTGCACAACTTTGCCGGTAAGGAGAAAACACAGGATATCTTCTTCCACATCTTCAATCACCTGCATCAATCGGGCAAGCAGGTTATCTTATCTTCTGATAAATCACCAAAAGATCTATCCGGATTAGAAGAGCGTTTGTTAAGCCGTTTCAAGTGGGGCCTTTCTGCCGACCTACAGGTGCCGGACCTGGAGACCAGAATTGCCATCCTTAAAAAGAAGATGTATGCAGACGGTATTGAGTTACCTTCAGAGGTGATTGAGTATGTAGCCCATAACATTGATAACAATGTGCGTGAGCTGGAAGGCGCGATGGTATCATTGCTGGCTCAGTCCACCATGAACAAGAAGGAAATTGACCTGGCACTTGCGAAAACAATGCTTAAGAATTTCATTAAGCACACTTCTAAAGAGATTTCAATGGAGTTCATACAGAAGTTGGTATGCGAGTATTTTGAGGTTCCTGTAGATATGGTAAAATCACCTACACGTAAACGTGAGATCGTTCAGGCCCGTCAGATCTCGATGTACCTTTCTAAGAGCCATACGAAATCATCGTTAAAGACTATTGGCGCATTCTTTGGCGGAAGAGATCACTCAACCGTAATCTATGCCTGCCAAACTGTGGAAGACCTGATCGAAACAGACAAGAAATTTAAAGGATACGTACACGATATCCAGAAGAAGCTGAAGATGAGCTAAATTTCACTTCAAAAAAGAAAGGCCCTGATGAACGTTCATCAGGGCCTTTCTTTTTTGAAGTGAATGCTAACTTAAAACACCAAGTTTCGCCAATCCATAGAAGATACCCGCACTGTGTAATGCCTGGTCAATTTTATTGTTCAATAACAACTGTTTAACTTCTTCAAGCGTATACTCTTCCACGGCCAGGAACTCGTGTTCATCAAGGCTTTGTTCATGCGTTTTCTCGCCCCCGGTTAACAGGTAGGTGAAAGTCTGATTGGTGGACGTCGCCGGATTCGGGTATAAGGTTGCAATTAACTCAATGTTTTCGAAAGAATAGCCGGTTTCCTCCAATAGCTCTCTTTTTACGGCATCTGCCGGGTCTTCATCGCCATCGATCACACCACCGGGTATCTCCAGTGAAATGATGTCTGCAGCATGTCTATACTGCCTTACCAGGATCATCTTGTTTTCTTTGGTAATCGCTACTGCATTAACCCAGTTCGGGTATTCCAGTACATAGTAATCATCTTTAATAACGCCGTCCTGCAGTTTACAGGTATCGACACGTAACGTAGCCCATTTTTCTCTAACCACATATCTTGTGGAAAGCTTATCCCATTTTTTAATTTCCATTTATTGTTTTAATTACCAACTGCCGCTGCTTCCGCCGCCGCCAAAACTTCCGCCGCCAAAACCGCCGAAGCCTCCGCCACCGCTGCCCCCGCCAAAACCACCTCCGCCGAAGCCACCACCATGATGACCGCGATTTCCGCCACCAAGGAGCATGCTCCAGAATAGCGCATCTGCCACACCACGGCCACCGATAACCTGACTTCCGCCCCGGCCACCGCCTTTTCTGATGATCAGGATGATGATAACGATGATGATGATCAGCACAGGAATAGCGCTGCTGTTGTCGCGTTTTTTAGCACGCGGGTTATCATTCTTATATTCGCCTTTAACCAACTTGATCATAGAGTCGGTACCTGCCTGCAGGCCGCCATAGTAATCGCCGGCTTTAAAAGCAGGTTTGATATCAGTCTCTATAATCCGGTTGGTATAAATATCTGGCAAGGCACCCTCTACACCATAACCTGTCTGAATGGAGATCTTCCGGTCGCCAAGGGCAACTACAATCATGATCCCATTATTCTTCTCGGCACCGCCAACGCCCCACTTTCGACCCAGCTGTAAAGTATAATCGTTGATGTCATAATCCCCAACCGTCTTCACGATAGCAATTGCAATCTGTGTTGAAGTGGAATCATCAAAGGCGACCAGTTTATTTTCGAGCTGCTGTACTTCCGAGGCGGACAAAGTTCCTGTATAATCGTTTACCAGTTTACTGGGCTTTTCAGGTAAGTCCTGCCCAAAAACAGTTCCACAGGTAAGCGCCAGTAAAAAAGCTATTACTAGTTTTTTCATCTGTTGTATGTTTGGTTTTATTGATGAAGGTAACATGATCTTCGTCATGGTGTAGATTGCAAGATCATGTAATTTCATGCCGTGTTAAAATTTATGTTTATCCATATCGATGATGTCGTTAGGCAGCTCATTTACATCATCATGCGCAGTAGGGAAGAATACGGCAAGCTTCTCACCGGCAAGTGTAACACCGGCGATGATGCCACTGGCATAGTTCCCGCTGGCGAAATGCGCTTTCATCGCAATCTGCGTGGTCTCCCAGAAATCTTCCGGAACCACACGGTTGATGCCGCTGTCGCCGATAATGGCGAACTTATGGTCTTCATAAGCCAGGTAGATCAATACGCCGTTTTTCTCGGCCGTCTTATCCATGTCCAGCTTAAAGAAATATTCCGTTGCACGTTCAAAAGCATCGGTTTTACAATGCTTTTCAATGGCAATGCGGATTTCCCCGGAGGTCAATTTCTCCGCATCGGCAATGGTAGTTGCAATAAGTTCCTGTTCTTCTTCTGTGAAAATAGCCATAGCTTGCTATAATAAAGATAAGGGTAAGGCTGGTCTTAGAAAAAACCAGCTTTACCCTTACCAGATGTGATCAATAAATTAGAATTCAATTTTAGGTGCATTTTGCGCACCAGCATCAGCTTTGAAACCAGCTTTTTGTTGGAACCCAAATAAACCTGCAGTTAGGTTGTTCGGGAAGGAGCGTACTTTCGTGTTGAAAGTCTGTACCGATTGGTTAAAATCACGACGTGCAGTTGCAATTCTGTTCTCCGTACCTTCCAGTTGTACGGAAAGATCGCTGAACTGTTGTGTGGCACGTAGCTGCGGATAGTTTTCTGTAAGCACCATTAAACGTCCTAATGCCTGGCTAACTTCACCTTGAGCGCTCTGAAATTTTTCAATGTTCTCTGCGGTAAGTTTAGTTGGGTCTACCGTAATCTGGCTAGCTTTTGAACGTGCCTCGATAACTTGCGTTAGCGTTGTCTGCTCAAATTTCGCAGCACCTTTAACCGTGCTCACTAAGTTTGGAATTAAATCAGAACGGCGTTGGTATTGTGTCTCTACCTGACTCCATTTTGTTTTTACATCCTCATCCAGTTGAACTAAGTTATTGTAGCCACTGCAACCGCTGAAGACCACAAATAGAACCAGAATACCTACAACTACTAATACAATTTTTTTCATGTCTTAAAAATTAATTAAATGAAGTTTTAAATTTTAGCTTCACCTATAACATTGGTTTATCCACGTTAATATACGGTTTAGAATCAATTTCTGTACCTTTGTTACGATTCAGGATAAAAACCTGACAGGAATATGCTAAAAGACATAGAAATTAAACTCGCTCCGGAAAATCTGGACAACAAGACTGTTATTTTGCACACTTTGGCAGATGCGCTAAAGATCAACCAGGCCAGAATAAATGACTACAAGATTCTGAAAAGATCCATTGACGCCCGTTCCAGGGTGGTCATTTACCGTTTACAAGTTCGTGTTTTCATCGATGAAGTCCCCCAACCGGAAAACGATGTGGTAAAGTATCTGAGTGTAGCGGATAAAACTCCTGTGCTCATTGTTGGTGCTGGTCCCGCTGGTTTATTCGCGGCACTGCAGTGTATCCAGAATGGCTTTAAGCCGATTGTACTGGAGCGCGGTAAGGACGTAAAGCAACGGCGCCGGGATCTTGCAGCCATTAACAAGCAAGGGTTGGTAAATACCGAATCCAACTACTGCTACGGTGAGGGTGGGGCAGGCACCTACTCAGACGGTAAATTATATACTCGTTCCAATAAACGCGGAGATGTGAATCAGGTACTGGAAATTTTTGTACAACACGGTGCAAAAGAAGATATCCTGATTGATGCGCGTCCACATATTGGTACTAATAAGCTGCCCCAAATCATAACTGCCATACGGGAGACCATTCTTGAAGCTGGTGGTGAAGTGCAGTTCGACCGTAAGGTTACTGATCTTATCCTGTCGTCAGGAAAGATCAAGGGCGTGATTGTAAATGACGGCGAGAAGCTACTGGCTGATGCCGTGATTCTGGCAACGGGGCATTCGGCACGTGACATTTATGAATTGCTGCACCGGAAGAATATTCTGGTAGAGGCTAAACCTTTCGCACTTGGCGTTCGCATTGAGCATCCGCAAGCGATCATTGACGCCGCGCAATATCATTGCGATATCCGCAGTCCTTTTCTGCCCCCGGCCAACTACAGCCTCGTAGAGCAGGTGGAAGAACGTGGGGTGTTCTCCTTCTGCATGTGCCCCGGGGGGATCATTGCACCATGTGCTACTTATAAAGAGGAGATCGTGGTAAATGGCTGGTCGCCTTCTAAAAGAAATAATCCTTTTGCAAATTCAGGAACGGTAGTGCAGATCAACTTGAATGATGTACCAGGCGAGGATCCGCTGCGGATGATGCATTTTCAGGCCGCAATTGAAAGAACGGCGTTCAAGCTTGGTGGCGGAGATCTTGTTGCGCCCGCACAGCGGATGGTAGATTTTGTAGAGAACCGCTTGTCCGTCGATCTACCGAAGAACTCCTATCTGCCGGGTACGAAAAGTGTTATGCTAAAGGATACCCTGCCAGACTTTGTATTTACCAGTTTGCAGCAGGCCCTGCCGAAATTTGGCAAGAAAATGAAGGGTTATTATACCAATGAAGCTATTCTGGTAGGTGTGGAAAGCAGAAGCTCCTCCCCGGTACGCATTCCGAGGGATAAGGAAAGTTTCCAGCATCCACAGGTGCAGGGCTTATTCCCTTGCGCGGAAGGTGCAGGCTATGCTGGCGGGATCGTGTCTGCGGCAATTGACGGCATCAACTGCGCGAATGCTGTGCTAAAATTTCAATAAAACATTAATTTAGGGGACTTGTTGTAAAGCATGGATTAAATACAATCTTGTTTTATCATCCTTATATATATTGTTATGAAAAATACATTAATCATAGGCGCAACGCCAAACCCGAGTCGATATGCTTACAAGGCGGCTCAGATGCTTAAAGCTAAAGGCCACGACATCATCAATGTGGGCATTAAGAACGGGGCAGTTGCTGGGGTGGACATTGAGAAGCCAGGTGAGATCCATCAGGATGTGCATACGATTACAATGTATGTAGGTCCACATTTGCAGAGTGAATATTACGATTATATTTTGAAGACCAATCCGAAAAGGGTGATCTTCAATCCAGGTACAGAAAACGATGAGTTGGAAGCATTGCTGAAGAGCAATGCGATCGAGCCCGTTGAAGCTTGTACCTTGGTGATGCTGGCTACCGGGCAGTATTAGTCGCAAGTTTAGGAATACACAAAAAAGGGTACCGGTCAGGTACCCTTTTTTGTGTATTCCAATGTAGGAGGTGGTGATCAGTTATTATGTTGTTCAAAGATTTTCTTGCTCGTCACATACCGCAGGTTTGTTATGGCATAGGCCCTGGTGAAGGTGGCTGAACCTTCTGTAAAGTAGATTGTCACCCGGTTAAACGGAATTGCCGATTTAACTGCAAACAGCCGGGCACCTCCAGGCGATTTCACCTCCTGGTATATTCGCCCGATCGGACGATCGTCAGGTAGCCGGTCTGTATCCAGGTAACTCGCGCCATATACAACAGGATCGTCACTGCTAAAGTTCAGGAGTGCTGACATCTCAAATCCAAAAACGTAACATTTCTTGGAAAGCGTTATGGTAGTTGTAGACCAGTCACTCGTAATCAACACGTGCGGATTTTTTTCTTCAACATATGGGCTTTCATTCCAGTTTCTCCACCACCCGGTTGTGGTAGGGTTGTATTTCCTGGGTGAACTGTCGTCACCAAAGGATAGGGTCATTGTTAAATTTCCATCTTGTAACGTAGACACAAACGTTTCATTAGGGATTTTTGAAATGTCCATTTTTGTTGTATACCTGAGGTAGGGTGCACAAATGGTGTCCAACGCTTCAAAGTACTTTCCAAATTCGTTTTGCACCCGTACTTTCGATAGTGGTACTGTTGCCGCCGCTTCAACATCGATGCTTGCCTCGCGCTCAAAGTTTTCTTCCTTTTTTTCACATCCCAGTAGAACAATCAGACCGAGCAGGAATAAGGTTTTAGTGTTCAAGTTTTTCATAATATGATGGTTTAAGTTGATTGCAAGCTTGGCGATGGATCACATCGGTTGCATAAACGGGCAGTAATGATGAATGCTTGTGACCTGTTCAGTATCGTAGGTATTCTGGAAGAAAGCTTAGGGCATTGTAAGGAAGGGTGGCAGCTTAAAAAGAGTGCGTTAAGTGCAAGTCGAGTTCCTGGATGTAGATCAGCTGAGTAGGTTGTTTATAAAGCGCTATCTGGGCTGGTGAGCTAAGGTACTGAATATTAGTGTTTAGTACGATGAGATATTTCAAAAATTGAGCAGGTCTCCTAGGATTGCTAATAAGCACTCGAAAAATCGAAGTCCAGACGGGTTGAAGGTTTCAAATAGCCGAGCCTAGCATGCAACTTTGCTATTGAATGTTATGGGGGTTCGAATGATAGCATTAACACAGGACTTCTTTGAGGCGTAGTCTTTTTTGGAGTATCAACTGTGGACAACCCGCTTGAATAAGCCTTAGTTGTAGGTACTATATGAAACTACAGAAGTGATGGGCAGCGAACAGCTTTGCTTGTTGATCGGCTCTTGTTCGCCTCTTGACCGCGTATTGTTCGCCTATTGTTCGCCTATAGTTCGCCTCCAGGCGAAGAAAATGCGTTTAAGAGGCGTCGGAAAGCCCTTTAAGAGCAATCAAAAAAGCCATTTAAGTCACCATACTACTCGTTTTGACGGCAGACTTGAGGTTGGTACGATGGCGGTGATACTATATCGTAGAGGTTGATACTCTATATATATGCTACATCAAGCTGTAGGTAGCTAGATGCATGTTTTGGCTGAAGGTTGGTAATCCTGGACATTAAAAAGGCGAGGGGATCTTTCTTCGCTACAGATAGATAACACACCTCTGTAACACTAAAATGTGCCGGTAAAATGGAGTCTCTGGCAATAAAGCATTGTTAAACAGCGTTTTGAGATTTGTTGTAAACAGCAGGATAGTAAGGGTTGATCTAAGGATAAGCCTGCTTAGAAAGGGAAGTATTAACCCGCCGGTTTACCTTATTGTACAAGCGACACGAAGTACTGTGAAAAGCTGTGCAAATAATTTGCCTTGTCTCACAGCATCTTAGCAGGTTTAAACAAGATATTTCTACATATTGTTTTGCAGCCCGAAAATTTTCTTCTACATTTGCACTCCGCTTCGGAGGAAGGGAAACAGTGAGAAGGATAAAGAAGAAAGATTTGAAAGGCTGAAAAGGAGTAAGATAACGTCTCTTTTTGCGTTTACCTCTAGCAGGTAACCATCGCTGGAAACAGTGAAAAACAAAAAGAAAAAATTTAGAAATAAATTCTTGACAATATCAAAATCA